>DATKSB010000001.1:0-14200 GCA_035531855.1 Binataceae bacterium (SeqCode)
TGGGTAACCGGGAGATGAGGATGCGCTCGGCGCGATCGCGAACACATCCTCCAGCGCCCTCTGGATTTCAGAAACAGATCCGCGCCAATCGGACGAACCCATTGGTGGGGGCGCGCCTGTAGCGCACCCCGTCTCTCACGAGCGAGACGCCCGCGCCACTATCTTTTGCTCTTTCGCCGAACGGGGGAGGAATCGGTAAGGGTCAACTGGGCGGCGAATCCGTGCTAGGGTGGCGCGGATACGCGTAGCGAGGAGTTATCGGTGGCAGTTAAACCAAAGTCTGGCAAAGAGCGTCCGAGCGTACACAAGCGCGGCACGAGTTCGTCCGGAGCCAAGCCGGCGGATTCGCTGAGCGCGCGCAGGGGCGGGGTTGCGGCGCGGCGGCAGGCGGCGGATTCATTCGCGATCAAAATCGCGGGGACCAGAACCTACATCGCCTACGCGATTCTGCTCGCGCTGGCTGCATTGGTGCTCGCGATGCTCTACGCGGCCGCGCCTGCGCGCGCGCAATCGAGCGCGCCGGCGGCGTCCGCGATTGCTCCGGCAGGCGACCCGATGGCGGCGGTCAAGGACGTCGTCAATCAGGCGATCGCGGTGTTCCGCAATCAGCAGATCTCCCAGACGGACAGGATGACGCAACTGCGCGCGGTCGCCGAGGCGCATATCGATTTCGCGAGCATGGCGCGCTCGTCGGTCGGGTACCATTGGCAGACGCTGACGCCAGCGCAGCAGGCGCAGTTCGTTCCGCTGTTCACAAAATTTATCGAGGACGTGGTGCTGTCGCGAATCCAGTCGTACTCGGTGCAGAAAATCCAATCGCAGATCCAATCGACCGTCATCAACTTCACCCGCGAGCTGACCGATGGGTCCGACGCGCAGGTTTTCAGCACCGTGGTGGTGCAGGATCAACCCAATCCGCTCGCGGTCAATTACATGCTGCATCAGGTGAACGGGCAGTGGATGATTTACGACATCAAGGTGGACGCGATCAGTGTAATCGCGAACTACCGCAATCAGTTCAACCGGGTAATCAATAACGACGGCTACGACAAGCTGGTTAGTATCCTGCAGCAGAAGACCCAGGCGCTCGGCAACACGCTCGGGCAGTGAGAGCGATAGCATTGACGTGCAACGGGAGCCGGCACGATGATCCTTAAAGTTGCGCGGCTTGGATATCCTTCGGTCAGGACCGCCGCGCAGGCGGTGCCGGATGCGCGGATCGCCGAGCCGCGCTTCCAGCAGCTTATCGACGATATGATCGAGACGATGTACGAATACCACGGTGTCGGCCTGGCCGCGCCGCAGGTGCATCTGGCGATCCAGCTCGCGGTTCTCGAAGTCGAAAACCATCCGCGCTATCCCGATATGCCGCCGGTTCCGCTGACCGTGTTGATCAATCCTGTAGTGTCTATCCTCAATCCCGCGCCGCTCGAGGATTGGGAAGGATGCCTGAGTATTCCGGACCTGCGCGGACTGGTTCCGCGCGCGAGCGAGGTGCGGGTGCAGGCGCTCGGGCGCAACGGCGAGCGGCTGGATTTCATCGCGCGCGATTTTCACGCCCGGGTGATCCAGCATGAGACCGATCATCTGAAGGGCGAGGTCTATCTCGATCGGATGCCGGATCTGCGCAAGCTCGGATTCCTGGAAGAGTGGCAGCGATTCCTGATGCCGAAGTGGGAGCCGGCCGAGTGAGCAAGCGGAGGAAGTCCTCGACGCAAGAATCCGATAGTGATGCGTCTCCAGCCACCGCAGGCGCGGTACCGGCCGATTTGCACAAGTCTGCAAAAGTCGCGCGACCGCTTTCGGTCGCAGAGGTGACACGGCACCCTGCAGTGAAGGAAGCGCGTGCGCGACTAGCAGGAAAGCCTAATACCCTTGAGGAATCCACGCCGGAAGACGTGAGGACCACCAAGCTCGAAATCTACCAGGCACTTTCGAAAACTCCGCCGGTCCTGGAAGGTGAGCGGCCGACCATCCGGATCGTTATGGGCGCGACCGCAGCCGGCAAGAGCACCGCGATCGCGCGGATGGCTGATACCGGCGAATTCACGCTGGTGCAACCCGACAACTTCCAGCCAAGAATTGCCAGTTTGAGGAAACAGCAGTACCGGGCCGCCGACGCGCCACTGTACCTCAGTGAAGCGGGCCGAATCGGCTCACAGACCGTCGAGCGCCTGATCGGCGAGCGCCGCAATGTGCTTTACGAGACGGTGGCCGCATCCCCGGACCGGCTGCGGCAACTTGGTAAGCTGGCCCACAAGCTGGGCTACGAGGTGGAGCTGGTTTACATTCCGTCCACGCCCGAGGAATCAGCAACCGGAGCATTGGAGCGCTACCTCGACGGCGGCCGGTTCGTTGATCCCGAAACCGCCGCGGCGAGCGTCTCCAAATCGCAAGAGGTTTTTGATACGCTCAAAGATGAGAAGTTTGTCACAAGGGCCGAACAATATGCCAAACGTGCACAAAAAATTTAGCCGACAGCCAGAGAGATCGGCAGCGACGCCGGATAAGGTTCGCAAGGTGGCTATAGTTCCGCGGCTCCGGGATCCGCAACAAAGGGCGGAAGCAATCCGTCAGGCTGATAAGTGGCTGGACGAGTATCGGCGTCGGACCGGCCGTCCGTTCTAGAACCTCCGCGTGAGGAAAATTCCAGGATCGGCGACACCTTCCTTGCGTTCCGCGTCCTGACTGTTACTTGGGCGGGTAGGGCAGGTCGGGCGGCAGCTTGCCTGTGGCCTTGACGCTGCCGATCGCTTTGCGGAGCTGGTCGTTCTGCGCGGCTAGATTCTGTTCCTCGGACTGAACGCTGCCGAGTTGCCCCTTGAGCTGTGTGTTCTGGTCGCGAAGCTCATCTAGCTGATGGTTGAGCGCGGTGATCTGCTGTTGCATCGCGTCCTGCGCGACGTGATTTTGTCCGGCCCATACGTAAAACAGAATTGCCGCTACGATCGCGACGAGCACAGCGCCCGCTGTTGCTTTACCCATCTCACTCCTGTTGGCGGAACTCGATTCGGAACCTGACCGGATCAAGAATAAATGAGCCTCGATGAAACATAAAGCCGTCTGAATCCTCCCGCGTTATTTGCGGGAGAGGTTAAAAGGAGGGGGGCGCAGCAATTTTTCCAGCGCCCGGCCACGCCCTTGTATAGCGGACGCTTTCCGCGCGAGGGCGTTGCCGATACCATGATCCGTAACCGGATCCGTATATTCCGGCGCACGAGCGCTCGGGATTCCTCGCCGGAGCCAGCCCTGAGCAATGTCGAAGGGGCTCGGAATGACGGATGAAGGCTTTGGTGATGGGACGGCGCAAGAGTGAATTGACTTCTTGGGCGGGGCGTCCTTACAATGCCGATGGTTTGGGGAGCTGACTGAAACGCGGGCTTGGGGATATAAGGCGTGAGCTTTTCCGCCGCCGCGTTCACTCTCGGATTAAGACTCGCGCGCCAGGCAGATTGTAGCTAAATGATAGAGGTTCAAGGGCTTACCAAATTTTTCGGCTCGACGCGTGCGGTAAATCACGTCTCGTTCAAAGTCGAAAAGGGCGAGATTATCGGACTGCTCGGCCCCAACGGCTCGGGCAAGACCACCATCATGCGGATCCTGACCGGGTTCTTTCCGGCCACTTCCGGCCGCGCGCTGATCGGCGGAATCGACGTCGCCGAGCATTCGATCGAGACTCGCCGCAAAATCGGATATCTGCCGGAGAACATGGTTCTGTACCCGGACCTGACCGTCACGGCGCTGCTGGAATTTGCCGCGCGCGTTCGCGGGCTTGACGCCAAGACCACGCGCGAACGAATCGAATTTTCAATCCGGACCTGCGGCTTGCAAGAGGTCCGCCACAAGCTCATCGGCAAACTCTCAAAGGGATATCGCCAGCGGGTCGGAATCGCGCAGGCGGTGCTGCCCGATCCCGAGGTGCTGATCCTCGACGAACCGACGGTGGGACTCGATCCGCGCCAGGTGGTCGAGATCCGCGAGCTGATTCGCTCGCTGGCCGGACGCTCGACGGTGCTGCTCTCGACGCATATTCTGCCCGAGGTCAACATGACCTGCCGCCGCGTGGTGATTATCGATCGCGGCAATATCGTCGCGCAGGACACTCCCGAAGAGCTGACCGCCAAGCTGCAGGGCAGCGACCAAACGCTGCTGACCGTCGCCGGACCCGCGGATCAAATCAAGCAGGCGTTGGGCGAGGTGCCCAACGTCGAGCGGCTCGAGCAACGTCCCGCCGACAGCGGTCAGCAGGGCGTGTCGAGTTTCATTGCTTTCTCCAATGGCCACGGTGACGAGGTTCGCGGCGCGCTGGCGGCGGCGGTGGTGCAACACGGATGGAGCCTGCTCGAAATCAAGCCGATGGCGCTGTCGCTCGAGGATCTGTTCATGCGGCTGGTGACCAAGGAAGACCGGGTCTAGCTTGAGGTAATCGATGTCCAACGGCGCAGCTACATTCGAGGCGGCGCGGCCGGCGTCGGAAGCCGGGCGGCTGGCGGCGGCCGGAACGCGCACCGGCTTTTCACCGTCGCGGATGATCGCGGTGATGCGCAAGGAATTGCGCTCGTACTTCGCGTTCCCGCTGGTCTATATAGTCGCGGCCGTGTTCACCCTGTTCGCCGGACTGCGCGCGTGGAGCGATCTGAACTTTTTCGAAACGATGTCGTTTGCGCGCGACATTATCCAGAACTACTGGCAGTTGCTATTCTCGGATATCCGGCAGGTGTTGTGGCTGACGCTGCCGTTTATCACGATGCGATCGTTCGCGGAGGAGCGCAAACTGGGAACGATCGAATTACTATATACTTATCCGATCCGCGACGGCGAGATTTTGGGCGGCAAATTCCTGGCCGCGATCGTGATCTTCCTGATGATGCTCTCGTTCACGCTGCTCTACCCCGCTTATGTGTACTGGATACATTCGTTCCCGCTGTTTCCGCTGCTGGCGGGATATACCGGGTTGCTGCTGATCGGCGCCGCGTTTATCGCTTTTGGAGTGTTCGTCTCCTCGCTATGCGAAAGCCAGGTGGTAGCCGGGGTCGCGACGCTGGTCGGGCTATTACTCATTTGGGTGCTCAACTGGAACGAAGCCGCGTTTCAGTCCTCATGGCTCGACGCGCTGCGCGCATTTTCGATGTTTGATGAATTCGATACCTTCGCCAAGGGTGTAATTGATATCGATCACGTTACCTACTTCCTGTTTTTCATAATATTTTTCCTGTTCCTGACCATGCGCTCGATGGAGGCACGCAAGTGGACCGGCCGGAGGTAAAGCCGCAGCCCGAGGCGCGCGGTTCGATATGGCGCAACTACGCCGTATTGATTTACACGGTCGCCGCGCTGGCGGCGGTGCTGATCGTGCTCAACATGATCATCACCGAGCACAACGTGCGCTTCGATCTGACCCCGAACAAGAAATACTCACTGTCGGATTTCGACAAGCGCGTGCTCGGCGGCCTGACCCATCCGGTCAAGGTGATGGCGTTCGTGCGGACCGAGGACCCGGCCTATCTGGCGCTGGCGGACTTGCTGTTTCAGGCGGCGGCGTTCACTCCGCAGCTCACCTATCAGGTGATCGACGTGAACAAGGCGCCCGGATTGGCGCATCAGTACGGAGTGTCGAGTTACGGCGAGGTGGTGGTCGAGTCGCAGAACCGGCGGCGCGATTTTGACAACGCCCGCTCCGACGAGCTGATTCCCGCGCTGCTGCAGATCTCCGCGGACAGCTCGAAGCATATCTACTTCACCACCGGCCACGGCGAGCGCGATCTGTACGACGCGGATCGCAGCAATGGCTATTCGGAATGGCGCGGGCTGCTCGAGCAGAATAACTACCAGGTCGATAACGTATCGCTGTTCGCCAGCGGAGTCCCCGAGGATTGCAAGGTGCTGGTGTCGCTCGGGCCGCGCAAGGATTTTCTGCCCGAAGAGCTGGCGGAGCTGACAAAATATCTCGGCAAGGGCGGCCATTACGTCGCGTTCATCGATCCCTACGGCTCGCCCAGCCTGGTCAAATTTTTGCAGCCGTACGGAATGAGTTTCACCGATCAGGTGGTGGTTGATCCCGCCTATCGGCTGACCGCCGGCGAAATTCTGACCACGCAGATTCCTCTGCGCTCCGAAGACAACGCGATCAGCCGCGCGATGGCGGCGCCGGCGGTATTTTCGCTGGCGCGCGGAGTGGATATCACTCTCAAGGTCGGCGCGGCGGCGCCCGACGGCCTGCAGGTCGCGCAGGAAAACGAATTCTTGCGCTCGTCGCACGAAAGCTGGGCCTCGGGCGATCCCAAGGCGCTAACCACCGGGATCACGGAGTACCTGGCCTCGCGCGATATCAAGGGACCGATACCGGTCGGCTCTGAAATTGATTATGTGCCCGCGGCCAAGCCGCATATCGCGCTGGAAGAAATGACGCGCCTGGTCGGATTCGGAAGCTCGGGATTTGCGTCGAACCAGTTTATCGAGATGCTCGGAAATCGCGACCTCGCGGTCAGCCTGGTCAACGAATTGGCCGGCGATGAAATGCTGATCTCGAGCCGCGAGATGCTCAACAAGGGCGAGACCGCGGGTTTCTACGCGACCGATCGGCAGGCCGACTGGCTCGCCTATCTATCGTCCGGGTTCGAGACCATGCTGCTGCTGGCGATCGCGATCGCGGTCTTTGTGCGCAGGAGGTTCTTCGCGTGAGCGTGCGGTCGGCGATCGTCCTGAGCATCGTGTTTGTCATCCTGCTGCCGATTTACCTGTGGGGCCGGCCGGAGATAAAGCGCAACGCGCAGCTTACCGACAAGCAGGAGAGCCTCTTGGGGCTGGACGGAATCGATGCGGTGACGATGGTCCGCGGGACCGAAACAATTCGTTTTCAAAAGACCGCCGACGGCAAGTTATACTCGATCACCCAGCCGCCCAATGCGTTTGTCCCGCAGGATCTGATGGATGCGACTGCCGCGCTGCTGATCAATGCCAAGCAGGTCGAGGTGGTGTCCGACAATCTGAACGATCTTGCCCAGTTCGAGCTGGACCACCCCAAGCTTTCGATGACAATCGAAACCAAGGATCGGCCACAGCCGATCAAGCTTCTGTTCGGCGGCGAAAATCCGACCAAGACTGCGATCTATGCGGAAATCGTCGGAGTGCCGAAGGTGTTCCTGCTCGGGCGTAATCTCGAATACTACCAAACCCTGATGTTCCAATGGGTTGAGGGCAAGCAGGGCAAGAACGCCTGAGCCCGCGCGAGCGCGCCGCGGCGCTCAGCCTTCGAGTGCCCGCAATCTGTCCGTAATTTCGTCGGCGCTTGCGATTCCCTTGTCGGTAATGGTTCGTTCGAGCGCGCGCAGAAAATGCTGGTAGTACTCGCCGTGATTGGCGGTCCCGTCGCGCTCGCGCACCCGGTCCGACACGCGAACCTCCTCGACGAGACGCGCGCGAAATTCGTCCCACGAAAACAGTCCCGCTTCGCTCAACCCCAACGCCAGTGCGAACGCGCGCGCTTCCCACGGAGCGCTGAAAATTCGGGCGCTATCGACCCCGACGCCCTCGAGCAGGCGCTCGATTCGCCGCTCGTTCATGATGCGATCCGCTTTGCGAGTCCGGCAATTTTTGCGACGCCGATCATCGAGTCGCGCGTGACTATTTCAGCCAGCTCGGCTTCCGTCATCGATTCGGTTCCTCGCGGACGCTCGGGAATCACGATATAGCGCTGCTCGGCGCTCGAGTCCCACACCCGCACTTCAACCGCGTCGGAGATGACCAGCCCGAACTCGCGCATCACGCCGCGAGGATCGCTGACGGCGCGCGATCGGTAGGCAAAGCTCTTGTACCACGCCGGCGGGAGCCCGAGCACTGGCCATGGATAACACGAGCACAGCGTGCACACGACCAGGTTGTGGACCCGCGGCGTGTTCTCGACCGCGACCAGATGACCGCCCTCGGGCCCGGCAATTCCGAGCTCGGCGCACGCCGCGACCGCGTCGGCTATCAGGCGGCGGCGAAACTCGCCGTCGCACCACGACTTGGCGACTACGCGCGCACCGGCTCGCGGACCGACCGCGTGCTGATAGGTTTCGGTAATCTGGTCGAGTTGCGCGGAATCGACCAAGCCCTTTTCGGCGAGTAGCTCTTCGAGTGCTTTGACCCGCGCGGCAGGTCCGCGCACGCCGGTGTCGTGCTGATGGTCATCGGGCATGGCTTCGGACCTGGCTGCTTCCCTTGCGGCGAGTTGCGATGGGCGGTTTCTTTTTGGTTTTTTTTGCCGCCGTGCGCGCGGCGGGTTTGCTCCCGGCGGGCTCGAGATAATCTTCCCACAGATCGATCACAATCTGGTCGCGCGGATGCGCCGCCGGTCCGAACAATTCGCGCGCCGCGAAGGCGACGTTGTACACATGCTGGCGCGCCTCGCCCGCGTGATGCGCATTAGTGTCCGGGAAAATATAGATGCCCCAGTCGTGTCGAATCACGCCGATTTTCCCGCGCACGTAACGCGGAAGGCGGGTGTGCCCGGCTGGATTGATATTGCGCGCGCGCACCCGCCGGCCCGCGCGGAACCGGGCGCGCGGATTCTTTGCGCGCGGCTTTGCGGGGGCGACGTGCGCCGCGGGAATCGCCGCGATTTCGCTTCCCGCGCGCGCGTCAATCTCAGGCCGGGACAGAATTCCTTTTTCGACCAGCAGCGTTTCCGTCGCGTGCAGCCATCGCTCGTAATATCCAGACGCGAGGTAGCGCGCAGGAGGTATCCGTTCGATCGCGTGGCGAAATTCGTCCACGTTCGCGCCTGAGCGCACCAGCACGGAATTGATCAGCGCAAAGGCCCGCGCTTCCCACTCCGAATGGAACGCCGCGGACTCGCCCGGCTCGCCGTGCTCGACGCGGCCGAAACCGTCCATCGCGCCCATGTCGTGGATTCCGTTCATCGCTCTTGTCCTTTCACTCTCCGCGCGATTATCGGCGAGCGAGCGCGTCGGTGGCAAGCGCGCATCGGAGGGAATTCTCTGTGATGCGTCCAAACGCGTTCTGCCACGCGCAGTCGGACGCGCACTTGAAGCGCATCGGCGGCGATTGATAACTTCGATGGCTATCGTCGTGGCGGGGAATCAAAAGAGTCAGTGGCCGATCGATTTGCGCGTGTGCGGATTTCTTTCCGCCTGCTGGGCGATCTATCTGGTGCGAAACGTATTCTTCGCCGATCCGATGATCGAGGCGGCCGAGCCGATTCACGCGCTGGTCGGCGGAATTCTGTTCTACGGCGATCAGGCGCGAATCGTGATGCTGATCGAGGCCGGTATCTTCTGGGCGATCGCGGTCGGACTGCTCCTGAGCAGGCGATGGGGCCTGGTGCTCGCGCTGATCTATATGACCGAAGTCGTGATGAGCCATCTGGTGTTCGTCGTCGCGTACCTGGACGTGCGTCCGGAGTGGTATCACGTTCATCTGGCGGCCAATGAGGGGCCGTTCGTCGTGCTGCTGACGCTCTACCTGTGGATTCGCGCGTGCGATTTGATCTTCGTGCGGCCGCCCGACGCGCCGCAACCTTAGCCGCGCAGCATCAGGCCGCCGTCGGCGCGAATTCCCGCGCCGGTCACATAGCCCGCGTCGTCGGAGGCGAGAAACAAAATCACGCGCGCCATGTCCTCGGGCTGCCCGAGGCGGCGCAGCGCGGTCTTTTTTTCCCACACCCGGCGAATCTCTTCGCGATCGAAATTCGCGCGCGTCATCCCGGTGTATATCGGCCCGGGCATGATGTAGTTGCAGCGGACTCCGTGCTTGCCGTATTCGAGCGCCACCGTGCGCGTCAGGCCTGCGACCCCCGCCTTGGACGAGCAGTAAGCCGCGAGGCCGTAGTCGGTGACTTCCGCCATCACGGAGGCAACGTTGACGATCGAGCCGCCGCCCGCCTTGATGAGCTCGGGCAGCGCGCGCTTGATCAGCATGAACTGTCCGCGCACGTTGACGTTGTGCACGCGGTCCCATTCGGCCAGCGGGAGCTCGCCGACGATCGCGTTGGTGCCCGTCCCCGCGTTATTCACGACCGTTGTGAGTTTGCCGAAGCGCTCGAGCGCGAGCCCGACCAATCGCGGCGCGGTATCCTCGCGGCTCACGTCGGCCGCGAGCGCGGCGCTGGTGGCGCCGGCCGCTTCAAGCATTCGCTGAGTTTCGGCGGTTGCCTCCGCTGAGAGGTCGCTATGGATCACGCGCGCGCCCTCGGCAGCGAGCAGCATCGCCGTCGCCCGTCCGATCCCCGAACCCGCGCCGGTCACGATCGCAACTTTTCCAGCCATTCTGTCAGTCATGAGTTATCTCCGATTTGAGGCGGACCGTGATCTTCGATTATCGACAGCCTAACTCTATCTGGGCAATCCTTGCTGAGAAATCGAAAGAGACCGCCGGGACGGCGACCCTACTGACAGAGAATACGATGCGAAAGGATTATGGAAGTTTGACGGCAATCCCGGACTCGATCGGAATGTCTTCGCCGTGCTTCACGAGGCTCTCGATGTAGCCTCGGATGGCATCTTTCACCATCGCCCGCGCCTCTTCGATGGTATCTCCCTCGGTAACCAGGCCGGGAAGCGCGGGAACAGAGACGATATATCCGCCCTCGACGGCAGGCTCAAAAACGGCGGTGTAGTGATATTGCGCCATGCCGGGAGCTCCTTTTTGCAGTTCTCATGTCCAGATTCATGCGCCTTTCGGTTGTAAGGCATCAGCGCTGTTCGTCAAGGTTGCGGCTGATTGGATTTTTGGTGGCGGCGGCAGGAGTCGAACCTGCGACACTGCGGATATGAGCCGCATGCTCTAACCAACTGAGCTACGCCGCCACCGTGAATTGCCCACAATAGCGGTCCTCGAAATGTCGCGAAAGACTCTCAGCGCAGCGCAATCGCCCGCGATTTCACCTGCCGGCTCCCGCGCGAGACCTGGTACAGCACGCCTTCGTTGAACTCGACGCAGGTCAGCTTTCCTCCGTACACCAGCCCGGTATCGATCCCGAGCTTGTACGGCAGATCGATCCTCACTCCGCGCATGGGAGTGTGGCCGAAGACCACGGTCGCGTCGATCCGATGCGGATTGAAGATAAATTCCTGGCGAATCCACAGCAAGTCCTCGGTCTGCTGCTCTTCGAGCTGGCGCGTCGGCATGATTCCCGCGTGGACGAACAGGTACGGCGGCCGCAGATAGCTGATCGCGAGCCGGTTGTAGAATTCCAGATGCTTCTCGGGGATATGATGCACGGCCTCCGCCAGATCGTCTTCGCGCACGCCGTAGCTTTCGAGCGTCGCGACGCCGCCGTTGAACAGAAACGACTCGCCATAATTTCCCGGCATCCCGAGGTACGAGAGCATCATGTCCTCGTGGTTGCCCTTTAAGAACACGCCCTCGGCGCCGCTCTTTTCGACCTCGATCGCAAGCTCGATTACGTCGCGCGCCGAAGGGCCGCGATCGACGTAGTCGCCGACGAAGACCACCGTGTCGCCGGCTACCGGCGCGATCGCTTTGAGGATCGCCCCCAGTTCGTCGGGGCATCCGTGGATATCGCCGATCGCGAACAGGCGGCCTGCGAGTTTGTGTTTGCGGCTCGGCATCGGCGTCAGTGCTTGTCCTCACCGTCCGACAGCAGATGCGCGATCGCGTCGCGATCTTCGATCATCCGCCGCGCTGCGCTGTAGGGATTTATGCGTCCGGACTCAACCTCCGCGACGACCCCGGGCGCGCGCCCATTTTGCAGCGAACGGATCGCGCGGTCTTCGAGTTCCGCCGCAAGAATTTCCGTGAACTCGCGCCGCCGCCGCTCGGCTATCTGCGCCGCGTCGCGATGCTCCAGCAGGTACTCGCGATGCTTCCCGAGCGCTTCCACCAGCGCGTCAACCCCAATCCCCGCGGCCGCCTGCGTCATCATCACCAGAGGACGCCATCCGCCCGCGGGCCGCAGGTGCACGTTAAGTTCGAGCTCCGCCTTGATCCGGTCGGCGCCCTCGCGGTCAGACTTGTTGACCACGAATAGGTCGGCGATTTCGTTCAGCCCCGCCTTCATCACCTGCACCGAGTCGCCGCCTTCGGGCACGGTCACCACCACCGTGGTGTCGGCCAGGTCCATGATCGAGAGTTCGGTCTGGCCGACCCCGACCGTCTCGATAATGATCACGTCGTGGCCGAAAGCGTCGAGCAGCTTTACGATCTCGCGCGCCGCCCGCGACAACCCGCCGTGACTCCCGCGCGACGAAAGGCTGCGGATATGCACTCCAGCATCCTTATAATGATCGGTCATGCGCACGCGGTCGCCCAGCACGGCGCCGCCGGAGAACGGACTCGAAGGATCGATCGCCAGGACCGCGACTTCCTTTCCGAGCGTGCGATATTTCGCGATCAGCCGATTGACCAGGGTCGATTTTCCGGCGCCCGGCGGCCCCGTGATTCCAATGACATGCGCGCGTCCGACCTGCGGATAGATGCGCTCGATAATCGCGCTCGCCTCGGGCATCCGGTTTTCCACCCGCGTCATCAGGCGATACAGGGCGAGTTCGTCGTGAGCAGCGAAGCGCCGCAGATAGTCTTCGAGATTGAATTTCGTCTCGGTCGCGGCGCCATCGCCTCGGGGATCTTGCGGTTCAGCAGGCATCGTAGTTCGTCGCTCGATCATAGCCGCACGCCCCGAAAGCACGCAACGTGGTGCCGCAGGCGCGTTGTTTTCCCTGCGGGCCGGCCTTATTGTTGTCTTCGTATGGCTGACAGTGACGAGGCGGAACTGAAGCCGCTATGAAGCTGCTCGATCTTTACACCGATTGGCGCGTGGTAGCTGGACTCGCGCTTGCGGTCCTGGGGGCCGGCAACTGGATCATCGGACTCGAGCGCACTCAGCAATACAGCCAGATTATCGCGAGCGACCCCAACGCGGCCGCGGGCTCCGACTATCGCAGCTTCGACGAGCTTGACGCCTCGGCCGGTGGCGCGGTCCTCGAGCCGCTGACCGCCCGCGAGCGCGCGGTCTCCTACGCCACCGCGCGGATGGACTTCTATCATGCGACCTTTCTCACCGGGCAGATGCTGGTGCTGGTGGCGTTGCTCATCGCGTTTTGGGGCGTGATCGCCGTGATCCAGAACGACGCACGCCGCGCGATGCGCACCGCGGTCGCCGGCGGCCCCGGCCCTCCTGCCTCCGGCACGATGCGCTCGCTGCGTTGAGTAAACGATTGAGGGCTCGGCGCCGATGGTAAAAATTCTGGCCGAACGCGCGCCCGCGAAGATCAACCTGTGCCTGCGCGTGACCGGACGCCGCGCCAACGGCTATCACGAGCTCGATTCGATTTTCATTCCGATCGATTGGAGCGATCTGGTCCGGATCGAACTTCGGCCCGCTTCCGGTTTGCGCGTCGATCTGCGGTGCAACCGCGCGGAATTGAGCGACCCCGGCTTGAACCTTGCCGCGCGCGCGGCGACCGCCTTTGCGCATGAGTACGATCTGGGCGCGCACATCATGATCGATCTGGAAAAGCATCTGCCCGCCGGCGCCGGACTCGGCGGAGGCTCGAGCGACGCCGGCGCCGTGCTGAGGATGCTCGCCGCGATGAACACAGTCGCGACAGACGCGCGCCTTGCCAGAGTCGCGGTGTCGATCGGCGCCGACGTGCCGTATTTTCTTGATCCGCGGCCTGCGCGTGTGCGCGGTATCGGCGAGCGGATCGAGCTGCTGCCCGCGCTCGCGCCGATCCACCTGGTGCTGGCAGTTCCGCCGATCGAAGTGCCGACCGCGAGAGTTTTTCGCGCGCTCGCTCCCGCCGATTGGAGCGGCGAAATTTCCGCCGCCGATCTCGAAGCGATCTTGAGCGGCCGGATTTCGCGCGGCGTGACGGTGAACGATCTCGCGAAGCCCGCGATCGCGATGTATCCGCGAATCGCGGAGCTTCGGGCGATCGTCGAAGCGCACGGCGCGATCGCAGCCGCAATGTCGGGCAGCGGCGGCTCCGTGTTCGGAATATTTGCCGACGGCGCCGCCGCGCAGGATGCGGCAAAGCTCATTGCGAGCGACGCGCCAGAGGCGCGCGTCGTCGCGTGCCAAACGATCGCGGGCTAAGCGTCCTGTCCGGCGGCGGCGCGCAGCCCGGAAGCGCCGCGGGGCGGCGCGGCGGCCGCGTCTTCAGTCAGGCGGAAGCATCGGAAAAATGATCCGAAGTCGTCGGCGGCGCCGCGAAAGCGCAGCAGGTTTTCCTTCACC
>DATKSB010000002.1:0-9637 GCA_035531855.1 Binataceae bacterium (SeqCode)
CGGACGTCCGCCCGGAAGGCGCGGTGATGGCGGGCTATTCGTTCGGCGCGATGGTTGCGGTGCGGGCGGGCGCGCGGATGCCGGAGGCGGGTATCGTTGTGGCGATTGCGCTGCCGGTCGGAATGGCGGACACGTCGGCACTCGAAAGCGCGTCGAAGCCGGTGGTGATGATCGCGGGCGATCGCGATTCGTATTGTCCGGACGACCAGATTACGGCACTGGCCGAGCGGCTTGGCGCGCGGGCGACGCTCGATATAATCGCCGGCGCCGACCATTTCTTTGGCGGTTACGAGGAAGATCTGACGCGGATTCTCGCCGCGCGACTCGGATCGCTCAGAGCGTACGCGGCTGTGATTGCGCGCCGATCCTCGCGTCAGGGCGAGGACGCCGGATGAGATTGTGGAGCGGCGGGGCGCGACGCCTTCGCGATTGCGCCGAACGGATCGTCGGTGTCGGATTTCGCAAGGGCGATTATCGCCTTCACAGTTTGTTTGAGGTCTCCGCCGTAGATTTTCTGCAGCGCGGCAAAATTATCCAGTTCATGAAAATAGATCAGGTAGTCGATCAGGACGGCATTATTGACTGGCGTCTTGTCGAGGTCGAAACGTTCGAGTCCTGAAAGCGTGGGTTTGAGCCGCGCATAATCGCTGTTGATGTCGCTGAAGATGATCGCGCGCCGCTGGAGAATCTCCGCTTCGGGCAGGCCGCTCTGGTAGAGCTTGGTCAGCCGAGCGGCTTCGCCATTAAGGAACGCGCCGAACTTGAGATCGCTCGCGAACGCGAAGCGCGCTGAATCGGCGCCGGGCGACGACGAGCCTTCGAGGTAATCAAAAAACGCAATCGCGCCAGCGCCGCCGACGTAGGTTGCGGCCGACTCGTCGAACATCGCGTTGCCGGCCATGTAGTAGGTGCGATGGAAGAGTTCGTGGATGATGACGCCAGCGAGTTCGACGCGGTCGAGCCGGAGCAGATTCGAGAGCAGCGGATCGTCGAAGAAGCCGAGGCTCGAGAAGGCGACCGCCGAACGGACCATCGTGTCGTAGCCGCGCGCTTCGAGGCTTGCGGCCTCGGCCTGGGCGTCAGCGCGATCGAAATAGCCGCGATAGGGCACGCTGCCGACGATCGGAAACCACCAGGTGTAAGGTTCGAGCGAGGTGCGCGGCGCAGCGATCACGACCCATACGATTGCGCCCTTGTCGACGTTGGTGACGGAGGCATAGGCGCCGCCGACGTTGAGGCCCAGGTTGTCGCGGGCGAAGCGGCGCACCGCGAGGACCAGTTGCAGCTTGGCGCGGATGTCGGCCGGGAGGTCGTTGCGCTTCATCACCTCGTCGATCGGCTTGCGATTCCAGAGCAGGCGGCCTTCTTCGTAGGCGGCGCGCGCGAGGTAGCCGGTGGCGCATCCGGCGAGGCTAAGCGATGTGATTGCGACCGCCAGCGCCGAGGCGGCGAGACGCGCGAGCCCTCGAATCGATCGGCGCGAAATGAAACGGCGAAGCGGCAAGATTGGATTCAGTCCGCGGCTGTCGGCGCGGCTTCGGACGTGGCGGCATACTGCAGCTCGAAAAGTCTGCGATAGAGGCCGGGGCGCGCGAGCAATTCCTGATGCGTTCCGCTTTCGCGCAGCACGCCCTGGCCCAGCACCATTATTTTGTCGGCGCGTTCGATAGTGGAGAGCCGATGCGCGATGACCATCGCGGTGCGGCCGCGCAGCAGTTCGTCCAGTGCGAGCTGGATCAGATGCTCGGTCTCGCTGTCGACGCTCGAGGTCGCCTCGTCCATCACGAGCACGCACGGATCGTAGGCGAGCGCGCGTGCGAAGGACAGGAGCTGGCGCTGTCCGGCCGAGAGATTGGCGCCGCGCTCGCGGATTTGCTCGTGCAAGCCGGCGGGCAATCGATCGACGAAGCTGAGCGACTGCGCGCGCTCAAGCGCCTCGCGCACACGGGTTTCGTCGAGGTCGGCGCGACCGAGCCGGATATTTTCGAGGATGTCGCCGGCGAACAGGAAGACGTCCTGCTGGACGAGGCCGATCGCGCGGCGCAGCGCGGAGAGGTCCCATTCGCGAACGTCGACGCCGTCGACCGTGATGCGGCCGGCGCTAACGTCATAGAACCGGTTCAGCAGCTTGATGATGGTGGATTTGCCGGAGCCGGTCGCGCCGACGATTGCGACTTTGGCGCCCGGATCGACGCGGAAGCTCAAGTCGCGGAGCACCGGCTCGCCCCGGCGATAGGCGAATTCGACATGGTCGAAGACGATCTCACCGCGCGGAACGGGGCGGCGCGGGACGGCCGGGCTCGCGATAGTCGCCGGAGTTTCCATCAGCGCCTCGATACGTTCGGCGGCGGCGAGAGCGGATTGCAGCACCGTGTATTTGGTCGAGATGTCGCGCAGCGGCAGAAAGAACATCCGCGCGTACTCGATAAAGGCGATCAGCGTTCCCAGTGTGACAAGGCGATGAATCACCTGGCCGCCGCCCGCCCAAAGCACGACGGCGAGCGTGACGGAGCTGAGCGTTTCGACGGCGGCAAAGAGCCCGGCCTCGTAAAAATTGGCGGCCATCTGCGAGTCGCGGCTTTTGAGGTTGAGCTGATCGAACTCGCGCTCGCTTTCGCGCTCGCGGGTGAAGAGCTGCACGACGGCCATCCCGGCCAGCGACTCGGCGAGATAGGCGTTGAGCGCGGCGAGGCGCTCGCGAATCTGGCGATAGACCAGGCGCGCGCGAACGCGCACGAAGTTGATGATCACGAGGAGCGGCGGAATGGCGCATAGCGACCAGAGCGCAAGCCGCGGATCGAGCGCGAACATGATCGCGACGATGCCGGCCAGCGTCAGCAGATCGATGAAGATGGTGAGCGAGCCGGCGCCGAACATTTCGTTGATGGCGTCGATATCGGTGGTCATGCGGCTGACCAGGCGGCCGGTCGGCGTGTGATCAAAGAACGCCATCGGCAAGCGTTCGACGTGGCGGAAGAGCGCCATTCGCAGATCGGAGAGGCTGAACTGCGCGACCATCATGGTCAGATAGAACTGGCCGTAGAAGGTGGTGAACTCGCCGACCACCAGTGCGAGATAAAGCGCGCCCATCGCGAGCAGTCCGTGTGAGCCGGCGCGTTCGAGGATCGGATGGAGCCACGCAGGCGCGGGCGTGCGATGGTTGGCGAGAAAACGATCGATGGTGAGCTTGACGATATAGGGCTGCGCGAGCGCGAAGGCCGAGTTGAGCGGCATCAGCGCGACCGAAAACCAGAACAGGCGCCCGTAGGGTTGGACGAAGCTCCAGACCCATCGCAGGATGCGCCAATCGTAGACGCGCCCGAGTTCTTCTTCCGCGCCCGGCTGCATCGTCAGTAGCTCGCGAGCTCCTCTTCGAGAAGCTGGCGATGGAACAGTTCGGCGTAGATTCCGCGCTGCGCCATCAGCTCTTCGTGGGTTCCGCGCTCGGCGATCTCGCCGCTGTCGAGCACGATGATCTGGTCGGCGTCGCGCACGGTCGAGGCGCGATGCGAGACGACGATAGTGGTGCGGCCGCGCACGTTTTCGCCGAGACTTCCGAGCACGGTGCGTTCGGTCTCGGTATCGACGCTCGCGAGCGCGTCGTCGAGCACCACGACGGCGGGATCATAGACCAGCAATCGCGCGATCGTGACGCGCTGTTTCTGGCCGCCCGAGAGCGCCATTCCGCGCTCGCCGACAATGGTCTCAAGTCCGCGCGGCATCGCGGCGATATCGCCTTCGAGGCCGGCGATGCGCGCGGCGTCGCGGATTTCGTCGAACGGCGCGTCGGAGCGTCCGAACGCGATGTTGCGCGCGACGCTATCGGAAAAAAGCGTCGGTTCCTGCGGGACGAGGCCGATCGTGCGCCGGAGCGCCGTGGGCGCGAGGTCGCGGATATCGCGCCCGTCGAGCATCACGCGGCCGGCGGTCGGTTCGATGAGGCGCGTGAGCAGGCGCACCATGGTCGATTTGCCGGAGCCGGTGCGTCCGACGATCGCGAGTTTTTGGCCGGGCGCGACCTTGACTGAAATGTTCCTGAGCGCGTAAGGCGCGTCGCCGTTGAGGCCCGCGAAGCGGCTGTCGCGCGCGGCATAGCTGAACGAAACATGGTCCCACTCGACCGCGCCCGCGACTTCGAGCCGCGTCCCCTCACCGTCGATTGCGAAGGACGTCGGTTCGTCGAAAATCTGTTCGAGCCGCCTCATCGAGGCGCGCCCGCGCTGATAGATCGAGATCATCCATCCGAGCGCGGTGGTCGGCCATGCGAGTTGGCCGAGATAGCCCATGAACGCGACGAGGTCGCCGATCGAGATGAGCTTCTGCGTGACCATGTAGCCGCCGTAAATCAGCACGACCATCGTCGAAGCGGCGGCCGCGCCGCGAATCAGCGGCATCAGCGCGCCGCGCACGCTCGCGAGCTTGAGCGCCTGCTCGTTGTAGCGATCGTTGAGCGCCCGGAAGCCGCCGGCGTCGTGATCCTCGAGCGTATACGCCTTGACGACGTGGATGCCGGCGAGGCTCTCCTGCACCTTCGCGCCGATCTCGCCGAGGCCCTCCTGCACCGCGAGGCTCCGCTCCATCAGGCGCTGCGTGAGCCATTTGATGACGCCGAACAGGATTACATAGGGGATGATCGAAGCCGCGGTGAGGCGGTGGTTGAGCGAGGTCATGAAGAGCAGCGCGTAGCCGTAGTAAAGCGGAGTGTTGGCAAAAGTCAGCACGCCCATGCCGACCATCATGCGCACGTTGCTGAGATCATTGATCAGCCGCGACATCAGGTCGCCGGTGCGCAGGCGCTCGTAGAAGTAGGGATCGAGGCGGTCGAGATGCGCGAAGAGATCGGCGCGGAGGTCGTATTCGATATCGCGGCCGCAGTTAAAGATTATGAAGCGCGAGAACCATCGCGAGGTGCCCATCAGGACGGCGGCGCCGGCGATCAGCATTGCGAAATGGGCGATTCGATCGGGATGGCCGGCCTGCACCGCATTGATGGTGTCGCGCACCAGCAGCGGAATGATCATCGCCAGCGTCGCGGTCGCAAAGGTGCACAAGATTCCGAACGCGTAGCGGAGCCGGTAGCGGCCGATGTAATCGAGCAGGCGTCTCATTTGGCCGCGCCTAAATTAGCAGCCTTTCGCCGCGCCGCCCAAATCCATCGATCGTCAGCGCGAGGCCTTGCACGCCCGAAGAATCAGGTTGTCTTCGATCAGCACGCGCCGGTTGGTCATCCAGTGCCTCAGCTCGCCGAGCGCTTCGCCGCCGCCCTTGCGCCCCTCGCGCATCATCAGGCGATAGCCGGTATCGAGCGCGACGATCGGATAGAGCAGCGCATACAGGACGTAGCCGATCGGCTTCACCTTGCCGTGTCCGATGCGTTCGAGCGCAAGGCCATTGGCGCGCATCAGGTAGAAGAGCATCGCGAGCGTGATCGGATAGTTGTGATAGCGATAGGCCTCGGCGAGCGGAGTGTCGAGCGGAATCAGGCGGCGCTTCACCTTGTGCATCCCCGAAAGTAAAAAACCCAGCCGCGAATCGAGCCGCATGATGTTCGGCGTGGTGATCACGAGATGTCCGCCGGGGCGGAGCACGCGCGCGAGTTCGCCGATCGCCGCGCGATGGTTGTCGAGATGCTCGAGGACTTCGGTCATCACGACCAGATCGAAGCTCGAATCAGGGTAGGGAAGCCCGCGCGTCAAATCGACATCTTCGTCCACCGGGATGCCGTCGAGCGGCGGCAGGCCGCGATCGAAGTTGGTGCCGCGCACGGCGAAGCCGCGGCGCAAAAGCTCGCGCGCCACTTCGCCATTGCGACAGCTCACGTCGAGCGCGCTCGAATGCGGGTCGAGGTCGGCGACCAGATCGATCACGCCGTTGATTATCGCGCGCGCGGGCATGGTCAGGCGGCCGGGGTCCGAGGCGCGGGCGGCGCCGCCGCAAATCGCTTCACGAGTTCCATCACGATCCGATCAGGTTATCAGTTGAGGGCGCAGTGAGATCAAGCTGCCGCCGCGACCGATGATGCGGCGCGCGGCGCGGCGCGTTCAAAGCTGGCGATTCGTGACGACGCGGCGCTCGTAGAGCTTGGCGTACTTGAGGAAGACGTAAAACGCGGCGCTCATCGCGGCATAGAGGCCGCGTCCGCCGTCGCGAAAACCGCCGCGCAAAACGTAGAAGTTGAAAAACCGCCAGGCCGGATTGGCGAACATCTTAAACGCCGTCATCGCACCGGGCGTGGCTTCGCGCGCGGCCTGCGAACTCAGCCGGTTGATCGTGGCGACATGGCCGGTGATATCGCGATAGCTGAAGTGCAGAATTGGCTCGCGCAGGCGGCCCGTTTTGCCGTCTACTTCGACCTTGGCATGCGGCTCGCGGCCGGCGAATCGCGCGCGCTCGCGCCGAAAGAGCCGCATATGCACGTCCGGATAGAGCGACCCCGTATAATAATGTCCGAGATGGTAGAGGATGCGGCGGATGCGGAATCCGTCGGACGCGTCCGGCGCGGCGATCGCAGCGCGAATCTCGCGGCCCAATCCCGCGGTCGCCTGTTCATCGGCGTCGAGCGAGAAAATCCATTCGCCCGTGGCCTGTTCGAGCGCAAACTGCTTTTGCGCGATGTAACCGGGAAATTCGCGCTGGAATATCCGGGCGCCGAGTCCGCGCGCGATCTCGACGGTGCGATCGGTCGAAAACGAATCGACCACAACGAGTTCGTCGCAGAACGACGCGCTCCGCAGGCATTGGCCGATCAATTCCTCTTCGTTGCGCGTGATTACGATTAGCGAAAGCGACATCGCTCAGCGCCGCCGCGTCAATTGAGCCGCCGATCGGCCTCGGCCATCACGCGCTCGGCGATCCCGATAAATGCTTCGCTGACCGGATGATCGGGGCGCACCCCGACCAGCGGGCGCGCGTAGTCGCCGCCTTCGCGCAGATCGCGCGTGATTGGAATCGCGCCCAGGAACGGCACGCCGATCTCGCTGGCGAGCCGCGCGCCGCCGCCGTGGCCGAAGATTTCGTGGCGCTTTCCGCACTTGCCGCATAGGTAGTAGCTCATGTTTTCGATCACGCCCAGGACCGGAACGCCGGCCTCCTGGAACATCGTGACGCCGCGGCGCACGTCGAGCAGCGCCAGCTCCTGCGGCGTGGTAACGACGACCCCGCCCGCGAGTTCGACGCGCTGGGTGATCGTAAGTTGCGCATCGCCGGTGCCGGGCGGCAGATCGATCACCAGGCAATCGAGTTCGCCCCATTCGACGTTGAACAGGAACTCGTTTTCGAGCTTCGCGATCATCGGCCCGCGCCAGATCACCGCCGCGTTGTCGTCGACAAAAAGGCCCATCGAGACGTAACGGATTCCGTAGCGCTCGAGCGGGATTATCCGGCGCTCGGGCGTGACCTGGACCTGGCGCTCCGCGCCGACCATCATCGCGATACTGGGCCCATACACGTCCGCGTCCATCAGGCCAACGCGCAATCCGTGCGCGTGCATCGCCAGCGCCAGATTGACCGCGACGGTCGATTTGCCGACGCCGCCCTTGCCGCTCGCGACGGCGATCACGCGGCCGACGCCCGGGACGGGCTTGCGATGCATCGTGGCGGCCGTTCTTGCTGCGGGCGCGGGCTGCTCGACAGCGACCTCGACCGCGGGCGCGCCGGCCATCGCGGCGACCGTGCGTTTAACTTCGCCCACAATCTGGGCGACGACCTCCGGATTTGCGGTGGGGGCGTTCAGCGTCACCGTAACTCCGCGATGGGTGACTTCGATATCCTTGATAATTCCGAACGAGACGATATCGCGCGTGAAACCTGGATATTTGAGCTTCTTCAGCTCGGCGAGGATTTCGTTTGGACTGGGCATCGGGAATTATTCGAGCGGCTCCGCGGGTCGTGTCGATAGCTTGATACTTGCCCGATGTTATCATCACAATCCCGCCGGCAAAACGGACCTTCGAGACGGCGGCGTCGCGTCTGACCGGCGTCGGGCGCGAAGCGTCTGACCGCGAAACACTGGCGAATGAGGAATGCGCCGCGCCTTGGCGCGGAGCGCGATTTGTGGGAATAGACGCTGGAGCGCTCGAATGGTTCGCTCGATCCCGGTTCGCGGGTATCCCGCGCGAAGGAGCGGGTGCGGCGAACGACAAACGTATCTTGGAGTCGAGACCGATGGAGAATGGAAGCAACGGGTTCGTCCTTTCCGAGGAATTGCAGCGTTTGCGCGATCAGGTCCGCCGCGTCATCCGCGACGAGATCATCCCGATCGAAGATCGGATCGATCCCGACGCGGCCGAAATTCCGGAGAGCGAGTACTGGCCGATAGCGCATCGGATGCAGAGCGCGGGCATGTGGTGCATGGGATCGCCCGAGAAGTACGGCGGCGGCGGACTCGGCACCTTCGACATGTGCGTGCTGACCGAGGAGATGTGCCAGCATCGGATGGGCCTCTACAATGCCGGTGCGGGAGTCTTCGGGCGCACGCCGCCGCCCGTCATATGGGCGGGGACCGAAGAACAAATCCAGAGCTACGCCGTGCCGACGATCAAGAATGCGTGGTACACGTTTTTCGCGATCACCGAGCCGTCGGGCGGCGCCGACCCGGCCGGCGCGATCCAGTGCAAGGCCGAACGCCGCGGCGATACCTACGTCCTGAATGGCACCAAGATTTTCACCTCGCACGCGCACGAGGCCGAATGGGGCGTGGTCTTCACCCGCACCGATCCGTCGGCCGGACGCTCAGGCGTTACCGCCTTTATCGTGAAGAAGGGCACGCCGGGCTTCACCGCGCGGCCGTTCAAGGTGCTTCGGACGTCGGCGCTGCCGTGCGAGGTGCACTTCGACGACTGCGTGATTCCCGCCGCGCAGCGTCTCGGACCCGAAGGCGGCGGGCTGACCTTGTGCCTCGATCTGCTCACGCGCCTGCGCTTTCCGTATTCGGCGGCCAATATCGGCATTGGCGTCGCGGCGCTCAAGATGGCGATCGCGCACGCCAAGCAGCGCAAGACTTTTGGCGAGCTGCTCGCGCGCCGCCAGGCGATCCAATGGATGATCGCCGATTCGGAGGTCGAGTTGCGGGCCGCGCGATGGCTCACGTGGGACGGCGCGGCCAAGGCCGATCGCGGCGAGGACTCGCGGATGGAGGCTTCGATCGCAAAGCTCTATTCGAGCGAAGCGCTCGGCCGCGTGATCGATCGCGCGGTGCAGATTCACGGCGGCTACGGCGTAAGCAAAGAGTTCCCGCTCGAACGATGGTATCGCGAGGCGCGCATCAGGCGGATCGGCGAGGGCCCCTCCGAGGTGCATCGGATGGTGATCGCGCGCAACCTGCTGCGGTGAGACCGCGCGCGTGACTATCGGCGGATTGCGTCACGAAAAGAGCGACTGCTGCGATCGCGTAACTTCGATCGCATAACCCGACGAGCATCGAGCAAAGATGAGCCTGCCGCTTGAAGGAATCCGCGTAATCGACTGCGGCCAGATCTTCGCCGCGCCCTACTGCACACTCCAGCTTGCCCAGATGGGCGCCGAGATAATCAAGGTGGAACCGCCG
This sequence comes from Binataceae bacterium (SeqCode), assembly GCA_035531855.1. Taxonomy (GTDB): domain Bacteria; phylum Desulfobacterota; class Binatia; order Binatales; family Binataceae; genus JBARDN01. The sequence continues at coordinate 9,545 of DATKSB010000002.1, forward strand.
ACCACCGGCGACAGCCTGCGCCGGCCCGATTCGTCGCCCGGCGGCGCGAACTATTCCTTCCTGATGCTGAACGCGAACAAGAAATCAGTCGCG
>DATKSB010000003.1:0-5934 GCA_035531855.1 Binataceae bacterium (SeqCode)
TGCCTCGCGTCGCTCGAAGTGCAGAGCTATCCCGACTACGAAACGATCGTGGTCGATGACGGATCGACTGATGCGACCGCACAGGTCGCCGGGCTGGCCGGTACGCGCGTCGTTCGCGTGGACCATCGCGGACTCGGCGGCGCGCGCAACGCGGGAATCGACGCGGCGACCGGCGAGATTGTCGCGTTCCTCGACGCCGACGCCCGCGCCGATCGCGACTGGCTATATCATCTGGTTGAATGCATCATGCGCCGCGGCGTCGCCGCCGCCGGTGGACCGAACTTCGCGCCGGTTGCGAAGAACGCGAAGACGGCCGCGATGGCCGCCGCGCCCGGATTGCCGTGCGAGGTCCGCGCCGGAGACGATCGGCTCTCGCAGCTATGCGGCTGCAACATGGCGATTACCCGGGCCGCGCTGCGCGCGGCGGGCGGATTCGATCCGGACTTCACGGCAGCCGGCGACGACGTCGATCTTTCGTGGCGGCTCGCCGAGCGTGGTGAGACCCTGGCGTCCGCTCCTGGAGCGATCGTGATTCACGAGCGCCGCGCGACACTCGGCGCCTACCTGGTGCAGCAGCGCGGCTACGGGAGCGGCGAGGGAACGCTTTACCGCCGCTACCCGCTGCGCGCAGATGCGGACACCGCGATCTATGCGCGCGGCACCGGGCTGAGCTCGATTTTCGGCGGCGCTCGAATTTATTATGGCGCGTTCGGCCGCGGGCTGTTTCAAACGGTTTATCCCAACGCGAGTCTGCAACCGGCGGCGGATCTGGCGCTGTCGATCCAGTGGGTCGCCGCCGCGATTGTTTTGATCATCCTCGGTGCATTCAGCCGTCCGCTCGGCGTGCTCGGCGCTGCCGGTATCGTGATCTCGATGATCGTCGCCGCAATCGGCGCTGCGCGCGCGCCGTTGCCGGCGCGCTTTCGCGGACCGATCGTCCGCATCCGGCTGTGGCTTCTCAATCTGCTCGGACCGCTCCAAAGAAGCATCGCGCGAGAGCGAGTAAAATGGAGCATGGAAGAAATTTCCGACGACGATCTGGCCGCGCCGGGAATGAAGGGCAGTATCGTTTTTGCTTCGGCAAACGACGACGCGGGGACGCCGGTCGAGGCGGCGGCGCTGCTGGTTGCGATGCGCCGCGCGCTGATTCGGCGCGGATTCGCGGTCGCGGTGACCGACGGATTCCAGTCCTATGATCTGGAAGCGATTGTTCCGCCGATGATTCGCGCGCCGCTGAACGCGATCACGCGGGACCATGGGCGCGTAGCGCTCAGGTGGCGGATGCGCGCCGAGCCGCGCCGGGCGCTGGTCGCGGCCGGATGCGTGTTCATTGTGCTGATGGCGGCGGGACTCTCGCTCGACGAATCGCTCGTCGCCGTGATCCTTTCCGCGTTGGCGATCGGCGGATTCGCGCTTTCGCGGGCGCGCCGTCTGGCCGCCGCGATCGTCGCGTCCGGAACTGAGGCCGCGAAGGCGCTCGGCGTGTCACTCGGCGAACGGCCGGAGCATGCACAGGGAGACAGCGCCTGATGGGGTCGCTTGCGCTCTATGGGCAAGTGCTGCGACGGATGCGTCCGTACCTCGGGCGGCTGCTCGTCGCGGTCGTCGGCGTGATGCTCGCGTCGTCGTCCGAGGTGCTGAAGCCGTGGCCGCTCAAGATCGTGATCGACAACGTGCTCGGCGGCGCGCCGGTGGCGAACCGGTGGGTTCCGGTGATGACGCGCGGCGAGTTGCTGCTCGCGGCGTGCGCGGGCCTGGTTGCGATCTACGCGATTCTCGGAGTGATCAACGTGATCAACAACTACCTGACGATCTCGATCGGGCAGATGATGGTCAACGATCTGCGCGCGCGCCTGTTCGATCACCTGCAGCGCCTCTCGCTGGCGTTTCATCGCCGGCGCGAAATCGGCGACCTGATGGTGCGCATCACGTACGACACGTTTTCGGTCCAGACGATCGCGATGAACGGGTTTTTTCCAGTGCTCGCGGCGATCGTGCTGCTCGGCGGGATGTTCACGGTAATGATCAGGATCGACGCGACGCTGACGATGGTCGCGCTCGCGATCGTGCCGTTTTTGTTCATGCTGATTATGTCGATCAGCGGACGGATCGATAGGCTCGCGAGCGCGTCGCGGGTGAAAGAGAGCACGATGTACACGGTTGCGCACCGGGCGCTGTCGGCGATTCACGTGGTGCAGGCGTTCACGCGCGAAGAGAGCTCGTACCGGGAATTTGTCGGCGCCAGCAACGCGAGCCTGGGCGAAAATCTTCGCCTCTACACTTTTCAGACGCTCTACTCCGGCGGGGTCAACGTGATGATCGCGATCGGCACCGCGTGCGTGATTTATCTGGGCGCGCGCCACGTGCTCGAGGCGCGCCTGTCGGTCGGCGACCTGATAGTGTTCACGACCTACCTCGCGTCGCTCTACGCGCCGGTCAACCAGATCTTTCAAACCTACGGACAGGTCGAAGGCGCGAAGGCGGGGCTGCGCCGATGCCTGGAACTGCTGGCGATCGATCCTGAAATCAAGGACGGGCAGGGCGCGCGGCCGCTCGGTCGCGTGCGCGGCGAGATCGAGTTCGACCAGGTGGTGTTCGGATATCAACCGGGCCGTCCGGTTCTGTCGGGAATCAGCTTCAGCGCGCGGCCGGGACAGAAGATCGCGATCGTCGGTCCGAGCGGCGCGGGAAAAACCACGATGGCGTCGCTGCTGGCGCGCTTCTACGACCCGCAATCCGGCGCGATCCGAATCGACGGCGTGGACGTGCGCGAGGCGACGCTTGCATCGCTTAGGCGCAATATCGCGATGGTGATGCAGCCGCCGCTGGTGCTTGGCGGAACTTTGAGGCTCAATATCGCGTTCGGAAATTCTGACGTTGCCGAGGCCGCAATTGTCCGCGCCGCCGCGATGGCGCGACTCGAGCCGGTAATCGCAAAGCTGCCCAACGGACTTGACGAAGCCGTCGGCGGGGGCGGACACACTCTGTCCGAGGGCGAAGCGCAGCGGGTCACGATCGCGCGCGCGCTGGTCAAAGACGCGCCGATTCTGATCATGGACGAGCCGACCAGCGCGCTCGATACCGAAACCGAAGCGCTGGTGCTGGCTGCGGTGGAAGAAGCGATGCGCGGGCGGACCACGCTGGTAATCGCGCATCGGCTATCGACGATCCAGAACGCGGACCGGATCCTAGTGCTGCGCGAGGGCGTGATCGAGGAGTCGGGCACGTTTGCGGAGTTGCGCGCGCGCGGCGGATTTTTCAATCATCTATATGATATGCAAGCGTGGAGCGGAGCCGCGGCGGGTGGATCGCGCGCCTGAAGTTTTGCGGACCAGAGGAATCAGATGCTGACAATCGGACTGACGGGCGGAATCGGATCGGGCAAGAGCACGGCCGCGAAGATATTGTCGGAGCTCGGCGCGCCGAGCCTCGACGCGGACAAGGTCGCGCATTTGACCTACGTACCCGGAGGGCCGGCGTATGGAAAAGTCGTCGAGGCGTTCGGCCGCGAAATTTTGGATGCCGGCGGCGAGATCGATCGCAAAAAGCTCGGCCCGATCGTTTTTGCGCAGCCTGAAAAGCTGAAGGCATTGACCGATATCGTTTGGCCAGCGACCCTCGAGGCGTTGCGCAAGTCGGTCGGGGAAATCCGCGCGCGCGGCGAGACCAGGCCGATCGTGGTCGAGGCGGCGATACTGATCGAGGCCAACTGGATGCCGATGTGCGACGAGATTTGGCTCGTGACCGCCGCGCGTGAGCGCGTTATCGAGCGGGTCGAGCGCGACCGGGGAATGACGCGCGAGCAGACCGAGGCGCGTATCCGCGCGCAGCTCTCGGACGCGGAACGTATGCGCCACGCGAGCCTGGTGATCAAAAACGACGGCACGCTTGACGAGTTGCGCGCCGAGATCGAGCGGGTCTGGCGCGGCGCACTGGTGCGCAACGGCTAGCGCACCAGCGCGGCGACGGTCGCGAGGACGGCCAGCTCCGCAATCGCGCTGGCACCGCCGAGGGTGTAGCCGGCCACGCCGCCAAGCCTGCGGCTGAACACCAGGCGCATCAGCAAGACCGCAATCGCGAACGCAACCACAACGATCAGCCCGATATTCTGGTAGAGGACCGTGGTCAGGCCGAGCGCGATCACGCTGGCGACCCCGAACTCGCGAAAGGTCACGGCGACTTCGTAGGGCAGGCCGAGGCCCCATCGCTCGAGCGGGCGCAGGCCGTAGGCGACCGGCACGATCGCGAATCGCCCGAGCATCTGCGACATCACGATTGCGCTCGCGCGTGCCGCGGGATCAGTGGTTCGCGCGAGGACGATGGCTTCCAGAGCGAACGCGGCGATGGCAACCGCCGCGCCGAGCGGGCCGATTCGCGAAAGTCCCGTGGGCCCGACGCGCGCGCCATTGCGAAGCGCCTCGGCGGTGTCGGCGATTCCGCGCGACGGCAATCCCAGCATCGCGGCGAACGCGATCGCGAGCACGGCGACCGAGCGCGCGCCGGGAGACAGGAGCGGGGCAAGCACGCGGTCGAGCGCGGCGAGCACCACGCCGGCCGCGAACCCGATGACCGGCGCGAGCTCGAGCGCGCGCATCCGATCGTCGGGAGTGCCGCGCGCGTCGTCCTTCAGGATCGGCCACAGCGTCAGCGTCGCCGCGCACAACACCATTTCCCGAACGATCGCGCGCGGCGACAGTTCGGAAGCTTGATGCTCGCCGTCCATCAAGGTTCGCGCGCGATCCGCAAGTGATCGCGCGCAGGTCCACTTAGCGCTTTTCGAACTGCTTGTTGCCGAACAGGTTATTCCAGGATTCCTGGTCGTGCGGTTGCTGCCGCTCCTGCGCCTGCGCGCGCATTTTCTCAACCACGTCAGCCATCATCGCGAAGCCGCGCTGGGTGGCGGGGCGGCTGCGAATCGACTCATACCATCGCTTGAGATTGGGATAGGTATCGAGTTCCTGGCCCTGCATCTTGTGCGGCACCAGCCACGGATAGGTCGCCATGTCCGCGATCGAGTAATCGCCGGCCAGGTACTCGCCTTCCGCGAGCCGCCGATCGATCACGTTGTAGATGCGCGAGGCCTCGTTGGTGTAGCGATCGATCGCGTACTGGAGCTTCTCGGGCGCGTAGCGGCGGAAGTGATGCGCCTGGCCGAGCATCGGGCCGACGGTGCCCATCTGGAACATCAGCCACTGGAGCACGTTGTACTTGCCGCGCGGCTCGGTGGGCATGAACCTGCCGTGTTTTTCGGCCAGGTAGATCAGAATCGCGCCGGATTCGAAGATCGAGATTGGCTTGCCGCCGGGGCCGTCGGTATCAACAATTGCGGGCATCTTATTATTGGGACTGATCTTCAAAAATTCCGGTGTGAACTGATCTCCCTTGCCGATATTGACCGGCACGACGACGTATTGGAGCCCGAGCTCTTCGAGCAGCATCGTGATTTTGTAGCCGTTGGGGGTAGGCCAGAAGTAAAGGTCGAGCATGGAAAATTTTCCTCCGGAAATTCGCGGAAATTGGGCGCGTCACCAGTTGCGTAACGCAACTTTGCGCGCGCCGCGCAACGAACGCAACCGCCGATCTAGCTCGGCTCGGCGGCGGCGTCGCCTTTGCGCACGCCCATCAGATAGGCCTCGATAAACGGATCTATCGCGCCGTCGAGCACCGCGTCGGTGTTGCCGATCTCGACCCCGGTGCGATGGTCCTTGACGATACGATAGGGCTGCAGCACGTAGGAGCGGATCTGACTGCCCCACGCGATCTCTTTTTTGTCTTTGCTGAACTTCTCGAGCTCCTCGCGCTTCTTGCGCTCCTCGAGCTCGAACAGCCGCGCGCGCAGAATCTTCATCGCCATCGCGCGGTTCTTGTGCTGCGAGCGCTCGTTCTGGCAAGTCACGACGATTCCGCTCGGGAGATGCGTCATCCGCACTGCGG
>DATKSB010000004.1:0-2033 GCA_035531855.1 Binataceae bacterium (SeqCode)
GCCCGACATCGCGCACGGCACGCTCAGCCCCGGATGGCCGGTAAGGTCGAACGGCGCGGTGTTGGTAACCATCGAGTAGGGCGCCTGCTCGTCTTGCCGATGGGCCTTCATCGGCGTCGAGGGCATCACGATCGCGTCGCAGCGCGCGAGCGCGGCATCGTACGCGGCGGTCAACTCGCGGCGCGCACTTTGCGCCTTGGCGTATAGCAGCCCGCCGAAGCGGCGCGCGCAGAATTCTCCCAGCACGGCCATGAATTTGACCGTCAGCGCCTCGCGGCTTGCGCGTTCGCCGTAATGTGCCGCGAAGAACTCGACCAGCGGCTCGTTATAAAGCCCGTTGTGATGCGCGCTCACCAGCCCGGTGCGCATCAGCCGCATCATCCCCTCCGGAAGGATCGCGTAGAGCAGTCCGGTCGCGTCGAGATGCGCCGGCACCGAGATCTCCTCGACCCGGGCGCCGAGCTTCTCCAGTTCCGCGGCGGCGCTGCGCACCGCATCGTTGACGTCCGGCTCGGCGCCCGGCTGGGTGAAACCCTCGCGCAGGATTCCGAGCCTCCTGCCTTTGACGCCGCGCTCGAGCGTGGCACTGTACGCGCTCGCCGGCACGTCGCGCAGTTGACGATGATCGAGCGGATCGCGCCCCGCGATAACCTCGAGGGTCAGCGCGACATCACGGACGGTTCGCGCCATCGGGCCGACGTGATCGATCGACGGGTCGATGCTCATCACGCCGGTGTAAGGCACCAGGCCGTACGTTGGTTTGATCCCAACGACTCCGCACCACGAGGCCGGGATGCGGATCGAGCCGCCCTGATCGGTGCCGATCGTGATATCGACCCAGTCGTAATAAAGCGCGGCGCCGGAGCCGCATGACGATCCGCCGGAGCAGTGCGCGGGACTGTGCGGATTAAGGGTGGCGCCGTATGCGCTGGTGCGGCCGTCGCCGGAGAGCGCGAAGTCGTCCATGTTGAGTGTGGCGACGATCTCGGCGCCCGCGTCGAGCATCCGCGTCACGATCGTCGCGTCGCGGTCGGGCACGAAGCCTTGCAGAACATGCGAGCCGCCGCTGGCCGGAATTCCAGCGACGCACACGCTGTCTTTCACCCCGATTCTTTTGCCCGCGAGCTTGCCAGCCGAGGCGCCCGCAACGCGGCATCGACGGACCACGGCGTTCAGCGGGTCGTTCTTGCGCTCCGGCCGCGCGCCGGGGTCGCGCGTTGGATATTTCGCGGGCGCGCGCGGCGGGGTCGTGGCCAATACTTTCTCGAAGCCCGGCAGTTGCGCGGTGATAGCTCCGGTGAGCGAGCGCACCTCGGCGGGGGTGAGATCGATCTGATGTACGAGCGCGAGTTCGCGGATTTCCGCTTCCGTCGGTGGTTTGATTGCCATGTGGATCGCGATGCTCCTGGTTCTGTTCTACAGAAAATGCGGCATCAGATGCACATAAGTATCGCGGATTAGCCGCTTTGCGCCATCGAATCCGGCGCGCACGGCGCTTGGCGGGGACCGGCGAATCGGGATAGATTGCGCTGACGGACGCCATACCCGGAGGTCGGATACGATGAATTCCTGGAATATCGGGGACGTTAAGATCAGCCGAATTATCGAGAGCGAATCGCCGTGGCCGGGCACCTTCATTCTGCCCAACGCGACGCCCGAAAACATGCTCAAGTACGCCGATTGGCTGCAGCCGCATTTCATGGATGCCAAGGGCAAGCTTGTCATGAGCATCCAGGCCCTGGTGATCGAATCGAAGGGCAAACGGATCGTCGTCGATACCTGCATCGGCAACGACAAGGTGCGGTCCAATCCGGTCTGGAGCAAGCTCAAGCTGCCGTTTCTGGACAATCTGAAGGCGGTAGGATGCACGCGCGACAATGTTGACCACGTGGTCTGCACGCATCTGCATGTCGATCATGTCGGATGGAACACCACGCTCGAGAACGGCAAATGGGTACCGACCTTCCGCAACGCCAGCTACATAATCGGCGGCACGGAATGGGATTACTGGTCGCACTTCGACGGTGCCGACA
>DATKSB010000005.1:0-3445 GCA_035531855.1 Binataceae bacterium (SeqCode)
CGCACTCGCGGTGATTCCCGCGCGTTCATATTCTCGAAGTCGCTGCGCGCATTTCTCGGGCGTGCCGAAGACAAAGATTTTTTCGACCATCCCGTCCGGAATCGATTCGAGCGCCTTCTTGCGATCGCCTGCCGCCCATGCATCGAACGCGACGCCCGCCTCTTTCTCGTAGCCGATTTCCTTGAAGAACTTGTTGTACTGCGGAACGGTGACGTATGCGGTGAGCGCGCGCCGGAACATCGCGCGCACGGTGGCTTCGTCCTCGTCGACGGCGCAGATGATCCTGCATGCGACGTCGAGCTTGGCCGGATCCTTGCCGACCGCGCGCATCGCGTTGCGGGTCTCGTCGAGCATCGGAGGCAGCGTCTCGGGCGTGATGAAATTGACAATCACGCCGTCGCCGATCTCGCCCGCGATTCGCAGCATCTGCGCACCCTGCGCGCCAATATAAATCGGGGGTGGATTATCGAACGGAATATCGAGCCGGAAGCCGTTCATCTTGATCATCTTGCCGGCCATCGTGACTTTCTCGCCGCGAAAAATCGCGCGCAGCGCTTCGACCGTCTCGCGGATCATCGTGACCGGCTTGCGAAACGGCACGTTCATCCAGTTCTCCATGATATTTGGAGTCGAGATGCCCAGGCCGAGCACGAAGCGGCCGCCGGTGAGCAGTTGCGTCGTGACTGCCGACATCGCGATCAGCGCCGCGGGACGGCTGAAGACCGGAACGATCGCGCTGCCGAAACGCATCTTGTCCGAAAGCATCGCGGCCGCCGTGATCGGCGAGAATGCGTCGGTCGAAAACGATTCGTATGACCATGCCTCGCTGTAACCGCAGCGATCGGCGGTGCGGACCAATTCCTTGAAGTGGGTATTCGAAAACGGGTCGAACGGGATCGTGATTCCAAGCTTCATCATGATGAATATTTCTCCAGCGCCTCGAATCTAGCGCACGGCGGGGCCGATCTGAAACCAGTAAACGATCGTTCAATTAGATGCCGAGAGCCGCGCCCGCCGCTTGCCCGGACGCAGAGCCATTGAGCACCTCAGCCAGATGCATCGGGTGGCGGCCGCGGCATAGATGGCGAATCTGCGCGCGGCACGAGAAGCCGTCGGCGATGATCAGCGACGTGCCGGGGCTATTGCGAATCGCCGGAGCGAGCACGCGCTCGCCTGCCGCGCGCGAGACCGGATAATGCTCGGCGCCGTAGCCGAACGCGCCCGCCATCCCGCAGCATCCGGCGTCGAGGACATCAAGCTCGAGCCCGTCTGTCCGCGCGAGGATCGAGCTCTCGGCGCCTACTCCTGCGAGCGCCTGCTGATGGCAATGGCCGTGCAGGATCGCGCGTGCGGAGATTGCGGGCGGCGCGAAGTCCGGCGCCTCCCGCGCGAGGAATTCGCCGAACAGCATCGCGCGCCCGGCCAGCGCGGCGGCGCGCGCGTCACGCGGAAACATCGAGGGCAGCTCGTCGCGAAAAGTCAGGATACAGCTCGGTTCGAGGCCGACGATTGGAATCCCGCGCGACGCCGCCGGTGCGAGGACATCTAACACGCGCGTGAGATAGCGCTTCGCGCGATCGAGCATCCCCTGGTCATAGAGCGGGCGTCCGCAGCATACGTCGCGCGCGGGAAGCGTGACGCGAAAGCCGGCGCGCTCAAGCACCTCGACCGCGGCGATCGCGACCTGCGGCTCGAAGAAATTGCTGAACGTGTCGGGAAACAGAATGACCTCGCGAGCATCCGCGGACGCGGCGATCGCCGAACGCCGCGACGCGAACCACGATCGAAAGGTGCGCGGCGCGAACCGCGGCAGCTCGCGCGCGCGATGGATTCCGAGCGCGCGGCGGGCGAGCGTTCCGGTCACGGGCGCGTTCGCGAGTGCGTTGACGAGGCGCGGAGCAATCTCCACGGCGCGCGCGAACTCATGCATCCGTCCGAAAAAATGCGCGGAAAGCGGGCGGCGATGCTCGGCGTAATAGTGCGAGAAAAATTCCGCGCGATACGCTGCCATGTCGATCGAGGACGGGCACTCGCCCTTGCACGCCTTGCACGCCAGGCACAGGTCGAGGGCCTCTTTGAGCGCGGGGTCGGTGAAGCCGCCGGGGAGAGTGTCGCCGGCCAGAGCCTCGAGAATTATTCGCGCGCGCCCGCGCGTCGAATGCTTTTCTTCGCGCGTCGCCATGTACGACGGGCACATCGCGCCGGCGTCAGTCTTGCGGCATTTCCCAATTCCGACGCATTTGAGGGCGGCGCCCGCGAGTCCGCCTTCGCTGGCGAAGTCGAAATGCGTCGTGATCGTACGCGGGTTCCATCCGGCACCCTGCTTGAGATGCGAATCGAGTGGATGCGGATCGACGATTATGCCGGGGTTCATCCGCGCATCGGGATCGAACGCGCGTTTAAAGTCGCGGAATGCGTCGATCAGATCGCGCGGATACATTGCGGGCAGCAATTCGGAGCGCGCGATTCCGTCGCCATGCTCGCCGGAGAGCGAGCCGCCGAGATCGGAGACGATATCGCCCAGATCTACCATCGCGGCGCGGAACACGCGCACGCCGGCGGCGCTCGCGAGGTCGAAGCTGATTCGCGCGTGAACGCATCCTTCGCCGAAATGACCGTAGTAGGTCGCCGCGACGAGCGCGTGCTTCTGGAGCATCGCGTCGAAGCGGCGCAAATACTCGCCGAGCTTCGCAGGTGCGACGGCGGCATCTTCCGCGCCGGGCCACGTGCGTGGCCGCCCGGGGATATAGGCGCTCGAGCCGAGGCCGGACTCGCGGATTTTCCACACCGACGATTGTTCTGCGGCGTCAGTCAAAATTGCCGCGCCGGTTGATCCGCCTGCTCGGCGCGCCTCGGCGAGCATACTTTCAGCGCGGCCGCGCGCTTCGTCGGCGGTCGCGCCTCCCAGCTCGACCACCAGGAAAGCGCGCCCATCGGGCAGGAACGTTACCCCCGGCATTTTTTTCTGGCGCGCGAAATCGGGCAGGTTGTGATCGAAGCCCTCGAGCGCCTCAGGCCGATGCGCCAGCATCCAGGGCATCTGGTCGGCGGCCCGGAACACGTCGTCAAAGCCGAGCACCAGCACCGCGACTTTTTTTGGACGGGGCACAACGCGCAGCGTCGCCGCGGTGGTGATTGCGCAGGTACCCTCGGAGCCGACGATAGCGCGCGCGAGGTTGAAGCCGCGCTCGGGCAGAAGCTCGTCGAGGTTGTAGCCGGAGACGCGGCGCGGGATTTGCGGATAATGCGCGCGCACAGAATCTGCCGTGCGATCGCGTATCGAGAGCATCGCGCGGACCAGCCCCGCCACTCGATCGCCACCCGCAAGCGCGGCGGCGATTGCGGCGTCGTCCATCGCGCCGGCGAGCGCCGCTTCGCTGCCGTCGTAGAGAATCGCCTCGAGCGCTTCGAGATTATCGACCGTCTTGCCGTACGCGGCGGAGTG
>DATKSB010000006.1:0-10506 GCA_035531855.1 Binataceae bacterium (SeqCode)
GCGGCTTCGTAGGCGTGCGCGAGATTCAGTTCTGCGCGGGCGTTGTTGGGACAGGCGGTGAGCGCGTCCTGGTAGTAGCCGATCGCGTGGGTGAAATCTCCCGACGCGAGCTTGTCGCCGCCGTGGCGGGTCGCCGCGGCCATCACGGATTTGTCGCATCCGCCGGCGGACGCGATCGGGGCCGACACGGAACCGGACGAAGCGCCGCCGTAACCCTGCTGCTGCGCCAGCATCTTTTGAATCTCCAACTGATTCTGCTCGATCTGCGCCTGCTGCTGCTGGACCTGCTGTTCGTTGGCTTTCAGCGTTGCCGATTCGCATGCGCCAAGCGTGAGGGCAAGTCCGAGAGCGAATGCGGCGGCCAGCGCCAGGTGGATAGGATTGCGCGGAATCATATGCGCTTCAAAATGGGCGAAGCGGGCGGCGAATGTCAATCGAGACGTTGTGCGGGGAAAGCGCGCGGGCCGATGCGCGCGCGCGCGAATTCTGATATTTTTTTGCACGCGGAAAAGAGGGTTAGACTTTAATGATAAACAGAAAACTGGCGATCACGGTCGCCGTCACGGGGTTGTTCATGGCCGCGAGCATCATTCGGGCAATTGGCGCACCAAGCATGGTTCCTCCGGTGAGCGCCGCGGTTTCGCTGCAGCGCCTGCTCGACGGCAATCGCCGTTTCGCCGCCGGCAAGATGGAGCATCCGCGGCAGACGACGGCGCGCCGCGACGAAGTTTCCAAGGGGCAGTATCCGTTCGCGGCGGTGCTGGCGTGCTCGGACTCGCGTACGGCGCCCGAAATTGTTTTCGACCAGGGACTGGGCGACCTGTTCGTGGTGCGTGTGGCGGGCAACGTGGCCGATCATCTGGTGATCGAGAGCCTCGATTACGCGGTCACTCATCTGCACGCGCGGCTGCTGGTCGTGATGGGACATACGCATTGCGGCGCGATCAAGGCGGCAGTTGAAGGACACGACCAACCCGACGAGGACGTAGGGCCGATGCTGCGCGAGCTCAGGCCGGCGGTCGCCGCGGCGAAATCGATGCAGGGAAACGTGTTCGACAACGCATCGCGTGAAAACGTGATGCTCATCGTGAAGGATCTTTCGAGCGAAGGTCCGCTCGCGGCGATGATCAAGAGCGGAGAGCTCAAAATCGTCGGAGCGATGTACGATATCGATACGGGAAAGGTGACGCTGCTCGATCAGTAGCGGAGGCCGAACTCAATCGGCAGCCTGGGTGACGGTTACTCCGGCGATCGCGGTTGCGTTCTGGCCGTCGGCGGTGGTCGCAGTCACGGTCACGGTATAAGTCCCGGGATTCGCGAAGCTGTGATAGAGCACGGTCGGCGGCTCCGTCGAAATCTGTCCGTCGCCAAAAGAGAATCGATAGCTGACCAACGGCGCCGACTCCGGATTCGCGCTCATCACCAGGAAACCGACAATCAAGGGAGCGGGACCATAACCGGGGAGAACCTGCAAGGTGATTCGCGGGATATTCGGGAACTGGATCGCGGCAGTTGGCGCGGCCGACGGGTTACCGTTCGGGTCGGGTGCGGATTGCATCGGCGGCATCGTCATCGACGAGCCGCCGCCCATCTGGCCGCTCTGATCCTGGGCGCGCGCGAGAACCGGGAATGCGCCGGCCGCGATCACGAACGCCGCGATCGCGGCCGCCGAGCGATAGCGTCGCATCATTGCATCACGACGCCGCCGTCGGGATGCAGGATCGAGCCGGTGTAGTACCTGCCTTCCTCGCTGGCGAGGAACAGCGCGGTATTGGCGACATCCACCGCCTCGCCGACGTGCTTGAGCGGCACGCGCTCGACGAGGCGCTTCATGAAGCCCTCGGCGCTGGTCAGATCCGCTGTCATCGGCGTGGCGATGAATCCGGGTCCGATCGCGTTCGCGGTGATTCCATACTGCGCGAGCTCGACCGCGAGCACCTTGGTGAGCATCCACACGCCGGCCTTGCTGACCGAGTACTCGCCGACGCCGGGAGTGGGCAGTTTGGCCGCGCCCGAGGCGATATTGATGATCCTGCCGCCCTTGCCGGCCGCGATCATCGCGCGCGAGACCTCGCGATCGGTGATGAACACGCCGTCCAGGTTGACGCTCAGCACTTTTTTCCAATCCGCCAGCGGCTTCTCGGCGAGCGGGCCAAACGCGGGCGTGCCTTCTTCTCCGTAGCGCGCGTGCGAGATTCCGGCGGCGGCGACCAGGATGTTCACGCCGCCAAGTTCGCCGACGCATCGCGTGACCATCGCGGCGACTTGCGCCTCGTTACTGGTATCGACCTGGCAGGCTATCGCTTTGCGGCCGAGCGCGCGGACCATGCCCGCGGTTTCCTCGGCGGCGGCCAGATGACGGTCGGCGACGAAGACGTTGGCGCCTTCCTCGGCGAATCGAATTGCGGTGGCGCGGCCGATTCCGCTTGCGCCGCCGGTGATGATTGCGTTTTTGGCTTCGAGTCTCAGACTCATGGGATCTCTTCAACCTCTCTTCTGCAATTTCGGGAGCAACTCGCGCCCTGCTCCGGGGTAGTTATCATGCTCGCGGCGCTCGCTGCCAGCACGCGCGGCGCCAACGCGCGATCCTTACTTATATTCTATGATCGGATCAGCGCGTCAAATAAGATTGAGCGAATGGCACAACAGCAAGCGGCTACCGCAGCGCCGGAGCCGACCAGCCGGTTCGTTGAAGTCGAAGGCATCAAGCTTCATTACCTGGACTGGGGCGGCGACCAGAACAAGCATACATTTCTTCTGCTGCACGGCGGCGCCGCGCACGTTCATTGGTGGGACAGCGTGGCGCCATTGCTGGTGCCGTACGGCCGCGTACTCGCGCTTGATTTTCGCGGACACGGCCGCAGCGGATGGGCAGAGCCGCCGCACTATGGGCCCGGATGGTACACGCGCGACGTCAAAGGGATGATCGATCATCTCGGCGAGCCTGTTATCCTGGTGGGGCATTCGATGGGCGGTGCGGTCGCGCAATGGGTCGCGACGCTGCATCCGGAAATCCTCGAAGCGTTGATCCTGATCGACTCGCCCAACGGACCGCCTCCGATGATGCGGCGGTTGATGTGGCGATGGCGGCGGCGCGCGCGCGGGGGACCGCGTCCGGAGCTCAAGTCGTTCGAGGATATCAAGCGCAAGTTCCGGCTTTCGCCGCCCGATACTTATCTGACACGCGACGATCTGGAGCGGCTGGCGCGGATGGGTTCGTTGCAACTCGAAAACGGCAACTGGGCATTTCGGCTGGACCCGCGCACGCGCGCATGGCGCAAGACCGAGGGCCACACGCGCAAACCCAAAATCAAGCGGCTCAAGATGCCGGTGCTGATTCTGCGCGGGGCGCAGAGCACGCTGATGGGCGCGCGGCCGTCGCTACGGATGCATCGCAAGATTCGAGGATCGGTTTACAAAGAGATTCCGCGAGCGTTCCATCATGTGCCGCTGGACAATCCACGCGACACTGCCGACGCGATGATCGAATTCGTCGAGCATATCTGAACGCGCAGCTATTCGTCGGCGCCGGCCATGCGCGGCGTCCTGGCGCCGATCGTCGCGGCGACGGCGGGCGAGAATCTGGCTTTGAACTCAGCAGCCGAGAGATTTGTATGCGCGGCCAATTGCGAGAGCGCGGGTTCACGAAGGTCATCGGGCTCGAGCCGAATCATGTATGACCGCGCGACCTGGTAAGACTCGGTCGAGACATCGACCAGCCGCACGCGCACGCGCCCGGTCGCGGGGTCGGCAAGATCGGCAAAGTTGACCGGCGTGACGTGGCCACCCGCGATCGCGATCAGCGCACCGGACCCTCCGCCGAGCAGATAGCGCACCGCACCGTAACCAAGGGTGCGCGTGTAGTCGGCGTCGAACGGCACCGGCTTGGCGCATCGGAGTTCGTAGCCGATATCTTTGGCCACCACCGTCAAATCGGTGCCGAGCTCCGCCAGCGCCGCGCGCACGCGGTCGCGCAGAACGGTGCCGAACGACAGATCCGACAGATGGGTGTGGCCGTATGCGTCGTGCTCGGCGCCCGATACCGCTGGAAGAGCGCTCGCGTCGGCGCGCTCGGCGATTCCTTCCGCGACCACCGCGACCCCGTCGTCGCGGCCGGCGGCACGGCGCTTGATAATCGCACCGACGATAGTGTCGACCACGATTGCCAGATCGAAACGCTCGCCGACAAATTCCTCGGGGATAACCGCCAGGGTCGCGCCCGCCGACTTGCACATGCTGAGCGCGAGCGAGCCCGACTTGCGCCCCATCGTGACGGCCAGGTACCAGCGGCGCGTGGTCCGGGCATCTTCCATCAGCGATTCGATAATCGTGGTGCCGACAGCGCGCGCGGTCTCGAAGCCGAAGGTGGGCGCATTCTCCGGCAGCGGCAGATCGTTGTCGATGGTTTTGGGCACCGTGGCGACGCCGATGCGCCCCTTAGAACGCTCGGCGATCTTGAGCGCACCGTAGGTGGTGTCGTCGCCGCCGATACAGATCAGGTAGCGAACGCCGAGCGTGGTGAGCGCGCCGACCGTGCGCTCGAGCATCGCGTCGTCGCGAGCGGGATTGGTGCGCGAGGTGCGCAGAATCGAGCCACCGGTAAAGTGGATGCGACTCACGTCGGAAATACGCAGCGGCACTGCGTGCGAGGTATCGCCCTCGGCGAGCCACTTGTAGCCGTCGCGCAGCCCGAGAACGTTCAGGCCGCAGTTAATCGCCTCGATCGTTGCGGCGGCGATTACGCCATTGATTCCGGGTGCGGGACCGCCGCCCACCAGAATCGCGAGGGTATGGTGCTTGTCGGTGCCGGTTTCCATGATAAGAATCGCCCCGAGGAAAAGTTTAGCACGCTCTGACAATCGACGCTGCTATTGCGGGTAACAGCGCGCAATCCACGACGGGAACGATCGATGACAGCGCGACGCGCAGCCTGTTCGTGCGGGCAATTACAAATCACGTGCGGCGGCGAGAGTTTGCCGACTTCATCCCGGCATTTCACCGACGCTCCTCGAAGTCGAGGCCGAGCGCCGGATTCTGTACTTGCCCGCCACAGGCGCGCGCCAGCAGCGGCTTAACTTCCTCGGCAAAATACTGCATCTGATCTTCGATTTCCCTGCTCTGGAAACCGCCTTTCTCAAACCACGCGTTGAACGCGAAATCCTCGTACCCGCAGCTCTCCTTTATTCGCATGATCTGCGCGGTCACTTCCGCCGGAGTACCGAACAACGCGACCTCCTTCTTGAGCAGCAGCTCGGGTGGAACTTTCCTGGCCGGGTCGAGCTTCTCTTCATCGGCGTCTGCGAGCACTGAGGCAAATCCGAACGGGCCGTAGTAGTCCCATTGCACTTCGAGGGCTTGCTTGTAGCGGTTCAGTTCGCGTTCTCGATCCTGTCCGGGCAGTACCAGATGAATGTAGCGGCCGGTGAGAACGCCGCGGCGCTTTTCCGCGTCCCATCCGTACTTGAGCCGGCCACGTCCAAGCCGATCCGGCCATCCTGCTTTTTCCGCCTCACGATAGAAGATTTCGACGTTCTTCTTGAGCCGCGAATTGGGTTCTACGATGAAGTATCCGTTGAGGCCGCGCTCGGCGGCCCACTTGATCGATCGCTCGGTAGTCAGCGGCTCCCACATTTGCGGATGCGGCCGCTGAATCGGTTGCGGGAAAACCTGCAGTTCCTTCAGCACCGTCGCACTTTGCATCACGGGATTTGCGCCGCCGTAGGGATCGGGCGCGCCGATGCTCAGCACCTCTTCGAGTTTGCGTCCGGCCTTGCCCGATTCGAAGTATGCGATCGTCTGCTGATGGTTCCAACGGGTGAAAACGGGCGGGATCGTAAAGAACTGCCCATGATGCGAGAACGACGGCTGCGTCCACGCCTTGATAATGATCTCATAGGCTTCCTGGTAGTACGCGCGATTGCGTTCCTGGTCCTGGATCGTGGCGAATGGCCATCCGAATACTTCGGCCTCGCGCGGTTGGTAGCCGCGGCCGATGCCGAATTCGAGGCGCCCATTGCTGATCACGTCGAGCATCGCGGCTTGCTCGGCGATCCGGATCGGATGCCACCATGTAACGATGTTGGCGGCCTGCCCGAGGCGAATCTGTCGTGTGCGCGTTGCTATCGCGGTCTCGGCCAGAAGCGGATTCGGGCTGAATTCCGCGCCTTCGGGCTGGAAGTGATGCTCGGTCATGAAGAAGTAGTTGAAGCCGAGCTTGTCGGCCAGGATTCCCTGCCGGACCTGGGCGATCAGTCCGCGCTGGCTGGCTTCGTGAACCTCGGCGAGATTGCCGTCGTTGATCGCCACTCCTGACGGCGTGTGTACCACCGGGAGATCGGATGCACCGTTGTGAAAAACACCTATTTCGATCATATGACCTCCGTCCCCGACGCTGGCCGTCTAGTGTTGTGCGGATGATAAGCAGCCGCGGCGCCGCGATATCGGCGCTGAATCATACATCGACGATGGCTCCGGTACTGCCTCGCGCGGGGATAGTTTCGACGCCTCGGCGCAGCAATCGGATGAGCAGGTTGCCAATCTCGTCAACGCTTGACGAGCCGTCGCGCCGATACCATTCCGCGGCCCAGTTGGTGGCGCCGATAATCAGCATTCGCAATGCATGACGATCGACTTCCGGGTCGATCTCGCCTGCATCGATTGCCGCGGCGATCAACCGGTCGAAAAATTTTCCATATGCGCGAAATTTCCGGTTGACCCTTCCCCACATGTCTTCGGGAGGTTGGCCGATCGAGCGCGACACGGCTCGCGCATAGTCGCTTTCCACCAGCTGGAACTTCAAATGAGCGCGAAGCGCCGTGGCCAGCCGATCCAGCGGCGTGCTCTCGGGCGGCATCGCCTCGACCACCGCCCGCGCGCGAACGAATGACAGACGCACGCCTTCGTGAAGAACTTCCTCGATCAACTCCTCGCGTGATTCGAAATGATAATAGAGGCTGCCGGGCTGGGTTCCGGCCGCTTCGGCAATCTCGGACAATTGTGCGGCGACATAGCCTCGCCGTGCGAGCACCTTTGCCGCGGCGTCGAGAATCTGCTTTCGTTTGAGCTCGCCGCGCGAACTCATTTGCTGTCGTTTCGCCGGCGCATAAGCGCGTAATGACTTTGCCGCCATCTCTGTTCTCTTCCTGGGCTCACCCCGTATTACTATTCACTTCCGTGCGTCCGGGGATTGCGCAAGCAACTGATTAATCGACTGATGATAGAAAGACAGCGCAGGCTCGATTTTGCCGTAGATCACTTCTTTCACCGCGCCCGAGGCCAGTCCGGCATGGATATTCGCCATCATCGGAAAGTCTTCGGTCTCTGTGACCTGCAGCAGCATGTCGAGATTCTTCTTCCAATGCAGCTTCGCGGAATCGGTCGCGGGCGGATTGGGGGCGTACAGGCTGGTGGAGACGGCGCAACGATCTACGGCAAGCGGAGTGACTCGCCATAACTCCACGTGATCGATCTGATGGGTCAGAATTGTGTTGGGCAACAAAAAATATTCGACTGTAGTATGCGGCAGCAGCAGTCTTTCCTGCGGCGGCTTTTCCGCTATTTCCTTGTCGATACTTCTGCGGAAGTTTACCGTCCGCTGATGAAGTCCGTACGTGTCCCAGACGGAGTGGCGGTCGTCATAGTACGGCGCGATACTGCGCCGATGCAGCGCGGGAATGTGGTAATTCTCGGAGAACGTGTCGATAACCAGTTTCCAGTTGAAGTTCCATTCCCGGGTCCGGGTTTCGAAGTGACTATAGTTTGCGAGGTCGTACTCGGCGATCTCGGTCTGCATCCCTTCGAGCAAGCCGTCGATTGAAATCGATGCGTTCCCGTCCGGCTGGAGGTAGATGAGACCGTACTTTTCGGCGACGGCGATTTGCCGCAAGTTGCAATCGACCTGCGCGATATCGTCGAAGCCCCATTCCTGCGGGCGGCCGAGCGAACTTCCGTCGAGCCTGTAGCTCCATGCGTGGTACGGACAGACCATCGCGCGCAAGCCATCGCCGCTGCTGCCGGACAGAACCGGCGCGCCGCGATGGCGGCAGGCGTTGAGAAAGCCACGCAGGGCGCCATCGGGCTGCCGCACGACCGCGATCGGCATACCGCCGAGCCGGGCAGTGAGGTACGACCCCGGCTCTTTGCACTCGCAGCTCAGACCAACCGGAACCGGGCGCTTACGAAAGAGCACCGTCATCTCGCGCTGGAAACGATCGGGATCGATGTAGGCACTGGCGGGGTTGCGCATGCTCGCCTTCGCGACATCGGTCCATTCGCCGTCCCTGAAACCAAGGTAACGTTGGATAAGTTCTCGCTGACGTTCCGGACGCATTCGAGTTCGAGCCTCTGCGAAAATGATTCTAATTCTAACTCTGATTAGATTTAGGCGTCAAGCGAGCGGCTTTCTGGCGGTGTCGGTGCGGAGATTTGGCGG
Organism: Binataceae bacterium (SeqCode); assembly: GCA_035531855.1. Classification (GTDB taxonomy): domain Bacteria; phylum Desulfobacterota; class Binatia; order Binatales; family Binataceae; genus JBARDN01. The sequence goes on from DATKSB010000006.1 coordinate 8,432, forward strand.
CGCTTCCGGACGGGAAGCCGCGCGCCCAACCTTAAGCCGGCTAACTTCGCAGAAAATGCAATCCCCAGTTCCTTAAAGAACGCGATGCTCTGGCGCACGGCGCGGAGAGTTGTAACTGTCACGACAATGGTGGGATCCGCGCGAGCGCTGAAAGTGCGAAGCCTGAAGGCGCTCGCGGGGGTTTCCTGGCTCAAGGCCGATCAGCTGGAGAAACTGGCCAGCGCGCTGACGGTGACCCGCCACGAAAAGCGGAGCACGATTTTTTCTGATAAATCGCCGGTCGAATCGGCTTACATTTTGCTCTCTGGGGTGGCTCGAATTACCTGCGACAATCGCAAAGGCCGGCGAACGACGGCAATCATGTTAGCGCCCGGACTGATTCCTGCGTTCCCAACCGCCACCATCGGGATCACCTATAATTTTCGGTGCGAAGCGGTTACGAGTTGTCAAGTCGGAACCATAGGATTGCACGCTTTCATGAAGATCTGCCTCGGGATCGGATCGGCCGCCTTTAAGCAGATGGCAGGTGGCTTTTTGGGGCGTTGGGACCGGGTGCATTTGCGCTGCTCTAACCTGGTAGGATGTACGCTCGAGGAACGCCTGGCGCTGGTTCTGCTCGATTTGATCGAAGACTTCGGCGTCCCCAACGCTGATGGTGGAGTGCGTCTGAGCGTGCCGGTGCGCCACGACGACCTGGCCGAGTTGGTCGGCGCCACTCGGCCGCGAGTAACCGAGCGTTTGCGCAAGTTTACTCAGAAACACCTGATTTCCCAGCAAGACCGGCATTTGGTGCTGGACCCCGAGAGGCTAAGAGATTTTCTGGTAGAATCGCGCAGTGAGGCGCTCTCTGGCGAGCTGTCGTAATCGTTTTTCCTTTCTTCGAGTGCCGAGTTCGAACGCCCGTCTCCTCCGAAGCGGCCCCACCGCATCTTATGTGCTTGGCATTTTTGTTTTCCCGGATAGAAGATGGACGGAGGTATCCCCGATCCGATGCCGTCAGGGACAGGGACAACACGCCTCGGAGGTGCCCCCGTCATGTCCAAAGAAGTATTGCGAGAACTCATTCTTGAACTTACCGAACCCGATCGGCTCGAGATCATCCGCGAGGCCGGGATACGTGACGACAGGCCGCCGCTCCTGCGCGGAAACGAAGAGGACGGGCCGGTGGAAGAGGCCGATTCCTGGGCAACTCAAAACGGCGCCAGGATGCTCCCGTATCTATTGCGAAGAATCGATCCTTCAGACCGGGAGATGGTTCAGCTCGTTCAAAGCGGAATGTTATCTTTCGATCGTCGGCTGCTGGAGGCGCGCAAATTCCTTGTCCGGTTTAATCACCCGGCGATGCGCGGTGCTCCCGACGGTGAGCTGCCACTTTCCGAAGTCGCGGCGACCTCACTTGCGCTGACCGAACTCGTTACCTCGCTTTTGGCGGCGAATCGATCCTTTGGCGCGGATGCCGCGATGCCGACCGTACGGGTTGCGGCAGGCTCGGTGGATTTTTTCGCAACCGGTCCTGGTCTGATAGTCAGTGGTTTGCGGTTACTCGCTAGCTGCGGGATCGGTGTGATTTCTGCTCCCGTCATGGCGGGAACGGAAGCACTTACCGGAGCTATAGACCGGACGCTGAACTGGCAGAAGCGAAGCTCTGAAAAGGGCAGAAGCGACGCCACCAGGGCAAAAGCTGATCGCGAGAGGGGAAGAACAGACGCCGAGAGGGGAAGAGTTGATGCCAAAAAGATCGAAGTGGAGATAACGGGCCACGAACTGGATAATGAGATGAAGCGCGTCCAATTGGGCAACTTGCCGGATCAGGCGCAATCTCATCAGAAGGAGAGACCTGTGACGCTCCCAGCGTCGTTCTTTGTACCGATGCCGCTGATTGAGGAAAGCTCCCGCGACAATGGATTGGCCACGGCGCACGGGGTTCATGTGATCAATCGAGGACTGCCGTCGCTATTCGGAATTCTGCGTGTGATGCCCGGTCTGGTGATCACGGTTGAGAATAGAGCGGCGCAATAGCTAGTCGTGTACGCGTTGCGCCAAGACATATTGATAGGAAGGGTTCATGCTCGCAT
>DATKSB010000007.1:0-4113 GCA_035531855.1 Binataceae bacterium (SeqCode)
AATATCCGACCCCGGAATTGAGTACGCTTCCAATCCGATTTGATCCGCCTGCACCCTCGCCCTCGCAGTGCCCTGACCGTAATCAGCGTGCCCCTCGGTGTTCGACAGGGAGAGCAATGATCGTTTGCGCCCGTTCTCTGATACCGCCAGCGTTTCGCTGGACACGGTGATGCGATCGTCAACCAGGCTTCCGGTTATCGAGACGTCGTAATCGAAGATCCTCGGCGGTGAATCTCCATCTTTCAGGTCCATCGTTACTCCCAACGAAATGACCGGGTCCTCGGCACCTTTCCAAATCACCTCCCTGTGCCCCCCGCGCTTAACGAACAACGCGTCTCGAAGCCCCGTACTCGCCAGTTGGGAGAGAAACTTCAGGCAATCGATGACGTTGCTCTTCCCCGACATATTGGGTCCCACCAATACGTTTCTCGTGTTGAGGTCGAGGTCGACGTTGCGAAGACTGAGGAAGTTTTTTACTCGCAGCGACTTAATCATGGGTATGAACCCCTATGCGCGCATCAACGATTTATGCCGATATCGCCTTGCTACTATTATCATGTCTGTCGCGCGGATTAAGCATCCCGTCGGCGTCTATGAGGGCGTTCACATAGCGTCCCACCGCCACTTAGCGCCGTTAGAATTGCGAAAATCGCGAGCGCCGCGATCCATGCGGTGGCGCCGCTGATTAGCGGCTGATGACCCCATCCTGCGAGCCATCCGGGGAGGATCGCGCGCTCGGAGATCATTTTGGGCCATAGCTTCGAGCCGAGGACGAAGCCCGAATGCAGTCCGATCGAGAAATAGACTGAGCCGGTCACGATGTATGCCTGCGCGAGCACGATCCCGAGCAGGAACAGTCCGAAGAGCGTCGGAAGTGCGGTCGCAGGGTCCGCGAATTGCGCGCCCGAGCCGGCCAGGGTGCGGAGTCCGGCGGTCAAATCGAGTCCTGCGAGATAGAAATGCGCGGGCGAGCGCACCAGATGCGCGAGCGCGTAGATCGCCGAGCTTGCGATGAGCGCGCCGGTGCGGCCGAAGTCCTCGCACATGCCGCCGAACAGAAACGCGCGAAAAAAAGCCTCTTCGAGAATCCCGATCACGATTGCGGCGGCGAGATATTTCGGGAGCAAGTAGCCCGCGCGCGCAAGCGCTCCGTCGCGCGCCGCTCCCATCGCGAACGCGGCGGCAAACAGGATTCCCATCACTACGATCGCGACCGCAAACCCGACGAGCGCTCGCGACGCACCCTTGCGCGGACGCGTGAAGCCCTGACGCAGCAGCGCAATGAGCCTAAGCGATCGCGCCGCGTACAGGATCACGCCTAGCAGCGCGAGCATCACAACTCGATCGAAGATGCGCGGAAACGGAATCCTGAATCCCGCCCGGGCGACCGCGAGCGCCGCGAACGGCGCGATTATCACCGCGGCGGCAAGCCCGAAGACGAGCGCGATCGCAAATTTTGCGGTGAACGATTTCGGCATCAGTTATTTCGTTCGCATCGGATCAATCTGCGGCTCGAGCGCGATCTCGACCGGGCACACGCGCGCAGGCGCGCGCACGATCTGCAGCACCGCGTCGGCGATATCGCCTGGCGCGAGCATCGCCGCGCGGTCGAGCCGCTTGTTGGCCGGAATCAGTGCGGTATCGACCAGGCCCGGCACCAGCACTGACAGCTTGATTCCGCGGCTTCGCAGTTCGGCGAATGCGGCGTGCGTGAAGGCGATCAACCCGGCCTTTGCGGCGGCGTAAACCGCCTCTCCGGCGGGAGTCAATTTAGCGGTGGCGGACGCGATATTGATGATCGTCCCGGCGCCCTGTGCGGTCATCGTCTCGACCGCCATCCGCGTAATCCCGATCGGCGCGCGCAGGTTCACCGCGAGAATTCGATCGACGTCGTCTTCGCTCATCTTCGCAAGCGTGGTCCGCGCCGGGGCCCATCCTGCATTGTTGACGATCACGTCGATCCGTCCGTAGTGCTCGATTGCGGTCGAGACCAGGGCGCCGGGCGCCTCGGACTGCGCGAGATCGAGCAGCACGATCAGCGAGCGCTCGGGCGTAAGCGCCGAGAGTGCGCGAGTTTTGGCCAACTCTTCGCGCGTGCGCGCTACCAGGCATAGCGCGTAATCCTCCTGCGCGAGTGACAGCGCGATCGCGCGGCCGATTCCGCGGCCGGCGCCGGTAACGATCGCGACCTTATCTGGATTGGATTCTCCCATGAGCGTATCCATGCGAGCCCCCGCGCGCCGCTTAGAGATACTTGCGCTATGCGGCGGAGTTGCACAGACTGACTAGCATAAATCGCGGCCGCGTGCGGGAACCCTCCCGTCCGGCACCAGGGGGGGCGGCGCGCCGCCGCTTGACGCAGATGAACCCGCAAGTCTTTCGCGAGTACGATATCCGCGGAATAGTCGAATCGGATTTCGACGATCAATTTGTCCGCGACCTCGGCCGCGCGTACGCAACCGTCCTGTCGCGCGCGGGCAAGCGCACCATCACGCTGGGCCGCGATTGCCGCCTGTCGTCGCCTTCTCTGCACGATCGATTGCTCGAAGGCCTGCTTCCGGCCGGAATCAACGTGGTCGATATCGGCGTGGTGCCGACTCCGCTGCTGTATTTTTCCGTGCTGCACTGGAAGATGGACGGCGGCGCGATGATCACCGGCAGCCACAACGCGGCGGAATACAATGGCTTCAAGCTGGGAGTCGGACCGACCACAATTTTCGGCGAGGAAATTCAGAACGTCCGCAAAATCATCGAGTCGCGCGATTACGTGAAGAACGGCGCGTCCGGCAAGCTTTCCGAAAAACCGATCATCCCGGAGTACAACGATTTCATTCTCGGCCAGTTCAAGCTCCGCCGGGGCATGAAGGTCGCGGTCGACGGCGGCAACGGATGCGGCGGAGTGATCGCGGCGCCGCTGATGAAACAGCTCGGTCTCGATCTCAAAGAACTGTTTATCGAGATGGACGGGCGGTTTCCGAATCATCATCCCGATCCGACGGTCGAAGAGAACATGCGGTTTCTTAAAGCCGCGGTGAAGGAGCAAGGCTCGGAAATAGGGATCGCTTACGACGGCGACGCCGACCGCGTCGGCGCGGTCGATGAAAACGGGCGTATCGTGTGGGGCGACGAGCTGATGGTTGCGTTCGCGCGCGCGATTCTGAAGACCAATCCGGGCGCGGCGATAATCGGCGACGTAAAATGCTCCAAGCGGATGTACGACGATATCGCGCGCAACGGCGGGCGTCCGATCATGTGGAAGACCGGCCATTCGTTGATCAAGAGCAAGCTCAAGGCGGAGCACGCGGCGCTGGCGGGCGAGATGAGCGGACACATGTTTTTCGCCGACCGCTATTTCGGATTCGACGACGCGATCTACGCCTCGTTCCGGCTCCTGGAGATCGTGAGCAACGAACGCCGCGGCCTGGGCGCGATTCTGGCCGACCTTCCCAAGAGCACTTTCACGCCTGAGATTCGCCTGGACTGTCCCGACGAGCGCAAGTTCGAGGTCGTTCGCCGCGCCGCCGAATATTTTCGCGGCAAGTACGACACGATCGATATTGACGGCGTGCGGGTGAATTTCCCCGACGGATGGGGCCTCGTACGCGCCTCGAATACGCAGCCCGCGCTGGTGATGCGCTTCGAGGCCGACAACCCCGCGCGAATGGACGAGATTCGCGCGCTGTTTGAAAACAAGCTCAAGGAACTGGGCGCAATCTAGCAGAGTGCGGAACACCTCTATGCTGCTACGACAGCTTCCGCACTCTGCGAGGAAAGCTGGCTGCAATCCTTTAGCTCTCCCCCTTCGGGGGAGATTACAGAGAGGTTGCTAGCGATGGCGTCGCGGGCTGCGCTCTCGGCGTTGATTATCGCCGGCGGACGCGGGACCAGGCTATGGCCTGCCAGCCGCGAGCATCAGCCCAAGCCGCTCTTTTCCGCCGACGGAAAACTCTCGCTGCTCGCGGCGACGCTTGCGCGGCTTCATCCGCTGGTAGCGCGCGAACGGATCTTCGTCCTGGTGGCGGCCGCGCACGCGGGCGCGTTTCGGCGCGCGCTTAAGGGACTCATCCCAGCGCGAAATCTGATCGTGGAACCGGCGGCGCGCGGCACCGCGGT
>DATKSB010000008.1:0-32675 GCA_035531855.1 Binataceae bacterium (SeqCode)
GGGGGTGTAAAGTCCGAGGGCGGTGCACGGGATTTCCTTCGGCGTCGCTCAGGGCAGGCTCTCGCGTGGCACACGCGCGGGAATGACACCTCAACAGCGCGAGTGCTCGATTCTCAGACTGACCCGCTAATGCGTGAGAAGCATGTAGATCGTTCCCGACAGTAAAACCAGGAGGCCGGGATTTACGTGACGCCATAGCAGAATCGCGCCGACGGCGAGCGCGATTCCCAGGCCGAGCGGATTCAGTCGTCCTGTGATTGGACTGACGATCGTCAACCTTGCGATGGCGTAGGTGCCCGCGCACATCAGGCCGATCGCTACCGGCGCCATTCCGCGCTGCACGGCGAGTCGCCACGGCGAGCCCTCGAAATGGACCCATAGCCGATTCGCGAACAGTGTCAGGATGCAATCGGGCAGGAAAAATGCGATGCCGACGACCGCCGCGCCGAGCGCGCCCATCAGCTTGTAGCCGATCACCAGCACCATCAGCATGTTCGGGCCCGGCGCCACCTGCCCGAGGCTATAGATGTCGCGGAATCCCTTGTCGGTCAGATGAAACCAGTGCACGGTCGAATGCTGCATCTCGGGCAGCACCGCGGTTCCGCCTCCGACGGCGAGAACTCCGAGCATCGCGAAGACCAGGCCGAGTTTGAGCAGTTGGGTTCTCATCGAGACAGTCCTAGTGGCGCAGGTTTCCGTGGCGCGGTCCGCGCTGAAACGGCATATGCATCTCGGCGGTCTGGGCGAACGATCCGCCGGAGCCGGGGCGGTACAGGAAAATCGCGAAGGGCGCAATAATCAGGAGCACCCACACCAGCGAGATCCTGAAAACCGAAACCGCCGCGAAAGTGATCAGGATAATTGCGAGGTCGAGCGGTTTGGTGAACTGGCGGCGGCCGAGTTGCAGCGTCACCACCGAGAGCATCCCGACCGCGGCGGCCGCGATTCCGAGCAGAAACTGGTTGATGCGCGGGTTGTGCCCGCTGCTGGTCCATAGAACGCCGAGGGTCATGACGATTATCGCGCCCGGGATCATCAGGCCGATAACGGCGGCGATCGCGCCGGGAATACCGCGCAGATTGTCGCCGACGATCACCGCGATATTGACCGAATTCAGGCCGGGCAGAGTCTCGGAGATTTCGAGCGTCGCGAGGAAGTCTTCGTCGGTCAGCCACTTGGCGCCGCCCACCAGGTACTCGCGCTCATAGGCGACGACGCCGCCGCCGAAGCTGACCAGTCCCGCCATGAAAAACAGCTTGAACAGATCGAACAGCGCGACCCGCTTCGCCGCGGGCGCGGGTTCATTCGCGATGTTTGACGGCGGCATTTCCCAGTCCGTAAACCAGCGCGGTCTTGGTGGTGCCGCGTTCGATCCAATCGGAGCATCGTTGCTGCAGGCCGAGATAGAACTGCTCCGACAGTTCGCGGGGTCTTTTATGCATCGCGGCGGGCCGGTCGAATTTGAGCTGAAACGCGAACTCGGCGACCAGCGGCTGATCGGAATCGCGCACGCGCCAGACCGCGAGGTTGCACTTGGCGCTCAGATGGCCGCCGAAGTCGAGCACGCCGAGCTCGAACAGATACTCGGCGATCGAAGCGCCATGCACCGGCGCCATCGTGGCTTTCGGATTCGCGCCGATCGTCCCGAGCGCGGGAAACGCATTCGAGATCAGCTCGACCTTCTGCGTGAGCAGGATGTTGGGCGTATCGAGCTCGCAGTTATGCGAATAGACCAGGCGCATGCCGACCGAATCATCCTTGGGCAGCAGGATCTCTTCCTTGAACTTGATCGTGTAGAGGCACGGCAGGAGCGGGCGCACATCGACGGAAGCGGCAGTGGTCTGGTTCGGATGGCGGAATTTCAGGACCAGCTCGTGATTGGATTCGGGCAGCCCATGTTTGAAGAAGGTGCGTTTGCGCAGGATGAAACCGGCGTTGTAGAGCTTGAAATGCGGAGTATCGAAGAACACGACTTCGCGAATCTGCGGAGTCGGAGCCTCTTCCTGCTCCATCTTGCTCAGATGAGCGCCGAGGGTCTTGGCGGTGTGATGCGCGATCTTCCAGAATTTGTGAAATGACGCAGGCTTGTGAAACTTATCCGCGTCGAGCAGCAGCTTGTATTCGCGGAATTTAATCTCGTCCGCCGGAATCGGCTCGTAGAGATTCTTGTGATTCGCCTGTGGGCTCATCCGGGGTTTTTTTCGGGCTCCGCTTTCAATCGAGCGCCGTCAGGCGCGGCGCTTGACCCATCGAAGTAACAGTCCCGGGGCCAAGGGTCAATTGTTTCGCCAGTGTAGCACGCCGCGGCGCGGTGCGGCTTGATTTAAGCGCGGGTTTGCCGCACTTACGGAGGATGGAAACCAATTCGAGCCTGTGGGCGCGGCTACAATCCGCGGTGCCGAGAGGGGTTAGCGTGTCGTTGCCGATCTTCGCGGCCTCGGCCGAGAACGCGGAGATTCGCGATGTCGAAGGACGGCGCTATATCGATTTCGCCGGAGGAATCGCGGTGCTGGGAATCGGGCATCGCCATCCCCGCGTCATCGCCGCCGCGCAGGCGCAGATCGGCGCACTTACTCACGCATGTTTTCAAGTCACGCCGTATGAATCGTACGTGCGGCTGGCGGAGCGGCTGAACGAGCTCGCGCCCGGAGCGGAACCGAAAAAAACCATCTTCCTCACCACCGGAGCCGAGGCGATCGAGAACGCGGTCAAAATTGCGCGCTACGCGACCGGACGCAGCGGCGTGATCGCGTTCGAGGGCGGGTTTCACGGGCGCACGCTGCTGGCGCTGGGACTGACGGGCAAGGTGAATCCGTACAAGGTCGGGTTCGGGCCGTTCCCGGCGGACATTTTTCACGCGCCATTTCCTGATGAGTATCATGGCGGCAGTGTCGCGGCGTCGATGAACGCGATCGAGGGGATTTTTCATTCGTCGATCGAGCCCGCGCGCACGGCCGCGATAATCATCGAGCCGGTGCAGGGCGAGGGTGGCTTCAACGTCGCGCCGGCGGAGTTCCTGCGCGAGCTGCACGCGTTATGCGATCGCTACGGCATTCTGCTTATCGCCGACGAGGTGCAGACCGGCTTTGGACGCACTGGGCGGATGTTCGCGGTCGAGCACGCGGGGGTGGTGCCGGATCTAATCGCGATGGCGAAGAGTCTCGGCGGTGGTTTTCCGATCTCCGCGGTGACTGGCGCGGCGAAGTTGATGGATAGCGTCGCGCCGGGCGGGCTTGGCGGCACCTACGCGGGGAACCCGGTCGCATGCGCGGCGGCGCTGGCAGTGCTCGACGTGATGCGCGACGAGGATATTCTGGCGCGTGCTGCGAAACTGGGAGCGATGGTCCGCGGGCGGCTGCATAAGATGCAGCACGACGCGCGCTTCGCATGTATCGGCGACGTGCGCGGGCTGGGCGCGATGCTGGCGTTCGAGCTGGTGAAAGATCGCGCGACGCGCGAGCCCGCGTCCGAGCTGACGCGGCGTCTGGTCGTGCGCGCGGCCGAACGCGGGCTGGTGATCCTGTCGTGCGGGACGCACGCGAACGTGATTCGGATCCTCGCGCCGCTGACCGCGCCGCTCGAACAGGTGGACGAAGGCTTGAGCATCATCGAAGCCTCGCTGGCGGATGTGCTTGTGTGATCTCTCGCCGGCGTTCTGATTCCTCGCCCAGTATGAGAGAGGTTAGGTGAGGGATATTATTCAGCGCGGCGCGCAGCGCCGCGCGATCAAAAAGAAAGCTCACAGCAAAGCCCTCTCACCCGCGCGTCACGCCGATTGCTGGAGAAAAGCAATCGGCGCGCCGCGCCGCCCTTTCCGGGTGGGAGAGGGTATTCGGAATATATTCCATGCGGCCCAACTTGATACCTCGATCCGCGGATGTTAGCGTCGCGGCGGTTGGGCGAGATGGCGCGAGAAATCGCGCATGGCGGAAGCGGATTCACGCATGACTGAGCATCGACGGCTCCCTGACTTTATCGCGGTGGGCCCGCAGCGCACCGGAACCACCTGGCTGTATCAGGTGCTCGCCGGGCGCGTCGGATTGCCGTCGAGCAAAGAAACCGATTTTTTTCTGAAAAATTTCGAGCGCGGGAGCGATTGGTATCTCGCGTTTTTTGGCGGGTGTCCGGGCGCAGCGCCGATGGGCGAGATCGATCCGAATTATTTCGGCGCACCTGCCGCGCGCGAGCGAATCGCCGCGATGCTGCCGGAGTGCAAAATCGTCGTCTCGCTCCGCGATCCGACCGAGCGCGCATGGTCGTCGTACCGCACGATGCGCCGCGACGCATGGACCCGTGCCAGCTTCGAGGAGACGGTAATGCGCAGCGCGATTATCCGCGAGTCGAGCCGCTATGCGTTCCATCTCGCCAACTGGCAACGCGACTTCGGACTCGACCAGGTGCTGGTCTGCCTCTACGATGATCTGGAAACCGATCCGCAGGCCTACCTGGATCGGATCTGCGAATTTATCGGCGCGGCGCAGGTTTCCCTCGGCGGCATCGCCACCGCAACCGAGCGCGTCAACACCGTGGTCGAAGCTCCGCGCAGCCGCAGGCTTGCGCAAAGCGCGCGCGACGTCCGCGACTGGCTCGCGATGCATCGGTGGAATCGCACGAGCCACGCGCTCGAGCGGCTCGGGTTGTGGCGCTTTGCGTTTGCGGGCGGAGAGGAGTTTGGCGCGATCGATCCCGGGGCCGAAGCGCGGCTGCGCGAATATTTCCTCCCCGAGGTCGAAGAGCTGGAGGCGCTGCTCGGCCGCGACCTGGAGGCATGGAAACGTCCGCGTCCGCGCGCCGCGGCCGCCGCGGCAGCATCGGCTCCGAACCGCGCACGCGGCGCGAGAGCGCATCCGTGATGCCGCGCGTATCAGTAGTTATCTCGGCCTACAACGCGGCCGGCACGATCGGGCAGGCGCTCGAGAGCGCGTTTGCGCAGAGCTTCACCGACTGCGAAGTCATAATCGTCGATGACGGATCGACCGACGCGATCGACGCGGCGATAGCGCCGTACCGCGATCGGGTCACGCTCATCCGGCAGCGCAACCGCGGTATTTCGGCCGCGAAGAACGCCGGCGCCGCGGCCGCGTCGGGCGAGTACCTCGCGTTCCTCGACGCCGACGACATCTGGATGCCCGAGCGGCTGGCGCGAACCGTCGCGGTGCTCGAGGCCGATCCGCGATGCGTGCTGGTCTGTACCGGCGCGATGACGATCGACAAGGACGGGACACCCAGCGTCGAGTATTCGATCGGGCGGAGCGCCAACCTGACGCCGGGGCTGGCAGAGATCGTTTCGGGACAAGCGCAAATCAAAGTGAGTTCGATTTTGATCCGGCGCGGGATTTTCGAGCACGTCGGCGGTTTCGACGAAGCCGCTTTCGGACGCCTGCGCGGGGGCGAAGACTCCTATCTTTATTCGCTTGCGAGCGAACACGGCGCGATCCGGCTGGTGCCCGAGGCGTTGGTGAAATATCGCGCCGAGCTGACGCGCAACCGGATGTGGAAATACGAGCGCGGCCGCCGGATCCTGATCCGCAAGTGGCGCAGGCGTTATGGCGGAAAAATCAAATTTGCGCTCGCGCTCCAAATTCGGACGTGGGTCCGGGCATGGAATCAGATCGGGATCGCGGCGATTGAGCGCGGCAACCTCAAGATGGCGCGTGCCGGGTTTCGCGCCGCGCTGCGCCTGGAGCCGTGGAACTTCAAGGTGCGGGCGCGGATGGTCCGGACCTATCTGCCGCCGCGAGTAGTGGCGCGGATGGCGGAGCGGCGGGCCGAGCGCAAACGGGTCTCGCGCGCGCTGCGGGCGAAAGCGTGAGACCGCGCGAAGCACAAGCGCCGCACGCCGCCGCGCGGCTGCCCGATTTTATCGCGGTCGGGCCGGGGCGCACCGCGACCACCTGGCTGCACGAGAAGCTCAAGGGCCACGCCGATCTTCCGGCGGGACTCAAGGAGACGGATTTTTTCACCACCAATTACGCCAAGGGAATCGATTGGTACGCGCGCCATTTCCGCTACGCCTCGGGCGCGCGGCCGATCGGCGAAGTGAATCCGTACTTCGGATTTCCGGAGGCGGCCGAGCGAATCCAGCGCCACATCCCGCGCTGCAAGATAATTTGCACGTTTCGAAATCCGGTTGAGCGAATTTATTCGTCGTACAAGCTTTGGCGGCATTACACGCAGACCAACCTCGCGATGGACGAATTCCTAGTGAAGGTGCCGCAGATTATCGAGGTGACGCGCTACGCCAAACATCTGCCCGATTGGCAAACTCGTTTCGGAGCGGAGCGCGTGCTGGTCGTGCTGAACGACGATCTGCGCGCGGACCCGCAGGCGTTTCTGGATCGGGTTTGCGATTTTATCGGGATCGCGCGTCACCCGGTGCCGACCGCCGGACCCGAAATGATCAATTCGATCGACGACCTGCCGCGTTATCCCCGGGTCGCGCGCCGCGCGCGCCATCTGATGGACTGGCTCGAGGAGCGGCAGGCCTACGCGCTCATCAGCCGTCTCGATGACGCGGGGGTGTGGCGATGGTGCTTCGGCGGCGGCGCGAAGTTCGGTCCGATCAATCCGAAAATCGAAGCGCAGCTGCATCAGATACTCGATCCGGAGATCGATGCGCTGGAACAGATGCTCGGGCGCAATCTCGCCGCGTGGAAGGGGCGAAGCACCGCGCGGCGTGATTCGCTAACCTGAGATCGGCCCGCCGATGCCTCAAGTCTCAGTAATAATTCCGGTCTTCAACGGCGCCGCGACGATCGGCAGAGTCATCGAATGCGTTCTGGCGCAGAGCGCCGGCGCCGCGGAGCTTATCTGCGTCGATGACGGCTCGACCGACGGCTCGGCCGATGTGGCGCGCGGCTACGGCGAGCGGGTCCGGGTGCTGGCGCAGGGCAACGCCGGACAGGCGACGGCGCGCAACGCGGGTGCGCGCGTCTCGAGCGGCGAATTTATCGTCTTTCTGGACGCTGACGACTTGTTGCGGCCGGCGATGTTCGAGCGATGTCTTCAGGCGCTGCGCGCGAATCCGCAATGCGTGGCGGCTTACACCAACGCCGAAATTATCGGCGAGAACGGACAGGTCATGCGCGAATCCATGGTGGCAGCGGATCGCGCGCGGCCGCCTTCGATGGAGGATCTGCTCACGCGCATTTGGCCGATCGTCCCGAGCACGGCGATGATGCGGCGGACGGCGTTCGCGGCGACGGGAGGATTCGACGAGGCGCTGCGCGGCCCCGAGGACATCTTTTTTTGGCTGGTGCTGCGCGAGACCGGTCCATTCTTCTATATTCCGGAAATTCTGGTTGCGAAGACCGAGTACGGACTGTTTCCCAAGGTGCTCGAACGCGACCCGGGCGCGCGGGCCTTCGCGCGCGCGGTGCGCAAGCGCTACGGCGCTCGCGCCCGCGGACTGCTCGGCGATTTTCATCGCATGAGAGCGCGCCTGCTCGAGCGCTGCGCCGCCGAGGCAATAGCGGCGGGCGAGCCGGCGATGGCTGCGCAGTGCTATCTGCGCGCGCTGGCCTATGCGCCCCGACGCCTCAAGAATTACCGCCGATTGCTGGCAACCCTAATCGGGCGCGTGCGGGCCGCGTCGCCCACGCGCGGGAATCGGTGAGCGCGGCGATGGATGCGCGGGTTTCGGTTATCGTTCCGGTTTACAACGGCGCCGCGACAGTGGCGGCCGCGCTCGAGAGCATCCTTGCGCAATCGTTTACGGATTTTGAGATCGTAGCGGTCGATGACGGATCGACCGACGACTCGGTCGCGGTGATCGAGCGCTACGCGCCGCGCGTGCGGATGCTCCGGCAGCAAAATCGTGGACCGTCGGCAGCGCGCAACCTGGGTGTGAGAAATTCCGCGGCCGGCTACCTGGCGTTTCTTGACGCCGACGATCTTTGGCGTCCCGAGTTCCTGAAACGCACGGTCGCGATGCTCGATGCGCATCCCGAATGCGTGCTGGTCTATACCGAGCTCGAACTCACCGACTCGCGCGGCGTGGCGATGGGCGCGCGGCTCATCGGGAAGCGCGGCGTCCCGAGCGTGCACGACATGCTGGGCGAGCTGTGGCCGATCCTGCCGAGCTCGGTGGTGATGCGGCGCGAGGCGTTCGAGCGGGCGGGAGGCTTTCCCGAGGAGTTGACCAGTTTCGAGGACGTTTATTTCTGGTTGCTGGCGCGCGAGCAGGGCGAGTTCCGCTATATCGAAGAGCCGCTGGCGCTGTGGCGATTCGCGCTCTATCCCGCGCCGCTTAAACCCGCGGGCGGACAGGAGGCCGCGGGACGGATCTTCGACCGGATGCTCGAGCGGCGCTACGGCGTGCGCGGGCTGGTGCATACGGAGGGACGCCGGCGCGCTCCCCGCAGCATCCTGGGCTATATCGGCTTGCACGCGCTTGCGAGCCGGGATCGAGCGGCGGCGCGGCGCGCATTCGCGGCCGCGCTGCGGACCGATCCGTGGCGGGTCAAAAATTATTTGCGCTACGCGCGGACCTTCATGCCCGAGCGCCTTGCGCGCGCGCTGTCGGGCGGCCGTGCAGGCAAAGCGGGGCGGCGATGATCGCTTGGCACGGCGGAAGAGAGTTGTTAGCGTCGCGCGCGATGAAAATTTTCTTCGAGTCCGGCCCGCAATGAACCCGCCTGAGCCGCGGCGGCTGCCGGATTTTATCGGGGTTGGACCACCGCGTACCGCAACCACCTGGCTGTATGAAGTCATGCAGGGGCATGTCGGATTTTCCGACTTTCGCAAGGAGACCGATTTCTTTACCCGCTTTTACGGCCGCGGGATCGATTGGTACTTGCAGTACTTTGCGGCGTGTCCGCGCGATTTGCCGATGGGCGAGATGTCGCCGCTGTACTTCGCCTCGGACGACGCGCGCGAGCGGATTCAGCAGGCGATCGCGCGATGCAGGATTATCTGTTCATTTCGCGATCCGGTTGATCGCGCATGGTCGCATTGGCGGCTGCTGGCGCGCAGTCTGCGCACCCGGCTCGACTTCGAGCAGGCGGTCGAGCGTCTGCGCGATATTCGCGAAACCAGCCGCTACGGACATTACGCGGCGAAGTGGATCGAGAGTTTTGGCCGCGAGAACGTGCTGTTGCTGTTCTATGAGGATCTTGAGCGCGACCCGCAGGGGTTCGTCGATTCGGTGTGCGACTTTATCGGCGCGCCGCGATTTGCGCTGAACGATTCTCCGGCCGCCGCCACCCGGGTTCATTCGGTTCCCTCGCGCGCACGTCATCCCGCGCTTGCGCGCAACGTGCGCAACGCTATCGGATGGCTGAACGACCGCCGGATGCATCGCGCGGCGAGGCTCATCCGGACCAGCCGCCTGTGGCGCTACGCGTTCGAGGGCGGAGAGGCCTTCGCGCGGCCATCGCCCGAGGCCGCCGCGCGAATCCGCGCGGCGCTGAAACCCGAAATCGAGGCGCTCGAGCGAATCAGCGGACGCGATTTGTCCGCGTGGAAGACGGGCGGGGCGCGCGGACAAAAACAAAACGCCGGCTAGATACCTATTGCCGGCGTGCGAAGGAAGAAAAATGTTTGGCGCGTCTCAGGCGGGACCGGTCGCCTTGCGCAGGTTGCGGTAGGCGCGGCCTTCGCCAAGCCCGTACCGATTCAGCATCCGATAGACGGTGTAGCGCGAGACGCCGAGCAGCTCGGCGGCGCGATGGCAGTTGCCGTTGGTCGCCTCGAGCGCGCGCAAAAGCGCGACCTTCGACGCCTCGCGAATCACGGCGTCCAGGGCGTAGGGCCATGCCTGCTTGTCGGGCCGCTCAGCCGGCGCGGGCGCGAGATCGAAAACCTCGGCGGTGGGCGCAATCCCAGGCACCGCGGGCTCTGAGGCGTCAGGGGAGACGGCTTCATAAACGTGGTCGGGCAGATCTGCGGCTACCAGGCGATTGGTCTCGGTCAGGATGACCGCGCTTTCGATCGCGTGGGCAAGCTCGCGCACATTACCCGGCCATTCGTAGGCCATCAGGGCGTCGAGCGCGCGGCGTTCAATCGAGTTGATCGCCTTGCCGAACAGGTGATTGTAGTGCTCGATAAAATGCGCGACGAAAGCTCCCACCGCCTCGCGCCGTTCGCGCAGCGGAGGCAGGAAGATGGCGGCGGTGTTGAGCCGATAGAACAGGTCGTCGCGAAATTCGCCGCTCTTGGTCATCGCGCGCAGATCGCGGTTGGTCGCTGCGACCAGGCGGATATCAACCTTGTAGTTGTGGGTCGAGCCGACCGGCTGGATCTCGTGGGTCTCGACCGCGCGCAGGAGCTTGGGCTGGAGCTTCAGCGGCAGCTCGCCGATTTCGTCCAGGAACAGCGTCCCTCCGCTGGCCGAGCGGAAATAGCCGAGCGTATCTTCGCGCGCGTCGGTGAACGCGCCCTTCACATGGCCGAAGAGTTGCGACTCTGCCAGCGAATCGACCAGGTTGGAGCAGTTGAAGGTGACAAACGGACCGTTGGGCGTGGGTCCGAGCGTATGCAGCGCGCGTGCGACCAGCTCCTTGCCGGTGCCCGATTCGCCGTGGATCAGCACGGTGGCCTTGTAGGGGCTAAGCCGGGCGATGGTTTTGAGAACCTTGCGAACCTGCGCCGACCGCACCACCATCCCGCCGATTCGCTCGGAGCCGGTCGCGAGCCCGTCAAGGCTGATGTACTCGGAGCCGCCCGCTCCGGGTTCGCTGCAATGCTGATGGGTCAGACCAATTTTCGCGGTGTCGGCCGCCGTGTCCCCGCTCTGGCGCATCGTATGTACCCCCCCGCGGTGTCCCCGCCGCGAGTCCTACTCTCTGTCGCAAAGGCAGAGCTACATGTTGTAGGAAAATCATATATTCGAGGCGCAACGTACCTGTCAAGTGCGATGGCGATATTTTATAGACTCGTTTGAGCCTTGATAGCTTCTACTTGCTGCTGCCATCGCTATCGTAAGCGGTCCAAGAACGCTTGGAGCGCATCAAGCCACGACAAGCCGCGACCGGAGCGAAATCTTCGCGGCGGATGGAGGCAGGTGGGCGGGGAGATTATGGCGCGGACTTCCAAAGCGTCCGAATCCCTGTAAACATCGCAATTCCAGAGCGAGCCGTTAGCTCAGGCAGGTAGAGCATCTGACTTTTAATCAGAGGGTCCCGGGTTCGAGTCCCGGACGGCTCACTAAAATATCTCAAGAATCATCGATAAAAGCCTGCGATCGTCGAGGCGTCTATCCGCGCGGCAGCCACGCGCGCGGGAAGGACACCTCACGAGCGGTGCATTTCGTTCCAAACTCAATCGTCAGTTATCGAGTCTTATGAGATTCGCATATGAGGCTGGCGCGGCGTGCTACTTAGGCCGGCGGCTAGGAGATTTGCCCTGACGCCGCCGGCCGTGCGATCGCGTTTTTATAGGCGGCCGGTCAGGAGCAGGACGATCAGAATAATGATGACTATACCGCCGATTCCGAAGCCGCCGTATGGTCCGTAGGCGTAATAGCCGCCGCCGCCGCCAAAAATCAAAATCAGGATCAGAATCAATAGTAACATATATCCTCCTGGTTCCTCGGTCAGGTTTATGGACTCTCCGACGAATGAGCGACCGCGTCACTCATTTGTTTTTGGCACAATAGCCACCGCCACCTGCTCGGTCGGGATCGGGTCCGGCGGTTCAGTCGGAGTAGGTTTCAGACTGAACCCCGGCAGCCCCTTCGACGGCACGCCGACCCGCGATCTTGCGCGCTGCAATGCGTAGCGCCTGACGGTGCGGCGCGCCTGCTCCCGGGTCGCGCTGACTTCGAAGCATCCGGCCTCGAGCAGATCGGCGATATGCGCGTTGGCGGCGTCGCCGCCGGCCACGATTATCTGGGTCGGCAATGCGGCCTTGATCGCGCGAATCAGCTCGATCATCGCGGGAATACATTCCGTGCAGGTGCACGAGACGCAAATGATATTCGGGAAAAACCGTTTGGCGAATTCCTCGATCTCGGCGGCGGTTTTGCCGTCGCCGAGAAAAGTCGCGGCGACTCCGTCCTGGCGCAGGAGTTCCAGCAGGATCTTCAAGCCCAGGGTATGGACCTCGCCGGGGGCGCATACACCGACCAATCGGAGCGGAGGAATCAGCAGTGGGCGATTGAACCGGCTGCCCAACTCTCCGACCAGTCCTTCGGTGGTATCGACGATGAATTTCTGATTTTCGGGACTGATATGATCGTCAACCCGTTCCTGGCCCATCAGGGCCAGCGCGGGAAGGATCACGTCATTGAGGGTGGGTTCAAGGCCGTTTTCGTCGCAGTATTCGACTACCAGGGCGCGCGCTCCGTCGCGATCGATCTCGAGCAGCTTGCGATAGTAGTCATGGTAGTCTTCGAGCTTGCGGTCGGCGCCCAGCAGGACGGTCAGAAAACTCAGAGCGGGAATGTAATCCCCCGCCACCTTCAGGCAGGAAGTCAGGGGGGTTGCCAGCAGCAGCCCCGGCAACCCCCACAGCCATGCCCAGAACATCGCGGAGACCAGCAGCGCCAGGGGCGAGAGGCCGATTCCGCGTCCGATCAGAAAAGGCTCGACGAATTGGCCCGCCACCTGATCGAGGATCACGAATGCCGCAAATACTTCCAGGCACGTGGACCAGGCTGGAAAGAGGGCGAACGCGACCAGGGTGGGCAATACCGCGGAGGTCAGCGCGCCGACGTAGGGAATAAACCGCAGCAGAAAGGCGAGCGCGCCCCAGAAGGCAGGATTCGGCAGCCCGAGGATCCACATCACGATTGCAATCGAGACGCCGTAGCCGAAATTGACCAGCGAGAAGAGCAATAGATATTGAGAAACCGTGCTGCCCGCGGTCGCGATCGCTTCGGCGGCGAGGGTGACGCGAATCCGGGCGGTAAGACGCACCAGCCGGTCGCGAACATCCTCGCGTCCGTAGAGCAGAAAGAAGAACAGTACGATCACGAGCAGGATTTGGGCGAGGCTGTACATCAAGGGGAGGACGGGTTTCAGCACTTGTTCGGCGGCGGAGGATTCCGCAGGCGCCTGCACCACGGTTTGCGGATGCTTGTGCACAGGTTTTGCCTGCTGAAGCCGCCGCTCGACGTTGCTGACGCCGTATTCGATACTCGCGAGCCAGTCGGGAGTGGAACCCTGAAGCGCGGTGATTTTCGCCGCGATATTCTCCGAATGTTCGGTCACGTTAACCGCCACCGCGGTGAGCTGAACCGCCAGAAAATAGGCCAGCACGGCGATCGCGATTATGGCGGTGGCGACGACCAGGGCGGAGCTGGCGAATCTGCCGATAAACCGCTCGAGGCGGGTGGCAACCGGGCTGAAAATGACCGACAACACGCCGGCCATCGCAAGCGGCATCAGTATATCCTTGGCGAAGTAGAGTACCGCTGTGGCTATGATTATGCCGAGAAGCGGCGTTGCCGCGCCTGAGGAGGAAGACGACTGGGACGAGGCGGATGGCGAGGACGAGAATGAATCGCCGGTCTCTTCCGGCTCATGCGGTAGCTGGGTCGATGCAGTTTCTTCCATTGGCGGCATGCTGCTCAATGCGTCGGGATACCTCTCATATCGTAGCTCTGGTTGGCGCGAATTGTCTTAGAAAAATTCGCAGGCTCGGGGGCGATTTGGTTGCGTCCGGGCGGGCTTCGCGGCTCGGCGCGCGGCGCGCTAGCGCATCAGGAGCAGATAGGCGGCCAGGATCACGCCCATCGCGCCCAGAACCAGCGCGAGCGCGATTCCGAGCGCGGATGGACGCCCGAAGTGTTCGCCGCGATTTAACTCTCGGATAAGCCGCGTGTGATGCACCGCCGCGGCGACATTAACCGCCACTCCGGCGAGCAGCAGCGCAATTCCGCCCCACAGCGACATCCCGGTTGGCTCGAGCGGATGGGTATTGGTGGTCATCGCAATCTCGCGCAGAAATAATCCGAAGCGTGCGACCACGAAACCGAATCCCATAAGCGCAAGTCCGGTCCGAATCCAGGCGAGAAAGGTGCGTTCCGCAGCCAGATAGTCGCTTGGGGTGGCTGAAGTTTGCGGCATCGATAGGAGGGGGCGGTGGCGGTCGGCTCAGCGCCCGGCGACGGCGGCGTAGTCGGCGCGCGTTTTCTGCGCGCATCCGTCGAGGAAGATTGCGATGATCGTCTCGACCGCGACGGCGGGGGTTGCGAACTCGCGCCCATAGCGATTGAGTCCCCGCACCATCCCGAGCACCGATTCGGCCGCGAGCCGGGTATCGAGGTCGGCGCGAATCGCGCCGCGTTCGACTCCGTCGCGCAGAAGCTCGGAGAGCATCCGGGCCAGCCGCTCGCGCTGCTCGCGGTAGGCGCGGGCCTGGGCGGGCGCGAGCGCCTTGGGGTCGTGCAGCAGGGCGAAGAACTGGCGCCGATTCCAAAAAAATGCCACCGCGAGGCGGACGAAGGTGGTGATCTGCTCGTAGCTGGAAGAGGTTTGCGCCAATCCTGCGCGAATCTGTTTCTGCAATTCGTCGATACCCGCAATCACGACCGCGGCGTAGAGCTCTTCCTTGCTGCGGAAGCGGCGATAGACGCTGCCTTTGCCGACCCGCGCGCGGGCGGCAACCTGATCGATCAAGACCCGATCGAACTCATGTTCGGAGAACAGGACGGTTGCGCTCTCGAGGATCCGTTCGCGCAAAAACGGTGTTGCCGGGCGGCCGCGGCGCGGACGGCGCGCGTGCGGGGACAGAGCGCGTGAACTCGGCCTTTGGGGAGCCGGCTCTGAAATGGTGCGACGCTTCATGCTTGCGGTTCCTGAACCAGGCGCAATCCGTATACGGATCTGCCGCGCGCGCCGGTCCAAGTGAAACGGTTTTCGTCCTGGTGCGTCCGTCGTTTCGGTGCGCCGGTTTTTGCCGTGCGGGCGAGCGCGCGGTTTCGGGTTTATAAATCAAATATGGACTTGCAGGTCCGAAATTGCAACAATCAATCGATCGCGCACCAGATTTCGCGCGCGGGACCGCTCTTGATGCGCCGATTCGCGCAAACCGCGATCTGGATCCTGGATCGATAGCCGCGTGCGGCGCGCGCTCCAGGCACAGGCGGCCAGCGCCGGTTTTCGCGCTGGCGTTGCCAGAGGTGTGAGTAGCAGACGATGGATACCGATACTCCCGCGAGCAAACTGCAGAACCCCGCGCTCGCTCCCGAACCTTCGATCCGTAACCGCGACCTGCGGATGGGAATCACGTGGTGGATGTGGCTGGCGGGCTTTTCGGTTCTGGCGCTGGTCCTCTATCTGATGCTCTCGCGGCCCAATGGCGCCGCTCCTGGATCCGCGGGTGGAAAGGCGGCTCACGCGATGCCGCCGGTGCCGGTGACGGCGGTTGCCGCGAAGACCGGCGACCTAAATCACTATCTGACCGCGATCGGATCAGTTATTCCGTTCAACACCGTGACCGTGATGTCGCGCGTGCCGGGCCAAATCATGAAGGTCACCTTTAATGAAGGTCAGACCGTGAAGGCCGGCGAATTATTGGCCCAGATCGATCCACGTCCGTATCAGGTTCAGCTCGAGCAGGCCGAAGGCACGCTGGCGAAGGACCAGGCTTCGCTTACCGACAACAAAATTCTGCTCGCGCGTGACGAAGAGCTGTTCAAAGAGAGCGTGATTGCGCGCCAGGACCTGGACAATCAGCGCGCAACCGAGGCGCAATTCGAAGGCTCGATCATCAGCGACCAGGCGACGGTCGATAGCGCGAAGCTCGAGCTTACTTACAGCCAGGTGACGGCGCCGATCGGCGGCAAAATCGGACTTCGGCTGATTGATCCCGGCAATATCGTGACCGTCAACCAGGGGTTGGTCGTGATCACCCAGGTGCAGCCGATCTCGGTGCGTTTCAGTATCCCGGAAGACGATTTGCCGCTGGTGGTCGGCGACATGAAGGCCGATCCGAATCTGCCGGTCGAGGCGTGGGATCGCGACTTCAAGACCCGGCTCGCGACCGGCACGCTGCTGACGCTCAGCAACGAGATCGATCAGACGACAGGGACTATCGTGTTGAAGGCGGTGTTTCCGAACACCGACAACATGCTGTTCCCGAATCAATTCGTCAACGCGCGGCTGCTGGTTGGCGTCACCCGCAATGCGATCCTGATTCCGCTCGCCGCGGTGCAGCGCGGCAATGCGCGCGGATCATATGTTTTCGTGGTCGCGGCCAATAAGACCGCGCGAAAACAGGTGGTGACGATAAGCGCGACCCAGGGCGACACGGTCGCGATTGGCTCCGGGCTCAAAGCCGGTGACGCGGTCGTGACCGACGGAGTTGACAAGCTGCGCGCGGGATCGCCGGTAACCGCGCAGATGGCGTCGAACACCGCCAGCAGCGACGGCGGCCAGCAATGAATCCGTCGCGGCCCTTTATTCTGCGGCCGATCGCGACTTCGCTCTTGATGGCGGGGATAATGCTGGCGGGCATGTTTGCCTACAAGCAGTTGCCGGTTTCCGCGCTGCCCGAAGTCGATTATCCGACGATCGAGGTGCTGACCTTCTATCCCGGCGCGAGTCCGGACGTGATGGCCTCTTCGGTCACGGCGCCGCTCGAACGCCAGTTCGGGCAGGTGCCCGGGCTCAACCAGATGACCTCGAACAGTTCGTTCGGGAGCTCGGTTATCACGCTTCAGTTCGTGCTCGATCTGGACATCGACGTCGCCGAGCAAGAGGTGCAGGCCGCGATTAATGCCGCGTCGACCTACCTGCCCGCGAATCTGCCCAATCCTCCGATCTACAGCAAGACCAATCCGGCCGACGCGCCGATTCTGACCCTCGCGCTGACTTCGAGCGAGTTGCCGCTCGATCAGGTGGAAGATCTGGCCGATACGCGGCTTGCCGAACGCATCTCGCAGCTCTCCGGCGTCGGGATGGTGAGTATCAGCGGCGGACAGAAGCCCGCGGTGCGCGTCGATGCGAACCCGACGGCGCTTGCGTCATACGGCCTCAATATGGAGAGCCTGCGCACCGCTATCGCAGCGGCGAACGTTGACGAGGCCAAGGGCAACTTCGACGGTCCCGGCCAGGCGTACACGATCGGCGCCAACGATCAGCTTCTGACCGCGAAGGACTACGGGCCGCTCATCGTCGCGTATCAGAACGGGGCGCCGGTGCGGCTCTCGGATGTAGCCTCGATCAGCGACGGCGCCGAGAACATCAAAGAGGCCGCGTGGATGAACCTCACGCCGGCCGTGATCATGAATGTCCAGCGTCAGCCCGGCGCCAATATCATCGAAGTGGTTGACCGGATCAAAAAGCTGATGCCGCAGCTGAAGGCCGGCTTGCCGTCCTCGGTCAACATCTCGATTCTGACCGACCGCACGGTCACGATTCGCGCCTCGGTGTCCGACGTGCAGTTCGAGCTGATGCTGACGGTGGCGCTGGTGGTGATGGTCATATTCCTGTTCCTGCGTAATATCGCGGCCACCGTGATCCCGAGTATCGCGGTGCCGCTGTCGATCGTCGGCACCTTCGGGGTGATGTATCTGCTCGGTTACAGCCTCAACAACCTGACGCTGATGGCGCTTACGATCTCGACCGGGTTCGTGGTCGATGACGCGATCGTCATGATCGAAAATATCTCGCGCTATATCGAGGAAGGGCAACCGCCGATGCAGGCCGCGCTCAACGGCTCGGCGCAGATCGGATTCACGATCGTGTCGCTAACCGTGTCGCTGATCGCGGTGCTGATTCCGCTGTTATTCATGGGCGATATCGTCGGGCGGCTGTTCCGCGAGTTCGCGATCACGCTGGCGGTCACGATCCTGGTTTCGGCGGTCGTGTCGCTGACGCTGACGCCGATGATGTGCTCGCGGCTGCTGCGCCACAAGCCGCGGACCCAGCAAAACCGCCTGTACCGGAGGTCCGAGCAAATTTTCGAGGACACGATCGCATTTTATGGCAAGACTTTGCGCTGGGTGCTGCGCCATGAACAGGCGACGCTGGTGGTGGCGGTCGCCACGCTGGTGCTCACGATAATTTTGTTCGTCATCGCACCCAAGGGATTTTTTCCGGTGCAGGACACCGGCGTGGTCGAAGGCATTTCCGAAGCGCCGCAGACGATCTCGTTCCCCGCGATGGCTTCGCGCCAGCAGGACCTCGCCAAAGCGATTCTGCAGGATCCGTCGGTGCAAAGCCTGTCCTCGTTCGTCGGGATCGACGGAACCAACACCACCATCAACAGCGGACGCTTCCTTATCAATCTCAAGCCGCAGGACGAACGCTCGAAAACGATCAGCCAGGTGATCGCGGGCCTGCAGCAGGCGACCTCGCAGATCCAGGGAATCGATCTGTACCTGCAGCCGGTGCAGGATTTAACCGTCGAGGACCGCATCAGCCGCACCGAATATCAGTACAGCCTCGAGGATCCGAATCCGGCTGAATTGACCGAGTGGACCGCGCGCCTGATGGCGAAGCTCAAGGCGATGCCGCAGTTGAAGGATCTCGCGACCGACCAGCAGAATCACGGGCTCGAAGCCGATCTGACAATCGATCGCAGCACCGCTTCGCGCCTGGGAATCGCGCTGCAATCGATCGACAACACGCTTTACGACGCGTACGGCCAGCGCCAGGTCTCGACCATCTTCACCCAGCTCAACCAGTACCACGTGATCCTCGACGTCGCGCCCGAGTTCTCGCAGGATACCCCCGCGCTCGGCGATCTGTACTTTCCCTCGACCGGCGGCGGCGAGGTTCCGCTCAGCACCTTCACCACGGTCTCGAAGACCCAGACCCCGCTGGTGGTGAATCACGAGGGCCAGTTTCCGGCGGTGACGATTTCATTCGACGTCGGCGCGGGATACTCGCTCGGCGACGCGGTTAACGCGATCAAGCAGGCGGAATCGGAAATCGCGCTGCCTGCGAGTATCCAGGTAGCGTTCCAGGGAACCGCGCAGGCGTTCCAGGCCTCGCTGGCCAACGAGCCGATCCTGATCCTGGCGGCGTTGGTGACGGTCTATATCGTGCTCGGAGTTTTGTACGAGAGTTACATCCATCCGATCACGATTCTTTCGACGCTGCCGTCGGCTGGGGTTGGCGCGATTCTGGCCCTGATGATCTGCGGCGAAGACCTCAACGTGATCGCGCTCATTGGGATCATTCTGCTCATCGGCATCGTCAAAAAAAACGCGATCATGATGATCGACTTCGCGCTCGAAGCGCAACGCAAGGACGGCAAGCCGCCGCGCGAGGCGATCTATCAGGCGTGCCTGCTGCGCTTTAGGCCGATCATGATGACCACGATGGCGGCGCTGCTGGGCGGGTTGCCGCTCGCGCTGGGGACCGGCACCGGATCGGAGCTGCGCCGCCCGCTCGGAATCACGATCGTCGGCGGTCTGCTGGTGAGTCAGCTTCTCACTCTCTATACCACGCCGGTTATCTTTCTTGCCTTCGAGCGCCTGGCCGAACGCTTGTCGGGCGCGCCGGCGCCGGTCAAGGACGAGGTGCCCGGCTCGGTGGGAGCGCCGGCTTCGTGAGCGAACTTTTCATCCGCAATTCGGTCGGGACCACGCTGCTGACGATCGCGTTGGCGCTCGGCGGGCTAATTGCGTTCCGCCTGTTGCCGGTATCTCCGCTGCCACAGGTGGATTTTCCGACCATCCAGGTACAGGCGAGTCTTCCGGGCGCCAGCCCGGAGACGATGGCGTCGTCGGTGGCGACGCCGCTCGAGCGCCAGTTCGGGCGTATCGCGGGATTGACGCAGTTGACTTCGGCCAGTTCTCTGGGCGCGGTCGGGATTGTTTTGCAATTTGATTTGAACCGCGATATCGACGCCGCCGCGCGCGACGTGCAGGCTGCGATCAACGCCGCACGCAGCCAGCTTCCGACCAACCTGCCGGCCAATCCGACCTATCGCAAGGTCAATCCGGCCGACTCGCCGATCTTGATCATCGCGCTCACCTCCGACAGCAAGACGCGCGGCCAGATGTATGACGCGGCCTCTTCGATTCTGGCGCAGAAACTTTCCCAGATTTTCGGCGTAGGACAGGTGATCGTTGGCGGCAGCGCGCTGCCCGCGGTGCGCGTCGATCTGAATCCCACGCAACTGAACGCTTACGGCATCGGTCTCGAGCAGGTGCGCTCAGTGTTGGCGGGGGCCAACGTCAACAGTCCCAAGGGCGAACTGTCCAACGGCGACAGCGCGTATCTGATTAACGACACCGATCAGTTGCTGCACGCGAGCCAATACAGCCCGCTCATCGTTTCGTACCTGGGCGGCGCCGCGGTGCGTCTTTCCGATCTCGGCACGGTGACCGATTCGGTGCAGGACGTGCGCAACGCCGGAGTCGCCGACAGCCAGCCCGCCGTCCTGGTGATTATTTTCCGCCAGCCCGCGGCGAATATTCTCGAAACCGTGCAGCGCGTGAAGGACTCGATGCCGGGGCTGCAGGCTTCGATCTCGCCCGCGATCAAGCTGACCGTCGTGATGGATCGCACGACCACGATCAAGGCGTCGGTCGATGACGTCGAGTTCACCCTGCTGCTCTCGGTCGCGCTGGTGGTGATGGTGGTGTTCGTGTTCCTGCGCAATGTGCGCGCCACGATGATTCCCGGCGTGGTGGTGCCGCTGTCGCTGCTCGGCACCTTCGGCATCATGTACCTGTGCGGTTACAGCCTCGACAATCTGTCGCTGATGGCGCTGACGATCTCGACCGGTTTCGTGGTCGATGATGCGATTGTCGTGGTCGAGAATATCTCGCGGTTTCTGGAGCAGGGTGTGCCACCGTTCGAGGCGGCGGTCCGCGGTGCGGCGGGAATCGGTTTCACGGTTATCTCGATGAGCGTGTCGCTGATCGCGGTGTTTATCCCGATCCTGGTGATGGGCGGAATCGTGGGACGGCTGTTCCGCGAGTTTGCGGTCACCCTATCCTCCGCGATCGCGGTGTCGCTGGTGCTCTCGCTCACCACGACGCCGATGATGTGCGCGAAGCTCCTGAAATCGCACGATGGCGATCGCCACGGCAGGATCTATCGGGTGTTCGAAGGGGGGTTTGATGCTCTGCTGAGCGGTTATGAAACCGGCCTCAGATGGGTTCTGGACCATCAGCCGTTCACGCTCGCGATTTTTTTCATCACCCTGGCGATCAGCATCTATATGTTTTACGTCATCCCCAAGGGATTTTTTCCGCAGCAGGACACCGGCCGCATGATGGGCATGCTGCTGGCCGATCAGGACACCTCGTTTCAATCGATTCAGCAGAAGCTGACCGAATTCGTGAAGGTCCTGGATCAGGATCCTGCGATCGATCACGTGATTGCGTTCGCGGGCGGAAACTCCGGCCAGGCGGTGAACACCGGGCGCATGTTCATTACGCTCAAGCCGCTTGATGAACGCGGC
Source organism: Binataceae bacterium (SeqCode) (assembly GCA_035531855.1). Lineage (GTDB taxonomy): Bacteria > Desulfobacterota > Binatia > Binatales > Binataceae > JBARDN01. The sequence goes on from DATKSB010000008.1 coordinate 21,310, forward strand.
GCAGGCGTGATGGAGGTGATCGACAGGTTGCGCAAAAAGACCGCGCATATCGCGGGTGCGACGCTATATCTACAAGCCGCGCAGGATCTGACTATCGGCGGCAGAATGTCCAATGCGCAATATCAGTACACCCTCCAGGGCGACGACCTTACCCAGTTGAACCACTATGCGCCGCTGTTGCTCGCCAAGCTGCAGACGATCCGCCAGTTGACCGACGTGAGCAGCGACCAGCAGAACAGCGGCCTGGCCGCCAACCTGGTGATCGACCGCAAGACCGCTTCGCGCCTCGGGATCACGCCGCAACTCATCGACGATACCCTCTACGACGCGTTCGGCCAGCGCGAAGTCTCGACGATGTACACGCAGCTCAACCAGTACTTCGTGGTAATGGAAGTCGAGCCGAAGTTCTGGCAGAACCCCGATTCGCTGTCTGAAATCTACGTGCGCACGACTTCCGGGCAGGAGGTGCCGCTCAGCTCCTTCACTCATTACGAGCCGAGTTCGACCGCGCTGACGGTGAACCATCAGGGCCAATTTCCTTCCGTCACCATCTCGTTCAACCTGGCAGCCGGAGTATCGCTCGGCGAGGCGGTTGGGCGAATCAACGACGCGCAGGCGCAGATCGCGATGCCGGCGAGTATCAGCGGGAGCTTTCAGGGAACCGCGCAGGCCTTTCAGGCTTCGCTCGCGAACGAGCCGATGCTGATCGCGGCGGCGTTGCTGGCGGTGTATATCGTGCTCGGCATCCTGTACGAGAGCTACATTCATCCGATCACGATCCTTTCGACGCTGCCGTCGGCCGGAGTTGGCGCGCTGCTCGCGCTCGAAATCACTCACAATGATCTTTCGATCATCGCGCTTATCGGCATCATCCTGCTGATTGGGATCGTCAAGAAGAACGCGATCATGATGATCGATTTCGCGCTCGAAGCGCAGCGCACCGAGGGCAAGCCCGCCCGCGACGCGATCTACCAGGCCTGCATCCTGCGCTTTCGGCCGATCATGATGACCACGATGGCGGCGCTGCTGGGCGGATTGCCGCTCGCGGTCGGCGCGGGGACAGGCTCCGAGTTGCGCCGCCCACTCGGCATCGCGATCGTCGGCGGACTTATCGTGAGCCAGATGCTGACGTTGTTTACGACGCCGGTGGTGTTTCTCTACCTCGAACGCGTGCGCGTGGGATGGGTCGCGGCGTGGAGGCGGATAGTCGGTTCGGTGGAATCGGGCGACAGACGTCCCGCGGATACGCGCGCGTGAGATGCGCCGCCGGCTCAGCGGCTCGAGATGCGCGGAGCGATACGGGCGCCGCTTATCAGGATCAAAACCTCGGAGCGCCGATTTTCCGGATCGAGCCGCGCAACGTACGCCGGCAACGCACTGCGTCCCAGTCCGATGTCGGTGCGCGCGTCGCAGCCGCAGCGCGCGGCAAGGCCGTCGTTGATCGTCGCGAACCGGTCCAGATGCAGCGCGGCGATCGGAAGCGAACCTTCCGCGATGGCCAGGTGCAATACACCATTGCCGCCGATCTCCGGATCATCGACCATCGGCGTTCCTGCGACTGTCGCGGTCTCTATCACCCAGTCACGGAACTTGTCGTCGCTCATCCGGCCGGCGTGCGCGTTTTCCTTCTGCAGCGTGCTGATCGCGCCCTTTAGGGCCGACCTGGCCGCGCGGCTCGGATGCGAGCGTTGGACGTTCACCAACTTCCACATTCGCTGCGACCACTGCGCAACCTCCGCGCGGCTGGCGCCTGGCGTCGCTTCGTAGTCCTCCGCGGCCGTCTCGGCCTCCGCCAAATCACCGCTCTTGAGCGCATGCTCGACGCGGCCGGCGTCGTTTAGCGCGATCGCGGAATTTATCCGGTCCAGAATCGGGCCGCTGTTGCTATCAGGATTGGCTGCCGCCGCCGCGCAGGCCTGCTGCTGCTCGGCCAGCGGGAACGACGGTGCGCCGATCGTAAAATCTGTGACGCACAGATCGTCCTTGACCTCGCGCATTTCGGCGGCGGAAAGGTTTTCGGGATGCGCCGAAAGGGCGATCAGCTCCGGACGCGCGCCGGCGTAGTCGCCCGCCTTCATCCGGGACCGCGCGGAAGTCAGCGCGCTCGGAGCGCATCCGGTTGCCGCAAGCGTCGCAAGCGCGCCGGCCAGCGCAAGTTCCGCGACCAAGCGCTTTCGGGAGAAATCGTTCACATTGCGATTATGCACCCGCAGGGGCGGTCCAGCGCAATCGCAATCGTCCAGCGCTCGAATCGCGCCGGTTTCGGGGTGGCAAAAGCCTGCCGGACGCGCGGTGTCGCAGCCGATGTCCCGCGCGATGCCTCGAAATGCGTTGCTGGCGCTTCGTCACGATTCAGGACGCGCCTTAAAGGCCTCTGTTCGCCTGTGCCGGCGCATCGAAAGCGACGGCACACAAACTCACTCAAAAGTATATTTGCCAAAGTTAGTATTCGCCCCGATCTGACACACTATTAGACCGCTCGCGGCCTCCGCTGCGTCCCGCTTCCGGACGTTTGGTATGTCATCGGCGTGTAGCGACTTAATCCGAATGTCAAAGCACTCGCCGCAGCGCGAGCTTTTGCCGTGGCATGACCTCTGCACTTGTCATCATGTCGAAAGCTGAAAACGGGAACTCAATTCCGAATCAACCAACGAGCAAAGAGCTCGAAGAGGGTAAGTAAGAGTCATGACGAACTGGATCACCAAAATGTACGTGCGACTGCATACGGGCAAGGGCCAGACGATGACCGAGTACGTGCTGATCATCGCCGCGATCGCGGTTGCCGGATACATCGCGTATCAGGGCCTCGAAGGCGGAATCAATACGATCATAACCAATGTGACGAACACCTTGAAAGGCGCGTAATGCGCCACGCGGCGGCGCGAAAGATCTTCGCGGCGTCGCACCAGACCGCGGCCGGCGGCGGGTGCAACATCCCCGCTGTCGGCAGGCGAAGTTAAGTTGACTGAGCAGACGGTGCCTCGAAGCGGCTAATCGGTGTCGGGCCGCAACGAAAGAACGAAACGGGACTCAGCAGATCGAAATCGTAATGAGCCATTAGTCAGGCGCATTAAGAGGAAGTTTATCCCAGCGGGCCGCGCGAGCGGGCGGAACGGAGGGGAGAAATGAGACGGCCACTGATATTCGCAATTCTGGCGGGACTAGCCGCGGTCCTGGCCGCGATAATTGTATTTTCGGCGCTGAAGCGGCGCGAGGCAGAGGTGCAAAAAGCGTTGGCGAGCACGGTGGATATCGTGGTCGCGGCGCGTGATCTGCACCTCGGAGAGCGAATCGACGCCGGCGCGATCAAACTTGCGCGATGGCAGCGCGATAGCGTGCCCGCGGGCGCGTTCACCGACCCTCAGGCGGTGATTAATTCATTCGTAAGAATCGAGACGGTCGCAAGCGAACCTGTCGTCGCCGCCAAATTGTTCATGGGCGAGAAAACCGCCGGCGTGATGCCGCTTTTGATTCCCAACGGAATGCGTGCGATGGCGGTGCCGGTCGATGAAGTCAGCGATATAGCCGGCTTCGTGCAGCCGCGCGCGCACGTTGACGTACTGGTGTCGGTATCCGGTTCGGGCCGCGACGAGCCGTCGTTCTCGAAGATGGTTTTGCAGGACATCGAAGTTCTGGCGGTTGCGCAGGAAATCGAAAAGAAAAACGACGAGCCCGAGGAAGTCAAAGTCGTGACCCTGCTGGTGACGCCCGAGCAGTCCGAAAAACTCGCGCTCGCCAGCCACGAGGGGCAGTTGCGCCTGTCGATGCGCAACTACACCGATAGCAAGATCATCACGACCAGCGGCGCCGAAATGCGTGATCTGAAGAGCTTCGATCCGCCCGCGCTCCATGTTCCCGATCAAACCGTGGTTGCGCCCATAAGCGAGCAGCGCGCGCCAGTGCGCACGCTGAACGTCCAGATCATGCGCGACGGCAAGTCCGCCGAGTCAGTCTCTTTCGTTAAGTCCGCAGTCGGCGCTCATAGCATGAGCCTGATGCGCGCGCTGCCCGCTCCGGTCGCGGCCCTGCCGCCGCTTGCGCCGGAGCCTGCCGCGGAAGCGGCCGCGCCGCGCGCGCGAGCGTCGGCCTCGATCATGGCGCCGTCGGTGCTGGCGAAGGCTTTGGGACCGGAGTCCGACGATTCCGCGCCGCCGTCCGGCGCACCGGCATTTCCGCCGAATCCGGATGCAACCGGGTACCTACCCGCACCCAAGACGATTGCGATTCCGTGAGCCAGCGGAATCAAGGGAGCCGAGCAATGCAGTCTGAAACATCAGTCAGAAATAAATTCGGACTCTGGACGGTCGCGATTGCCGCCGCATGGGCGATCGCGATCGCCGGAGCCCGTGCCTCTTTTGCCGCCGGCGACAAACCGATCGCGCAGGTTCCGCTGACGATCACGGCCGGCGAAACCTACACGGTCGATAACCTCGCGCTGGGCAGCGTGCCTGCGGTGCAGGTAATCGAAAATCCGCACGCTCTGGTTATTCACTCGGAGATGCCGGGCAAGCTTATCCTGCTCGGCGCCGAGCGCGGCCGATGGATCGTCGTCGTCACCCGCGCTGACGGCCATCAAGCCGCCTACGACGTAATCGTGAACAGCGTCGCAACGCCCGGTGATCCGCTCAAACCGGGCGAGAGTCCCAACGCGACCACTCGGGGACTCGCCGGCCCGCGTGCGGTCCAGTCGTCATCGTCGGCACCGTCGATGGGATTGGCCGCCGCGCCGCCGGTTTCTCTGCCGAGCGGGATCGCGCCGATATCAGACCCGAACGCCGCGCCGATTCCGGTATCGAACTCGCAGACCTTCGGGTTTGCGCCTGCGCCGGCCGCTGCCAAAATTTCGCCGGGCTCGGAGGCTCCCCTCGGTACCTGGCGCAGCAACCCGGCGGTCGGTGTTAACGGGTACGCGTCGCCGTCGAATTCAGGTGGGCCAGGCGCGCCGAACTACATGTCCGACGATTCGATCATTTTGATGCAGGGAACTTCGCACGTGATCGATTATCGCCGCCGCCTGGTCCGCGTCTCGATCGCCGATTCCAAAGTCGCCGACATCCAGGTGATCAATCCGTCGCAGATAAATCTGGTCGCTCACGCCCCCGGCTTTACCACGCTTGCGGTATGGGACGATCGCGGCGATTACCAGGAGCGCCAAATCCGCGTCGATACGGGCGGTCGGCAGCAGGTGATGCTCAATTGCATCGTCGCCGAGCTGGACCTCTCCAGCGCCGAGAACCAGGGCGTCAACCTGTCGCTTGCGCTTTCCAACTACGGCTTTTCAATTTTTGGATTGCCGGGCGCGGTTGCGACTCCCTATACCGCGGCCTCGCAGCTGGCGTCGTCATCGACGTCCACCACCGCGGCGGGCGGAGTTTTGGGACCGGCCGGAACGCTCATTCCGCTGGTTCTGTCGCCGGGGCTGACTTATGGGATTGCGGCGGGAAACTCGAACGTTCAGACGCAGAGCTTCTTTCAGTTTCTCGAGACTCACAACCTGGCAAAAATTCTGGCCGAGCCGCATCTGCTCGCCAACTCGGGTGAGCAGGCCAAGTTCCTGTCCGGCGGCGAGATTCCGATCGTGATCGCGCAGGCGCTCAACACCTCGATCGTGTTCAAGCAGTTCGGCACCTCGGTGGATTTTCTGCCCACCGTCATCGGCCGCGACACAATCGAGCTGTACGTCAAGCCCGAGGTTTCGCAACCCAACTTCGCCGAAGGCGTAACCATGTTCGGGTTTACGGTGCCGGCCTTCGTCACCCGCCGCGCGCAGACCATGGTCACGCTGCGCGACGGGCAGACGCTGATCATCGCGGGATTAATCCTGCACAACCCGGTCGCAACAATTAACAAGGTGCCCTATCTCGGCGACGTGCCGTACCTGGGCGGACTGTTCCGCACCACCTCGCACACCACGCAGGAAACCGACCTGGTGATGAGCGTCACGCCGCAGATCGTCGGACCGCTGCCCGAAGGAGCGCAAGTCGATCTGCCGCATGGCAGCAGGCTCGCACCGGAAGATATCAAGACGCGCGAAATCATTCCGCCCGACGCGTCGAGGCCGCGGTTCTAGCCGCCGCACAGGAGGATCTCGTGTCAGTGCTCGGAGCAAACAACGAAACCCGGCGCGGAACGCTGCGCGTGTTCTTGATGGGCGACAATGCCGAGCTGCGCGGCGTCGCGAAAACCGCGCTGTTGGCGCTGGGCGATCCTCCGCTCCAGATCGAAGAGGCGGGCCTTGGCGCTGCGCCCACCGCCGGTGCGCCCGACGTCCTGATGGTGATGTTGGCGGGCAATGAAGAGGCGAGCCTGCGATGCCTGCAAACCCAGGCCGGACAGATTCCGCGTCCGGCCATCTTTGCGCTCTTGCAGACCCGCTCGCCAGGTCTGATGAAGCGCGCGCTGCGCGCGGGCGCCGACGAGTTGCTGCTGGTTCCAATCGACCCCGGTGACGCGACTTGCGCGTTGCTTAAAATCAGCGAAGCGCGCTGGCGCTCCGACCGGCGCGACGGCGGCGTAGTCTGCTCATTTGCCAGTATCGTCGGTGGAGTGGGCGTCACGACGCTGGTTGCGAATCTGGGCCTTGCGCTGTGCCAGAGCCAAAAGCGCGTCGCGCTGATCGATCTCGATCTACAGACCGGAGGGCTCGCGGTGGTGCTCGGGCTGGAACCCGAAGTCACGATTCTGCCGCTCATCCGTCTCGATCGGAAGCTCGATTCGATCCAGCTCGAATCCGCGCTGACCAGGCATTCCTCCGGCATCTACCTGCTGGCCGCGCCCAAACGGATCGAGGAGGGCGAGCTGGTCAGCGACGTGACGGTAGGCACCGTGATCGACCTGATGCGGCAGTTGTTCGATTTCGTGATTATCGATTGCGGCGATCATATCGACGAAAACGCCGTCGCCGCGTGGGAGCGCTCGGAACATCTGTTCTATGTCCTCGAGCAATCGATCACCTCGGCGCGATGCGCGTGGCGGTTTATCGATCTGTTCGAGCGGCTGGGGCTGACCTCGCTTACCCCGCGCTTCCTGCTCAATCGCCATCGACCGATGCATCCGATCACGGACAAGCAGATCGAGACCACGCTGGGGCGCGAACTCTACGCGCGAATCCCTGCCGACGATCGCGCGCTGGAACGCGCCGAAGTCACCGCCAAGGATCTCTGGCAAGTGGCCCCCGCCTCGCCGCTGGCGCATTCGCTCGAGGATCTTGCGCGCCGGATCGCACCGACTGTCATCCTGCCCGCGGCCGAACCCGACCCGGGCTTTATCGCGCGGCTGAGATCCGCATTCGTCACCCACGCCTGAGGCTTCTATCATGGGACTTGCACAGCGACTCAATAACGCCAATTCCGGAGCGGCCGCCGCCGACAGCGCGGCCGCACCGAGCTCGCTTATTGGAGGCACCATCAGGCGGCGCAAGGACCCGCACGTTGACGGCTCGCGCCGGCTGAAAATCAAAGTTCACAACCGCCTGTTCGAAACCATCGACGTCTCGAAGCTCGAATCGCTCGAACCCGCTGCGATGTCGGCGAAAGTCACGGCGGCGATAAGCGAGATTCTGAACGAGGAGGGACGCCTGCTGACCGACGCCGACCGTATCCGCCTGGTCGAAGAGATCAAGAACGAGCTGCTCGGCCTGGGTCCCCTCGAGCCGCTGCTGCGCGACGACGACGTAACCGACATCCTGGTCAACGGCCACGACCAGGTTTATGTCGAGCGCTTCGGCAAGCTGCATCCGGCCGACGTCCACTTCCAGGACGATCAGCATCTAATGCTGATCATCGACCGGATCGTTTCGCGCGTCGGACGCCGCGTGGATGAATCCTCGCCGATGGTCGATGCGCGCCTGCCCGACGGTTCGCGTATCAACGCGATCATTCCGCCGCTGGCGCTCGACGGTCCGTCGCTATCGATCCGGCGTTTCGGCCGCAAGCGCTACGACATCTCGGGTCTGGTCGAAAAAGAATCCATCACCTGGGAAGTGGTCGAGTTCCTGCTCGCGGTAGTGCGCGCGCGGCTCAACGTGATCGTTGCCGGAGGCACCGGCTCCGGCAAGACCACGATGCTCAATTGCCTGTCGGCATTCGTCCCCGAAGACGAACGGATCGTCACGATCGAGGATTCCGCGGAGCTCTCGCTGCAGCAGCCGCACGTGGTGCGCCTGGAATCGCGCCCGGCCAATCTCGAGGGCAAGGGCGAGATCACCCAGCGCGATCTGGTGCGCAACTGCCTGCGTATGCGGCCGGATCGGATCGTCGTCGGCGAGGTCCGTGGAGCCGAGGTGCTGGACATGCTGCAAGCGATGTCCACCGGACATGACGGCTCGATCGCGACGGTCCACGCCAACTCGACGCGCGAGTGCCTGGGGCGCTTCGAGATGATGATGCTGCTGTCGGGCGTCTCGATCCCGCAGCGTGCGATGCGCCAGCAGATCGCGTCGGCGATCAACATGATTCTTCACGTCAGCCGCCTCTCCGACGGCACCCGCAAAGTGATGAAGGTCTCGGAAATCACCGGAATGGAAGGCGACATGATCATGATGCAGGACCTGTACGAATATGTCCGCGGCGACCCGCGCCCGGACGGAAAGCTTTCGGGCCAGTTGCGCTCGACCGGAGTGCGCTCGCACTACGCCCCGCGGCTGGAAGCTGTCGGTTACAAATCCGACGCGCGCCTGTTCAAAGCCGCGCCGCAGCCATAGCGACATGGATCTGGTAATCGCAACAGCCGCGTTTGCGCTGGTCCTGGTGCTCGGCGGATTTGTCATCGCCCGGCACAAGGGCCTGCCGTGGCTCGGACGCAACGTGATGCGCCGGATGGCGCCGGCCAAGAGCGTGGCCGCCGACGGTATTTTCCGCTCCGGGCATCGGCGCAACAAGGAAGCCGCCACCCGAATCCTGGCGCGGCTATTGCGCATCAACCTGGTCCAGAAGCTCGAACAGATGATGTGGCAAGCCGGACTATATCTGCCGGTGGCCGATATTCTGCTCGTGATGGTTCTGCTGGCAGGCGCCGGAATAGTAGCCGGCGGCGCGTTTTCGGATAATCCGTTGATCACCGTAGGCCTCGGTTTCGGTATGGGCATTCTGCCGCTGATGTACATCCGGCTCCGCCGCCAGCGGCGCCTGAAGGCCTTCGCGACGCAGCTTCCGTACGCGCTCGATCTGATCAAGTCGTCGATCGAGGCGGGCCATTCGCTTTTGCGCGGCTTCCAGGTCGTGGTCGCGGAATTCGGCGATCCGATCGGCAGCGAGTTTCGCTCGGTGATCGAGCAGTCGCGCCTTGGATTGCCGCTGCCGCGTGCGCTCGAGGAGATGCTCGAGCGGGTTCCGATCGAAGACCTGCGCCTGCTCGTGGTCGCGGTGCGGGTTCAGTCCGAGGTCGGCAGTTCGCTGGCCCAGATCATCGGACGGCTCTCAGAGATCGTCCGCACCCGCCAGAAAATCCAGCAGCAGATCCGCGCGATGACCGCGCAATCGCGAATGAGCGGGATGGTGGTCGGATGCCTGCCGATCGCGATGCTCGGCGCTTTCAGCATCATTCAGCCCGCGTACGTTCACACGCTATTTTACGATCCTTCCGGCCAGATGATTCTCAAGGTCGCCGCGGTGCTGGACATCATGGCGTTCGTGACGATCCGGAAACTTCTCAAGGTGGAATTCTGAAATGTCCGCGCTGTACATCACTCTCGCCTTTATTTTGTTGATGGGCGCCGCGATGCTGGCGGCGTATGCCGCGCTGTTCGGCACCCCGCGTGTGCTTGACGATCGGATTACCGATATGGGGGTCAAGATGCGCGTGAGCATCAATGACGGCGGCATTCCAAGCGAAGTGGATCCGTCATTGTCGCGCGCTCTCTTTCGTTGGGTTGCGCAGCGTCTGCCCGCGCCGGCCGCCGACTCCCCGAAGGCCGAAAAACTTGCGCATCAGCTCATGCACGCCGGCTATCAACACTCGCGCGCCGCGCGGACCTTTCAGGTGGTGCGGACGGTCTCGACCGTGGCCTGCGCGGCGCTGGCGCTGGTGATTGCGCTGGCCGCGAACCGCTCCGGCGTGATGGTGATCATGGCGCTGGTGGCGGGCTGCGGGATCGGCGCATTCATCCCGAGCTTTTATCTCGGCCGCAAGTCGCGCAAACGCCAACGCGCGATCGCAAGCCAGCTCTCCGACGTGCTCGATCTGCTGGTGGTATGCGTCGAAGCCGGGCTCGGGTTGTCGGAAGCGATCAAGGTGGTCGGCGCCGAAGCCGAGCGTCACGGCCAGGTGATCGGAACTGAACTCGCGCTGGTCTCGGGCGAACTCGCCGCGGGCTCGAGCCTCGGCCAGGCGCTCAGGCAGTTCGCCGACCGCACCGCCGTCGCGGACGTGAAGCCGCTGGCCGCGACGCTTATCCAGAGCGAGCAGATCGGAGCGCAGATTGGTCCCGCACTGCGCTCGATTTCGGATTCGCTGCGCTCGGCCCGCAAGATGAGAGCCGAAGAGGCCGCGCAGAAAACCACGGTGAAAATCATGTTCCCGCTGGTGCTGTTCGTCCTGCCCGCCATGATGAGCGTGATCGTTGGACCCGCGATGATTCAGATCATGCAGACCCTGACCAAATGAAGGCTTGACGGACGCGCGCTATGGGTCTGTATTGAGACCACGGCGCGGCGATGGACGATACCACATCAAAAACCCGGGCATTCGAACTCTGGAACGAGGGCATGCAGCATCACCAGTTGCGCGACCTCGACGGCGCGATCCGCCTCTATACCAAATCGATCGAAACCTTTCCCACCGCGGAGGCGTACACTTTTCGCGGATGGGCCTACCGGGGGAAGGGCCGGCTCGACGACGCGATCGCCGAATGTAAGCGCGCAATTGCGGTCGATCCCTCGTTCGGCAATCCCTACAACGATATCGGCGCCTACCTTATCGCCAAGGGCGAGCTTGACGAGGCGATCGGATGGCTCGAACAGGCCAAGCTCGCGCCGCGCTACGAGCCGCGCCATTTTCCGCACATGAATCTCGGCCGCGTGTATGAGGCCAAGGGGATGATCGGACGCGCGATCGAGGAATTCGAGCACGCGCTCACCTTCCAGCCCGATGAACCGATGTGCGCCGCGACGCTTAAGCGCCTGCGCTCGATGCTGAACTGATTATCGCCGGCAGCCGGCACGCAGGAGAATCCCGATGCTCAAGGTTGGAGATCGCGCGCCGGAATTCGCGCTTCCCGCCCACGACGGCCGGATCATCTCGAGCGCGGACCTGCGCGGACAAAAAATTCTGCTGTGGTTTTATCCCGCCGCGAGCACTCCCGGATGCACCATCGAAGGACGCGGCTTCCGCGACCATCAGAGCTACTACGACGAGAACGAGATCCGGAT
>DATKSB010000009.1:0-5708 GCA_035531855.1 Binataceae bacterium (SeqCode)
ACGGTCAGCGGCAAGCCGGTCGTCGCCGTCGAAGGCGACAGCGCCTTCGGCTTCTGCGGCATGGAGATCGAGACGATCTGCCGCTACAAGCTGCCGGTCGTCACCATCATCTTCAACAACAGCGGCATCTATCGCGGCGACTTGCCCGGCACCGCGCCGTCGCCGACCGGCCTGCAGCCGAATTCGCGCTACGACAAGATGATCGAGGCCTTCGGCGGCAAGGGCTATCACGTCGAAAAGACGGCCGACCTGCAGAAGGCGGTGAGCGAGGCGATCGCGTCCGGCAAGCCGGCGCTCATCAACGCCGTGATCGATCCGACGGCGGGCACCGAGAGCGGTCACATCCAGAGCCTCAATCCCAAAAGCGCGCTCGCCAAGGCGCATAGCTGACGCGGGATCGTTTTAGGTCGACTGGGGAAACCCCTCGCCCACGAAGTGGGAGAGGGAGGGACCCAATCCGACAGGATTGGGAGGGTGAGGGGAGGAGCGCAATATCCAAAGACCCTCACCCTCCCGTCGCTCCGCGCCGGGTCCCTCCCTCTCCCGCGGTGCGGGAGAGGGGCTTTCCGTTTCGATCTGATTGCGTCACGCTCTAACGTGCTTTGCTGAAGCGGAGTCATCATCCCGTCGTCATTCCCGCGCAAGCGGGAATCCAGGGCCTGCCCCGGACTTGATCCGGGGGCAAGCGACGTGCGGTCGCTCCTGGGCCCCCGCTTTCGCGGGGGCGACAGTCAGCTTTTTTCGAGGGCAGCTACCGCCGCTTGGTGCGCTTGGTGCGCTTGGTGCGCTTGGTCGGCGCCGCGGCGAGCGGATCGTCCGGCCACGGATGCCGCGGATAGCGGCCGCGCATCTCGGGCCGTCGCAAGCGGGGGCCGGCGTTGGGCGGAATTTTCTGCGGCACTGTCATCGGCTCGACCCTGCGAAGCGAGCATTTCCTAATGCGTCAGCACTTACTGACAAAGGGCCGTGAGACAAGACGTCAGGTGCGGTTAGCGACGGATTACCGCGATTTGAGCTAGTACGAATCAGAATTTAGTAGGAAGGAACCGGTTTCGAAAAAATCCTGTGTGAACTATGCTCGGCCGAAAATGAAGCGCAGTACGTTGACGATTATGAGGGATCATTTTTTGCTGCCAATTTAGAAGAAGGATTTCGATTCATGCCTTGGTTCAATCGACGTCGACCGGCCTCTCGTTCGGCATTAGGCGAAGATCGACCGGAAGAGCCGATGTGGGTCGAACCAATTTGGTATGAGTTGGGAACGCGGCGGTTTTGGTTCTTAGTCGTGTTAGGTGTCGTTGCGCTGTCGACCTCGACCAATATTGATCAGCACATCGTGATAAAATTTGCGAGCTTGCCACTCGACGAGCGGATGAAGCGGCTCGCCGCGCCGTGGTATCAAAATCCGGAAATATGGGCCGGAACGCTTAGAGACATCGGGTTTGCGTCTCTCATTGCATTGACACTTGGTGTGTTCGTCGATCGGGCTTCTCGCATTCGGCAACAAAGAGCGGTCGAGAGAGCCCTACAAGCGGTGACCACGAATGTTCTGCAGGCGTCCTTTAAACTGAAGACGCCACAATCGATTGTGAATTTGGCCCTATCTTCAATATTTTCTGTTCCCGTTATCCGTAAGAGCCACCGGTTAACGTTCGTGCTTTCCGATCTCGATGATATTGCCAATAATCCTGAAGGTAAGTATCTCAAACTCGCCATCTCATCTGATTACGAATTAGAAAATGTTAGCGGGGCTGCAGTTGATCACTTAGTGCGATTGAATATCCCATTACCGCCAGATCCTGCCTTGCGCACGCTTGCTAAAGTAATATCAGGCACGGTCGGTGATGAGCCGTTAGATGCGGCTTTGATTGCGCGCGGTGATAACGCCATTGCGGATACAGATTATGAACGTCGCTATATATGGACAAAGCACATAGTAGCGGGAGAGACGCTCCGCGTCGTCACGAATTACGAATTGGTCAAAGAGAAATCGGACAACGAGATATGGACGAGTTTTTTGCCCACTCAGACGCTCGACGTTATTGCTGATGTTCAGCTCGACCTTGAATGGAATATTGATTCACGTCATTCGGGAAATTTACGTTCACTCGATGGTCCTCAGGATGGGCCCCGCCATCGCGGTCGGGTCACCTTTAGGACGCAAGAACCGATCCTGCCGTTCCAGGGTGTGACCTTTTGGTGGAGGCCACCAGGACAACATATTCACCAAGATGGCGCGACACCGGCGCGCGTCGTTGGTTAATTTGCAGTCAGGATGCCCGAGAAAGCCGCAATTCGGGACCATTCAAATTCCTTGTAGTGAAGTCCGTATACGGTATGATTGTTTGTACGCAACCTCGATTCGGGTGCAGCGAGCTTCGTAGAACTCCGTATTTGAATCCGAGGTGCTTAATCCCAATATCCACCTCAGAATGCCGCAGAGAGTCCGAGTGGAGACCAACATGACCGCATTAATTCCTAGTGGCGACGGGGGATCTGCAGGGTAGATTCCGTGCAGGCCATTCAAAACTAAAAAGACGGCGCCGATGTTCGGCGCCGTCTTTGCTTTTACAGCTTTCTGTCAGACGCGTAGACTTGAAAAAGACTACCGGCACCTCACCAGGCAACGCAGATTATCGGAACGCATCGGTGGCTTCGACTTACCGCCGTTTCGTCCGCTTGGTCGGCGCTGCGGCGAGCGGATCGTCCGGCCACGGATGCCGCGGATAGCGGCCGCGCATCTCGCCGCGCACCTGCGGATAGGCGTTGCGCCAGAAGCCGGCGAGGTCCTGCGTCACGGCGAGCGGCCGTCCCGCCGGCGACAGCAGGTGGATCAACAGTTTCACCCGGCCGTCGGCCACCGCCGGGCTTTCGCGCGCGCCGAACATCTCCTGGAGCTTGACCGCCAGCACCGGCGTCGCGCCGGCATAGTCGATGGCAATGCGCGAGCCGCTCGGCGCGGTGACGTGCGTCGGCGCCAGGCGGTCCAGCGCGCGGCGCTGGTCGTAGGCGAGCCGCGCCGCCAAAATCTCCGCCAGGTCCAATCCGGCAAGCTGCGCGCGCCGCGTGATGCCGCCTATATAAGGTGCGAGCCACTCGTCGACACTCGCCAATAGCGCTGCGTCCGACCAATCCGGCCACGCGTCGCTGTCGAGCCGGTGCAGGAACGCGATCCGCGCGCGCAAATTTTCCGCCGACTGGCTCCACGGCAGCGCGCCGATGCCGAGCGCGCGAATTCCCTCCGCCATCGTCGCCGCCACCCGTGCTGGATCGGCCTTCGCCAGCGGCTTGTCCTCCAGCACCAGCGCGCCCAGCGTCGCGCGCCGCCGCGCTAGCACCGCTTCCGCGCGCACATCCCACGCGATCGTGTCCGCGGTCGCGATCAAATCTCCGAAATCCTCCTCGAGCTCGTCGCGCGTCAGCGTCGCGGCGAGGAAGATGCGCGCGTTGCGCCGCGCCGCGTCGAGATCGGCGACGGCGAGAAATTCCGCATTCGCCAGCGGGTCGCTCGCCGCCAATTCCGCGCCTTTGCCGTTGGCGAGCAGGAACTGGCCCGGCGCGCCCGGCCGCTTCTGCGCGATGCGATCGGGATATGCCAAGGCCAGTAGGCGGCCGGTCTCGCGCGCCTCGAAGCTGTCGCCGCGAATGCCGAGGCGCTGGCGCAGCTGCCGCGCGGCGTCGCGCGCACGCTCGAGCCCGCCGCGGTCGAGCGTCATGCCCGTGGGCAGGTGCTTCGCCGCGCCGCGCTCGGCCATCAGCTCGACGCGCAATCGGAAATCCGCGTCGCGCGAAGCCAGTCCGGCGCGCAGCACGTCGCGCTCCATCAGCAGCGCCGCGATCGCGCACGCCAGCGTGCCGCTGCCGCGCTCTTTCCCCCGCAATGCCATGTGCGCCAGTCGCGGATGCAATCCCAGTCCGGCCATCGCCTTGCCATGCGCCGTGATCTTGTTCGCGGCGTCGAGCGCGCCCAATTCGCGCAGCAGGTTTTGCGCCTCGGCATAGGCGGCCTCCGGTGGCGGATCGAGGAACGACAGCGCGTGCGGATCGGCCGCGCCCCATTGCGCCAGCGCCAATGCCAAGGGCGCGAGATCGGCTTGCAGAATCTCCGGCGCGTTGAACGGTGCGAGCTGCATTTCCTCGCGCGCCGGCCACAGCCGATACGCCACGCCCGGCTCGAGCCGTCCGGCGCGACCGCTGCGCTGCTTCGCCGACGCCTGCGACACGCGCAGCGTGACCAGGCGTTCCATGCCGCTCGCCGGATCGAAGCGCGGCGCGCGCATCAGGCCGCCGTCGATCACCACGCGGATGCCTTCGATGGTCAGGCTGGTCTCGGCGATCGACGTTGCCAGCACCACCTTGCGCTTACCCGGCGGTGCCGGCTGGATCGCGTCGTCCTGCGCTTGCGGCGGCAGGTCGCCATAGAGCGGCGCGACGCTGACGCCGGCGGGCAGGTCGCTCTCCAGCAAGCGCGCGACGCGCCGGATTTCGGCGCCACCCGGCAGGAACACCAGCACGCTGCCGCTGTCCTCGCCAAGCGCGCGGCGCACCGCCGCCGCGACCGCGGCCTCGAAGCGCTCGGGCGCGGGGCGATCCAAATTCCGGATTTCCACTGGAAACATCTTGCCTTGGCTGGCGATCACCTTCGCATCGCCCAAGAGCGCCGCGACCTTCTCCCCCTCCAGCGTCGCCGACATCACCAGCAGACGCAGCTCCGGCCGCAAGTGCTTGCGCGTCTCGAGCGCGAGCGCCAATCCCAGATCGGCTTCGAGGCTGCGCTCGTGGAACTCGTCGAAGATCACGCCGCCGACGCCGTCGAGCGCGGGATCGTCCTCGATCATGCGCGGCAGGATGCCTTCGGTTAGCACCTCGATGCGCGTCTGGGGTCCGATGCGGCTTTCGAGCCGCGTGCGGAATCCCACCGTGTTGCCCGCGCTCTCGCCGAGCAGGCTCGCCATCCGCCGCGCCGCCGCGCGCGTCGCGAGGCGCCGTGGCTCCAGCATCAAAAGCTTTTTGCCCGCCAGCCACGGCGCGTCGAGCAAGGCCAAGGGCACCAGCGTCGTCTTGCCGGCGCCGGGCGGCGCCTCCAGCACCGCGACGCCGCGCGTTGCCAGCGCCGCCGTCAGGTCCGGCAGCGCCTCGGCGACCGGCAGGCCGCGCGCAGCCGCGGCGAAATCGAAACGCGCGGTCAAAGCCCGGTGACGAACTTGGCCATCACGACGATGATCGCGATCTGCATCGCGCCCTGCAGCGCCGTGTGATGCACGTAGCGCCGCATCAGCCGCTTGATCCGCTCGGCGTCCGGCTGCGGCTTCTGCATTTCAAGGCAGACCATCAGGTTGGTCGGCAGCAGGATGCCGAGGCCCTGCACGGTCAGGATCGCAATGATGAGCAGCGCGGCGTCGACCCAGAGATGCGCCGGATAAGCGACATCGAGGAAGCCCATCTGCTTCGCTAGGAAATAGCCGGCGGTGCCGGTCACGATGGCGAGCGTCGGCATCAGGAACAGCATGCGCGGGATGAGGCGCACGGCGATGGCGCGCCGCGCCGGCACGTCGGTCTGGCGCAGGACGGGTCCAAGCACGAAGCCCATGAAGATGTCGATGCCGGTCCACATCACGCCCGTCATGACGTGGACGAAATTGAGGAAGAACGTGTTGCCGGCGACGATGGCGGCGACCATCACGGCGAGCGCCAGCGCGACCCAACGC
>DATKSB010000010.1:0-7170 GCA_035531855.1 Binataceae bacterium (SeqCode)
CGAGGAATTCTCACCAGGCCTGCCAGGACAATACGCAAGCGTTGGACCGCTGCACGTCGGCCGGCTGTTGAATTCCGCCACGCTGCTGCCCGACGGCGACGTCATGATTGCGGGCGGAGTCGATCAGAACGGCAGAGTAACTTCGTCGGTCTCGTTCTATTCCCCCTCACGCCGCCGCTTCGAGCGCTCGGACACGCCAGCGGCACCGGTGTCCGCCGCCAATTGAAGCGATGCGCGCATCTCTCGACGCGCGGGCTGGCACGGGAGCATTGTGTCGTTGGGGTAGCATTGATGGGCGCGATTGGTGACAAGATTCCGTCGTTCAAACTGGCCGCGATTGGCGGCGGCGAACGCGCGTTCCCGACTGGACGCCCCGCCCTGCTGTGCTTCGTCAAAGAAGACTGCCCGACCTGCGTGGCGACGATGCCGATTGTCGAGGCGATGCATCGCGCATTCGGCGCGGATGCCGATATCTTCGCGATTGGCCAGGACGCGGCGGGAAATCGTGCGCTGTGCGAGCGTTTCGCGCTCTCGTGCCCGATGCTCGATGACTCGGCGCTCGCGGTTTCATTCGCGTACGATCTCGATACGGTGCCGACGATTATCCTCGCCGACGGCGGCGGCGCGCTTATCTCCGAGTCCGTCGGCCTCGCGCGCGAAGACTGGAAGACGCTCGCGTCCAAGCTCGCGCAGCTCACCGCCCGGCCCGCTCCGGAAATGGACTTCGACGCGATCCCGAAACTGCGCCCCGGATGCGGCTCGAAATCGGTCGAACCCGGAATCGCCGAGCGCCTTGCCGCCGAGGCGCGCGGCGAGCGGATGCAGGCGCGGCAAATCGAACTCGGCGAAACCGAAGACGTGTTCGAATTCATGTTCGAGCGCGGACTCACCGACGGACTTCCGGTCGTGCCGCCCACTCCCGAACGGGTCGCATGGATGCTGACCGGCACGCGGCGCGACCCGCGCGAGGTTGTCGCGATCGCGCCGCCGAACCTCGCGCCGGTAACCATCGAGAAAATCGCCGTCAACGCCGTGATGGCGGGATGCCGTCCGGAGTACCTGCCGGTCGTGACAGCGGCTCTGGAAGCCGTCTGCACCGACGAGTTCAATATCCACGGCGTGATGGCGACCACCTGGGGCGCGACTCCGGTGATCGTCGTGAGCGGTCCGATTCGCAAACGAATCGGCATGAACATGGAAATCATGGCGCTCGGCTATGGGAACCGCGCCAACGCGACGATCGGACGCGCACTGAAACTCGTGCTGCGCAACCTGGGCGGCGCGCGGCCCGGCGAGATCGAGCGCTCGACGCTGGGCGCGATCGGCAAATTCACCACCTGCTTCGCGGAATGGGAAGAGCGCAGCCCGTGGGAACCCCTGCACGTCGAACGCGGCTTCGCGCGCGAGGACAGCGTGGTCACGGTGTTCGGACTCGAAGCCGGCTCGCGCCAGATTGCCGACCAGGTTTCTCGCACCGCGCGCGCTCTGGTCGGTTCGCTCGGGATGGGGCTGGAAGCATGCTGGCATCCGAAGCAGCACGGCGCGGGCGAAGTTCTGTTGGTGGTATGCCCCGAGCACGCCGACACGATTGCGCGCGAGAACTGGAGCAAGAATCAGGTGCGCGGGCGAATCCAGGAAGTAACTTCGCGGCCGATTCGCGAACTGCTTCCCGACCCCGACAGCGCCGAGGGCATTTCGCTGCGCGTACTGGGGCTGGTGAATCCGACCTCCGAACAGCTCGAGGCCAAAATTCCGAAGTTCCGCCGCCCGGAGTATATTAATATGATCGTCGCGGGCGGCGAGGCGGGAAAATTCTCGGCGGTATTTGCCGGATGGGTTTCCGGGCCGATGGGCTCGTCGAGTGTGAGCCGCAAAATCGAAGAAGTTCCGTGATCATCACGCGCAGGGGAGAAAATACGATGCGACATGTAATCGTCGATCCGACTGATGAACGCGTGCCGATTAGGCGCACGCTTGCACCGCGCAACGGACAAGTTATCGGCCGCGTCGCGCTGCTCGACATTGCGAAACCGCGAGGCGACGTCCTGATTCAGCGCCTCGCCGAGCAACTCGAGGACCGGCTGCCGGGCGTCGAGATCAAGCGCTTTCGCAAACCCACCTTCACCAAGCCGGCGCCTGACGCATTGCGCCGCCAGATTGCGCAGGAGAGCGACTTCGTTATCGAAGCGCTGGCCGATTGAGGGTCATGTACAACGTGCAGTGTGCACGATTCAGTATGGTTCGAGACTAATCGCAAGCCGTCGGTGATGATCGCGTCGGACGTATTTATCGACGCGGCGGAAAAGCAGGCTGCGGCGCTGGGGTTGCCGGAGGTCCGCCGCGTGTTCGTTCCGCATCCGATCCAGGACGCAACCGACGACGAGATGCGCTCCAAAGCCGACGCGATCGTGGATCAGGTAATCGCCGCGCTAAAAATATGAAAATTTATGCCGGACCTACGTCAACGCCGGGGCGGTGGCCGCCGCACACTTAAACGCAAGAACGCCAGAAACTGATTCGTCCTGGTTACGCGCTGTGGAGAATCAGATCGGCGAAATCCTGCGGACGGATGTGTTCCAGGTACCAGTCCTCGGCCGTCATCCATGGGGTCATCCAGTCGCTGTCGTGATGGCCGCGCGCGAGCATCCGGCGGCGGCGCACGCCGCGCGGCGCGTCGATGAAAATGATCGCGTCGAGCAGCTCGCGAAGCTCGGGACGGCTCGAATATACGCCCTCGACGATCACGATCGGATTCGGCCCGGTTATTACCCATTCTCCGAGCGCGTCGGTAGCCCAGTCGTATCTTTGGTATCTCGCCGTCTTGCCCTCTCGGACCGGCACCAGCGCCTCAGCGCGCATTCGGTCCCAATCGAGATAGAGTTCGTATGCTTTGGCGGGCGCGAGCGTTCCGCGCGGAAATTGATTTAGTGGACGGAAGAAATCGTCGGTGCGAACGATACTGACGTTCGCGATCGAATTTTGAACGCCGCGAGCGAGCGTGGATTTTCCCGCGCCACCGCATCCGTCGATCGCGACGATCACGCGCTCGCTCCGGGCTCGACGCTGCGCGGCGAGCGCGCACGCCGCGGCGATCATCTCATCGGGAGTCATCCATTTCGCTATTGTCCGACAACGGCGCCGGCCGCGTATGCGACATCGACCGGCATCGCGGCGGTCAGCGTGAATTTTCCGGTGGCGGAACTGTAAACCTCGGCGGTGCCCGAGCGTCCCCCCGCGATCAGCACGCTTGCGTCCGGAAGTATCGAGGCAACTCCACCCACGTGTACGCTTCGCATCGGCGAAGTCGCCGTGAACATCTCTTTGACCGGATCAAATATCTCGGCGGTCGCCAGCAGCGCATCGCCGGGACTCTGCCCTCCCGCGATCAATACTTTCCCGTTGGGCATCAGCACCGCCGCCTGATATGCGCGCGCCGCCGTCATCGTGCCCGCAGTAACGAACGCCTCGGCGGCGGGATCGAAAACCTCGGCAGTGTCAGAGATGCCGTCTCCGGTCCATCCGCCCGCAACCAGGATTTGCCCAGCGGACTCTCCCGTGACTATCGACGGATCGAGCCAGGTCGCGGTCTGGTACGCCCGCGCGGTGGACATCGGCGCCGTCGCGATGAAGGCCTCTGTTCGCGGATCATAGATCTCCGCCGACGCGAGCGCGGTCCCCTTGGCTCCCACTCCGCCCGCGATCAGAATGTCGCCGGCGAGAGCGCCCGACCCGATAAGCGAAGCCGTCTGCCACGCGCGTCCCCGGTTCATCGCTCCGGTCGCGCTGAAAGAACCGCTTGCGGGATCGTAAAGCTCGGCGCTCGCCAGCGGCGCGGCCCCGGCGGTTGAAGTTCCACCCGCGATTAGAATCTTCCCGTCGGCCGCGCATCCGCATCCGGAAATCGCGGTGGCGGTGTGCCCGGCGCGGGCCACGGTCATCGCACCCGTCGAGGAAAACTTGCCCGCGATCGGATCGTATAACTCAGCGCTCGCAATCGGATGCCCCTGCGCGTCGTCACCGCCCGTCACCAAAGTCTGGCCCGCGGTCAAATCCGCCGCCACGAAATGCGCGCGCGCCCAGTGCATCGCACCGGTCGCGACGAAATTCATCTGGATCGGATCGAACAACTCGGCGCGCGCGAGCGCGATTCTGCCTCCACCCTGCCCGCCCGCGATCAGCACCCATCCCGAGTGCCCAGCCGCGAGGCTGGCCTTCTGCGTCCGCGGAGCCGCGCCGAAGGAAATATCCAAATGAAATCCCGCGCCATTCGAGATTGTGGCGGGCGCGACTCCCGCTCCGGCAGTCCCCGCGCCCATTCCAGGACTCGCGGGACCCGGGCTTCCGATCGCCACGAACGCTGCCCGATCGATCGTTAATTGCTGTGGGGCAATGCCGGCGGAATAGAGCGGCATTCGCGCGCCGGAGATTGGAATCGCCGCGAACTCCGTGTCCTCGGTATCCGATTCCCAAGTCTGCCCGGCCACAGCCGGTCCAGGAAGGTTTATCAGCGTGGCGGACGGCTCCTCAGGCGCGGCAACGACGCTGGGAGATTCACCCGCGACGGCTGCCGGTGCGGATGCGCCGCTCGCTATCGGCGCGGAACGATTATGATGTGCCGCAAAGAACATCGCGGCCATCGCACAAAGGATCACGACGATCGAAGCGGACCTGATCGCGCGGATCTGTTGTGGATCTCGCATCTTCTGATTCGCGGCGTGTGCGGAGGATCCCCCCTGCGCGGATATTAGTACGATCGACCCCCTACCGGAAGCATCAAATTTGTGGGTGATTCACCAGCATCGCCCGGATTCCATTGGAGAGCGTGCCATGATGAAATCGCGCAGTATCGATGGCCGAGGTATCCAATTCCGTCGCCGCGATCACTCCGGCGCCGCGGCGCGTCATCGTCAAGGAAGTCAACTGGCTCGGCGATGTTGTGATGAGCCTGCCGGCGCTGCGCGCGATTCGGCGTACGTGGCCCGACGCGCATCTGGCGATTCTCATCAAGCGCGATCTGGCCGGCTTCTTCGACGGCGCCGGTTGGCTCGACGAGGTGATTCCCTATTCGCTCGCGCGCGGGATGCGCGGGCTCGGCGACCGGCTGCGGATCGTCGGCGAGATTCGCAAGCGCGATTTCGATCTGGCGGTTCTGTTTCCGAACAGCTTCGAATCCGCTTTGTGGACGACGCTCGCGCGAGTGCCGCGCCGCGCCGGTTATACGACGGATGCGCGCAGCCCGATGCTGACGATACGCGCGCGGCCGACAACCCTCGCAATCCATGCGCATCAGGCGCACTACTGGCTCGAGCTGGTGCGCGCGACGATCGGCGCATCCGGCGACGCCGCTGACTTCGCGATCGAAGCGGCCGATCCGCATCTGGAAAAAATACGGGCGTTGCTCGCCGCGCGGCGGATGCATCCCGGCGCGCGGCTGATCGCGCTCGCGCCCGGAGCGGCGTTCGGTCCCGCCAAGGAGTGGCCCGCGAATCACTACGCGCGTCTGATCGATTTGCTCGCAGAGCGCTACGGCGCCGAGAGCGTGATGGTCGGGGCGCCGGGCGAGCGCGCGCGATGCGTCGAAATCGCGGCGGCATCGCGCAACGGCGCGATCGTCGCGGCGGGCGAGACCGATATCGGCGAACTGCTCGCGCTGCTCGCGCTCGCGGACGGATTTATCGGCAATGACTCCGGCGCGATGCACGCCGCTGCGGCGCTCGGACGGCCTACCGCCGGGATCTTCGGCTCGACCGATCCTTTCCGCACCGGTCCGATGGGCCCGACCGCGCGCGTGATTTGGCGGCAGCTCGAATGCAGCCCGTGCCTGGCGCGCACCTGCCGCTTCGGCCACTACAATTGCCTGGTCGAAATCGCTCCGGAAGAAGCCGCTCATACGCTCGCAGATTTGGGCGCGCTCGGAACCTCATAATCGGCCCGTTGGGCGGCCCTGCGGTTTCTAATACTCTCGATCATCGGTGAGCACATGAAACTGAGCGAACTCGCCAAAAGTCTCGGACTGGAACTGCGCGGCGACGGCACGGTCGAGGTCTTCGCGCCCGCGCCGATCGAGGCGGCGGCGCCCGGGATGATCATCTTCGTCGCGAGCGCGAAGTACGCGCCGGTCCTCGCACGCACCAGCGCGGCGGCGGCGATCGTCACGCCGGAGTTCGTCGAGAACGCAAAATGTTCCGTGCTGATCAGCGCGAACCCCTACGCCGATTTCGCGCGCGTGATCGAGATCTTCTTTCCGCCTTATCGGCCCGCGCCGGGAATCGACTCGACCGCGAAAATCGCGCCCGATGCGAAAATCGGCGAAGGCGCGTCGATCGGCGCGTTCGCGGTGATCGGCGCCGGCGTCACGATCGGCGCGCGCGCGGTGTTGCATCCGCACGCCGTGATTTATCCGAACGTGCATATCGGCGACGACTTCATCGCGCATAGCCACGTGGTCGTGCGCGAGGGATGCTCGCTCGGAAATCGCGTCACGCTGCTCGACGGCGCGGTGATCGGCGCTGACGGCTTCGGCTTCGTCGAGAACGCGGGCGGCCTGATCAAAATTCCGCAAGTGGGAATCGTGGTGCTGGAAGACGAAGTCGAAATCGGCGCGAAATCGACCGTCGATCGCGCGACGCTCGGCGCGACGATTCTGCATCGCGGGGTCAAGCTCGACGACCAGGTCCATATCGGGCACAACTGCGAAATCGGAGAGTACTCGCGCTTCGCCGCGCACGTCGGAATCGCGGGCTCGACGACGATCGGCAAATGGTGCCAGTTCGGTGGACAGGTCGGATGCGCCGATCATGCGAAGATCGGCGACCGCGTGATGGCAGCCGGACAATCCGGCCTGCACGGCGAGATCGCGGACGGCGCGGTGGTGGGCGGAACCCCATTTGCAGATTTGAAATACTTCCGCCGCTATTCAGCGTTATGGTGGCGGCTGCCCGAGCTGTTTCGCCGCGTGCGGGCGATCGAAGGCCGCTCGGGAACCGGCGACCAATAGACGAGCCGTGGCTCGCCTCGAATTCACACTCCGCGCGCGAGCGCCGTTTCGCCTCGACCTAACAGTGTGGGCGCTCAGGCGCCGCCCGCACAACATGATCGACCGCTTCGACGCTGGCGTATGGCGCCGCGTCCTCACGATTGGCGGCAAGCCGGTAGCGCTCGCGGTGCGGC
>DATKSB010000011.1:0-42557 GCA_035531855.1 Binataceae bacterium (SeqCode)
TCGAATCAGCCGCGATAAAGCCCGGTGCGCCAATGCGCGCGAGCTTGCCGCGCTGCATCGCGACTTCGAGCGAGAGAGCCTCGTCAGATTCCGCGCGATGATCGATCGAGAGCTGATGCGAGTGATCGCCGCGCATCTCGAACACGCGGATTTCGGCCGGGTCGAGCATCGGGGATTTGGACGCGACCTCTCGATGGCGCCGAACGTGGCGTCGGCTGCGTTGAATTTTCTTTTGAACGACCCCGCGCTATTCGACGCGATTCGCGCCATCACGGGATGCGCGCGGATCGGTTCATTCGCGGGACGGGTATATCGGGTGGCGGATCAGGGTGGGCTTGGACTCGATTGGCACGACGACGCGGTAGCTGATCGGCTGGTCGCGCTAAGCGTCAATATTGGGGCGGGAACCTATAGCGGCGGGTGGCTTGAGCTTCGCGACCGGGCGGCGGGAAGAATGTTGGCGCGGATCAAAAATCGCGGTTTCGGCGACGCTATCCTGTTTCGCATCGGCCCCGCTCTCGAGCATCGCAACTCTGCGGTGACCGGAAGCGTCGCCAAGACCGCGTTTTCAGGATGGTTCATGGCGCGGCCCGATTACGCAACCGCGGCGCGGCGGGAACTGCGGCGCTCGGCGCTGGCCCGCGCGACGCCTCCTGGGCGCAACCTTGCGCCACAGCATCGCTCGACCAAAACCACCCGCGCAAAGATACCGCCGACGATCGCATGGCGGCGCATCGGCGACGAGACGCTGGTGGTCGATCTAAAGAGTGGAAGCGGCTATCGGCTGGACGAAACGGGCGGGAAGATTTGGAAGATGCTGGCGCGAGGGTATAGACCGGCGGCGATCGCGCGCGCGATCGCCGCGGAATACGCAATCGCCGCGACGACGGTCCGCGGCGATATCGACCTGATGCTGCGCGGCTTGGCGCGTTCCGGACTTATCGCCCCGGCGGGCGTGCGAGACCGGCCGTTAGGCCGGTGACGAGATCCGTTCTGGCGCGGCCGGACAGGAGGGTTGCGCGCGCAATCGGGGCGGTATGAAGCGCGGCATCGACAGCCGCGCCATCATCGCAGCGCGCGAGGTCTCGGCCAGGCGCAAGCCGACGGCGAGCATGATCCAGAAGCCCGCGTTATTCATCGGACGTTCGAAGAACAGCACGAACGCGGCGTATGCGGCGAGCGTGACCAGCACGTTGAGCGCCGCAAGATCGTCGGGTTGCCGGTAACGGCGCACCGACGCGATCAGTTTCCCGATCCCGAACGCCATCGCGAACACCACCAGTCCGAATCCGACCAGACCCATGCGAGCCAGCAGGAACAGGTAAGTATTGTGCGGCATGCCCTGGTTGAATTTGCCCTCCAGCTCGGATCCGACAAAAACACTGTTGAGAATTTCCTTTCCGTATCCAACCCCGAACAATGGATTCGTAAGCCAGGTTCCAACCACGTCGTGCCACCGGCCGATTCGGAACTCCGCATCCATATCCGAGCTTCCGCCGACCGCGCTGGTGATTCCGATCGACAGGTTGTGCAGTTCGGGCGCACCGGGAATCGTGTCCGGCAGAGTCGCGCCGGCCAACACCACAAATACCAGCGCCGCGCAGACCACCCCGAAAATGATCCGGTAGCGCGTCGAGAGGAGCACGAAGCAGACCGCGCCCGCCGCCGCCGCTCCCACAACCGCCGAGCGCGCGCCGTTGGCAGCCAGCGCGAGCAGGCACACAAACGCGCCGAGTGCATGAAAGCGGCGATAGTCCCGCTCGAGCATCAGGTACGCGATGAGGCCCATCATCGCGCTCGCGGTAATCGCGCCGTAATCGTCACCGCCGACATATGCTATCCACGATCCGTTGATATTGCGTGACAGTTCGCCAAGGCCCAGATCGATTCCGGTCATCTTTTGCGCAAGGACCATCAACGCGAGGATTACGCCGGAATAAACACAATAACGGGTCACCCGGATCGCCCATCCGCGATTGCCGATCGCAAAATAGGTCAGCGGAAAGAACAGGCTATAGCAAAAGATCGCAAGATCGCGCACCGCCATAACCTTGTAAACTGGAAATGCGAGTATGAAATAGATCACCGACAAACCGCATAACATCCATAGTGCAACGCCGGCGGCGGTCGCACCGCGTCCGGACGAAAGCCAGAACATCAGCTTCCCCGGACGCCGCAGCATCGCGAGTCCAATAAGCGCCAGCAGCGTCAAGTCGGTGAGGAACAGCGGAACCGGTCCGAGATTGATCCCAACCTTCGCCGCGGAGAGAGAAAACAGCCGCGTCGCGACGAGGTATCCGACGATGAGCAGGATCTCGAGGCGCAACGGACGCAGCGACAGTATTTTGCGCATCCGCGAGGGCCGCCGCGTGCCCCGGCGCGCCCGCATCGGCGGGTAAGTCGGCACGGTACGCCATCCCGGCATCGGCGCCGCGGCGCCATCAACTTCAATGCGATTTGGTGCGACTGCCATTTAGTATGCGCCCCGGGCCGCGAGCACAGCGAACGCCGTCTTGGCCATCACGTAAAAATCCAGCCACATCGACCAGTTGCGCACGTAGTAGGAATCATAGCGCTGATGCTCTTCCAGGCCGCCGGCGTTGCGCACCGTCACCTGCCACATGCCGGTAAGACCGGGCCGCACGGTTTGGCGCAATTCGCGGAACTCGCGCGGGAAAATTCCGAGGTGATAATCCGGCAGCGGGCGCGGTCCAACCAGGCTCATCGTGCCGCCAAGCACGCAAAAGAGCTGCGGCAGCTCGTCGATACTAAAGCGGCGCAGAAAGGTGCCGATACCCCTGACCACGCGCGGGTCGTGCTTGAGCTTTAGTTTGGCTTCCCATTCGGCGCGCAATACGGGGTCGGCGGCCAGATGCTCGGACAGGCGGCGCTCCGCGTCGATGTGCATCGTGCGCAGCTTCCACATTTTGATCTTCTTGCCCTCCAGACCCTCGCGTTCCTGACCATAGAACATCGGCCCCCGGCTGACTATTTTGACGATCGTCCCGCAGATGAAAATGATCGGAGCTGCGACCACCAGAAACATGGTTCCCAGGATCAGATCGAGCGCGCGTTTGACGACGCGATTTTCCGGGCGCAGCAGTTCGTTGGAGAATTCGATACCCAGCACCGTGCCCAGGTTGCGCACCTGAACGTGCTCGACCGGCAAGCCGTCGTCGCCGCGCAGGATAACCACGTGCCGGAACTGGCGCTGGAGCCATCCGATTTGATTCGCGCGATCGAGCGTTCCGTTGCGTCCGGTGTACCCGCCGCGTGAACCGCCCCAAACGATTGCCGTGCTGACGCCGCCGCCCGCGATCTCGGGCGCAAGCTCATGTCCGCCAAGGACGTGCACTCCGGCAATTTCGGCGCCGCGGAACTCCGGATCGGAGCACAGAACTCCAACCACGCGATAGCCCAGCGATTTCGCGTCGCGCAGCAAGTCCATCGTCAATTCGATCTGCGAAGGATTGCCGATCACGACGGTCGGCTCGCCCCACCATGAGAACTTGCGTACTCCCGTCAAGACGATAAAGCGGACCAGCGGAAGCATCGCCAGGCTAAGGAACCACGCGATTCCGAACGTGACGCGCGAGTACTCGGGCGACAGCTTCACGATAAACGTCGCGCCCGCGAGCAATACGTAGGTCAGGCTGGTGGCGGACACCAGGCGGCGGATTATTTCCGGTGCACCAAGTCCAAAGCCCGGGTAGAGTCCGAAGGCGGCATAGATAAACGGGAACAGCGCCAGCAGCGGAAACAGGCGCGCGTACATCTCGAACGGCTGCCGCGCTTCGCCGAACCCCCACACCGCGTATGCGATAAGCGCGGAAAGCGTAAGCGCGGTCAGATCGGCGAACAGCAGCGCACCAAACTGAAACAGGCTCGAGAGCCGGCGATTCGGACGGGGCAATGCGACCGGCGTCGCCGCGCGGGGAACCGCGCTCAGACTACGGACGCGCTCAGCGCGGGTAACGCGCCGGGTAGGTTTGGCCGGTGGAGTCATGGATGAATAAACCTGTCGGGTCCAGATCGGTTAATCGGTCGGAAGCGCCTGACGGCGAAGCAATTGACGAATGATCAAGCCTACAAACAGCGGGTTATTAACCAGGTAGCGCGGGCCCAGACGCCGTGGTTCGGAGAGGAGCCGAAACATCCATTCGAGTCCGCTGCGCTGAATCCAGCGCGGCGCCTGCGCCTTCAGTCCAGCATGAAAATCGAACGCCGCGCCGCATCCGACCAGCACCGGAACATTGAGGGCCGCGCGATGCGCCGCCATCCAGCGCTCCTGCTTGGGCGTGCTCAAACCGACCCAAACGATGTCGGCGCCGGAGTCGTTGATGCGCGCGACCACATCTCGATCCTCGGTTGCACTGAGCGGGCGGAACGGCGGCGAGTACATTCCGGCAATCTCGATCCCGGGGAATCGCTCGGAGAGCTTTTTCGCCAAAAGCTCGGGAACGCCTTGCGCACCGCCGTAAAGGAAATGACGCCAGCCCCGCGCGATCGAGCGCTCGCAGATCGCAAGCATCAGGTCGGGACCGTAAACCCGCGCGGCTTCATGAAATCCCATCAGCCGGGAGAGCCACACCAGCGGCATCCCGTCGGGCGTTACCAGGCCCGCGCGATTATGAATCTCGCGCAGTTCGGGCGAGCGATGGCTTTCCATGACGCCGTGGACTCCGGTCACGCATACGTAATTGGGCTCGCGGCGCGCTATCCAGTCTTCGATGGTGTCGAGCGCGATCGGCAAGTTGATCGCGCTGACGCCGACGCCCAGGATGTTCGCGCGGGAAATCACGTGGCGAACCATCCTTCCAGATTTCCGACCAGCGTGGTCCATCGGTAATAGGCTTTGGCAATCCTGCCGGTTGCGAAATTAAACGCAGCTCCGGCCAGGTAACGTCCGGAATAGTAAGTAACAAACGCGAGTGAGTAGTGATGCTTGGCGAGAAACCGGCCGAACCCGAGCGCGTTGCCATGGCGTTTGAGCCGATCGAGGGCGCTATACGCAGTGGTCAAGCCGGGATGAACTACAACGATGCCCGGATCATAGTAAACTCCGGAACCTTGCAGAGCCGCGCGAAGAAGATAGTCGTAGTCTTCGGCGCCGAGCCAGGGTGTATTTGCGCCCAGCCCGAGCGTCTCGTCAAATGCCCCTATTCGATCGACCAGGGCGCGTCGCAGGAACATCGTAAAAGAGATACAGCGCCCGAAGATATTGTATTTGGTGATCCGCGCACCACTCGAGGGCCAGCGGCCGCGCGGCGCGCCCTCGGGAGTCAGACAACGTCCTGAAACACCGTCTACATCAGGGCGGCTGGCGAATAAGCTCGCGATGCGCTCGAGCAAATCAGGCGGATATATGCAATCGTCGTCGGGAAACGCGACCACGTCTCCGGTCACATGCGCAAGCGCAACGTTGCGTGCGCGCGAGAGTCCGCGCTCGGAGCGCAGATGGCGGACATCGAATCGTTTTCCGAATCGCGCAATCAGCGGCGTCAGGCGGTCATCGAGGTTTTGATCGACAACCAGCAATGTGAAGTCACGATAGGTTTGTCGTTCCAGGCTCTCGAGGAATCTCTCGAACTCCTCTACCCGTCCGACGGTTGCAGCGATCAATGAGAACTTCATCGGTCAATCCCTCGCCTCGCCGGCATGGCTGCGAGCGGCGTTTGCGGGCTGGCGGAAATTTTGGTCACGCTTCGACGCCATCCTTCCAACTTTCCGAGCACGCCATTGAGGTGGTAGCGCACCTTGGCTCTATCGGCGCGGATCGCGCCCAGCGCCGCGCCGCCGAGAGCGCGCGCGATCCGGTAGCCGAAATAACATCGCGAGTACTTATGCATCCGCATAAAACGCCCGCCGCCGCGCGAATATTCCCGTTCCTTAAGGATCTCGCGCTCGTCAAACGAGTGCGGGGCATCGGGATGACAGACGCCGAGCGCGGGGTCGTAAAAGATCCGCAGGCCCGTTTCCAGCGCGCGGGCCATATACTCATGATCTTCCGCCGATCCCCACGGGGTTCCCGCTCCTGGGCCCAGCGTCTCGTCGAACCCGCCGAGCCGTGAGATCCGTTCAAGCCGCAGAAACATCGAAAACGCATGCGTGCGCGGAAACAGGTTGTACTTTGTGAGCCACCCGCTGGAACGCGGTCCACGCCGCAGGATCGCGCCGCTCTCGTCGATGCATGGACCGGTCACGCCGTCGGCATCGGGGCGCGCTTCGAGGGCGCGGGCGATGCGCTCGAGGGTGTGCGGAAGATACCAGCAGTCGTCGTCCGGGAACCCGACGATACCGCTCGAGCATTGGCGCAAGCCGACATTGCGGGCGCGCGAGACGCCGAGTGCTGACCGCAGATGGCGAAGCGGATAGTCGCTCTGATGCGCGCACAGGATGGGGACCAGGCGGTCGTCGGGATTCTGATCAACCACCAGCAATTCGAAGTCCTGCCGCGTCTGGCAAGCCAGGCTGTCAAGCAGCCGTTCCAGTTCGGCGGTTCGTCCGACGGTGGCGACTATGAGCGAGAACGTCATTGCGCAGTCTCCAGGCTTAGTCTCCGGGGCTTTCGGCGCTGAAGGGACCGCTGCGCGGAGGACCTGTGAGCGCGCGCGCCGAATCGGCGGGCACCAGCCGGGAAATCGCACCCGCCAGGCGCGGCGGCACAAACGTCCAAATCAACCGCACATAGTTTCGGAGCGCCGTGGGATCATTGCGCAGGGCTTCCAGGTAGCACGCGCGGGCCGCCTTTCGATCCCCGCGGGCCATCTCGACCAAACCCACCGAAACCAGCAAGCCGCCCAAAAAGTCCACTCGCACGGCGCGACGCCCGTAGCGTTTGAGCACTGCGCTTCGGAACAGGCGGCCGCCGATCAGGTACCATTTCGCACGGCGCGCATCGAGCTCGAACTCGCGGCGCATCAGAATCTCCGGAACAAAATCACAGCGCCCATGCTCGAGCGCCAGCAGCCACATCCAGAGATCCTCGTGCGAGGTCAGGCCCGGTTCGAATCCACCAGCAGCGTCGAAGGTCTCGCGCCGCATGACCACAGCCGAGACCAGCATCGGGGCGTCGGGCCATCCGCGCTCCAGGATGTCTTCGAGCGTGGGCGGTTTGTGATCATGGGGATGGCAGGAGGACAGCTTCACGCGGCCGCGCGAATCGACCAACGCGGCATCGTGATAGACCAGTACCGTCCGCGAGTCCGCCTCGATCCGGGCGATGGCGCGGGTGAGTTTCTCGGGCATCCATTCGTCGTCGGCATGAAGGAAGGCAAGATAACGGCCGCACGAGGCCTTCACTCCCGCATTGGTCGCGTTGGATACGCCGCTGGGACCCGCGTGATTGGCGATCTGAATACGGCCGCTGAAGCGCTCGAGAATCTCCGCCGTCGAATCAGTCGAACCGTCGTTAACCACGATGATCTCGGTCTGGCCGGTGTAGGTTTGTGCGAGCGCACTGTTGATCGCGCGCACCAGCGTGCGTTCGCCGTTGTGGACCGGAATGATCACCGAGACGACAGGTTTAGTCGTACCGCCTTCGACCGGGTTCGATTTCTCTGGTTGATTATCCAAAACGCTTCAAACCGCCCCGCCGGAATGAATCGACTCGGGTTCGGCCAAACCCCAAATCGACTGTGACAGCATCGCGCGGTCCCCGCGGTCGAGCAGGCCGTGCCATGCCGCCGCAACAAGAATCACCAACTCGGCGCAAACGAGACCGATGCGTATTTCCATCGGCGATGGCAGCGCGACGATTGCCAATCCGGCTCCCGCCGCCAGAGCGAACCATCCAAGGCGCCGGCCGCCGCGTGCGATGTCGGGAAGAACTGTCCGCGCAACAATCCAGGTGGCGGCGGTTCCCGCGCCCGCGCGGACCGCGCAGGCAATTGCGGCGCCCAAGGCTCCGTACAGGTAAACCATCGCGAACATGAAAATGAGGTAAGTGGGCTGCTCGACAACCTGGATCTTCGCGCTCAGATCAGGACGATGCGCCGCCCACATCAGGGCTTCGGGCACCCGCCCGAGCGACTCGATCAGCGCGGCGACCGCGAGCCATTGCACCAGCACCGCGCTGTGCATCGCGAATTCGAGGCCGATCCACAGACTCAAGAGTTCGTGCGCGAAGGCGACCACCACCAGCGCGATCGGGAACATGATGATGAACAAGGTCTTGGCTCCGCGCTCAAACAGAATTCGGCTCTGCGCCCGATCCTGAGCCAGACTGAAGGTGAGCGCCGGAAACATCACCCGAGTGACGATGCCGGGAAGAATGCGGAGCTTGTGCAAAATGCGCGCGGGAACCACGTAGTAAGACAACGCGCTCATCGAAGCCATCGCGGCCAAAACGAACCGATCGAAGCTTCCGCCGAACAAACCGATCATATTGGTCGCGGCTGCCCAGACACCGAACCCCATCAATTCAGGAATTACTGCGGCCCGTACGCGCATCCGCGCCGCCAATCGCGGCACCGCCTGCATACACATCGCGAAGTACACAATCCACGTAACCGCATGACCAGCCACCAGCACCCCGATGATCGGTACGATGCTGTGCGAGAACGGCAGCACGGCCAGCGGTCCGAGCGACGAAAACATCGCGTTCGGGCTCTGCACCAGATTGATCATGTCGAAACGCTGATAGGCCGCCAGCGTCGCTGAGAATGCGGTCAGGGACAGGCAAATCGGCAGCGCGATCACGAGTACGCGAAATGCGTCCGCCGCCTCGGCCTGCATCGCCACCGGCACCTTGAAGAGGTGTCCCACCAGCACAGGGATAAACGAACCCAGCAGGAACGAGCCGAGCAGCCCAAGTGCAGTCATCAGGAACAGCGAGGTGCCAATCAACGCCGGAACTTCGTCGCCTCTGTGCCCAGCCAGCCGATCGCTCGCGAGCTTGGTCAATGCCGCCGGAATCCCGAAATCCAACAGGCTGAAATAGCTGAATACCGTCCATGCCAGCGCGATCATTCCAAAGCGTTCGGTGCCCAGTTGATGAATCAGTATCGGCATTGCTATCAATGCCGCGACGAGCGGACCGATCTCGCCAGCGCCGTTCCAGGCTACGTTGCGCACCAGGAGCCAGCCGCGAGTCAGTGAAGCGTTGGGATCTGTAAACGATTCTTGCATCGCCACTCAGTCAGTAATCAATCTCTGTGCCAGGAGGTCCCGAATCTCTGATCAGGGCGATCTCGCCTGTGTCCTTTATCAAAGACGCACGAGAACGCGATAAGTTGCGTATCAAAATCGCCGTTGAAATGCTTAGGTATAACTCGATGCTAGAAGTGCCACGTTGAGCGAGAAAAAACCTAGGCGGCGCATGTCCTATTGATTCAAAGGGCGATGCATCGCCATAGACCGTCTGGCGGACCATTCAGCGCCCGCGCTACCCGCTCAGGCATTACTGCCCCTAATGCCCGCGACAATCCGCTGGGCAGACACGTCCAGCCCAGACGCAGGTACGTCTTCGGCTCGAAAGGACGAAGCCGCCACGCTCTTAGAAAACGGTCGCGCGCCAATGCTCGATCTCCGCGCGCCATATGCACCAGGCCGAGGCAAATAAAGGAGCTGAACTCCACACCGACGATGCCAAACCGCTCGAACACCAGCCGATCGAAGGTCTCCGCGGCATCGAGCCAGCGCTGTTCCTTGCTAAGGGTCAGAACGAATCGGTAGCTACCCAAGACCTCGGGGACGAAGCAAAATCGTCCATACTCACGCGCCATCATGAACAGGAAATGATCCTGTGCCCTCGGCAGGTCCTCACGGCAGCCGCCGCATCGCTGGTAAATTTCGCGCCTCATCACCGTGCAGCTGGTTGGAATCACCAGCCGGGCCAGCACTTGCGCCAACGTCGGTTCCCGCGGCTGCGAGGCCGGAACCACCCATTCGCTGCAAACCTTTCCCGTTATATCGACCGCCGTCGCATCGTGGAAAACCAGCACGCAATCGGGTTGCTCATCGAGTACCGGCACCGTACGGGTGAGCTTGTTAGGCGTCCATTCATCATCGGCATCCAGAAATGCGATATATTCGCCGCGCGCGGCGTTCACCGCCGCGTTGCGGGCGGCTGACACACCGGAAGGTTCGAGCGTCACCACTGTGATTCGGTCGCCGTATCGGGAAAGGATCTCGGCGGTGCGGTCGGTCGAACCGTCGTTGGCCACGACGACTTCGATGCCCCCCTCGTAGTCCTGTGTAAGGGCGCAGTTGATCGCGCGCGCAACTGTGTCCGCACCGTTGCGCACCGGAATTATGACCGAAACGCGAATCGTCGAAGGATACGTTATCTCACTCACCGGATGGCTCCGAAGTCCGCGTGGCTCCGGCAAGATCAGCGGGCTTGCGACGCCACGATTGTCGCGCGAGATGGTAAATTCTCTCTCTAAGCTCAGCTATGCGCTCGGGAGCGAGCCGGGTGCGGATGGCGCGGCGCGCCCGTTCGCCAACGAACGCGGCATAAGCCGGATCGCGAAGGAAAGGAGCCAACGCGTTGGCCAGGGCCTGCGCGTCGCCGGCCGGAACAACCTCGCCCGCCCCGGTCTCTCTTACAAAATCCGCGATGCCGACAGTCGCGGTGACTACCACCGGGCGACCGGCCGCCATGGCTTCCAATGCCGCCAGGCTAAAGCTCTCGAATCGCGAGGTCACCGCTAACACCCGGCAAGAACCCAATACGTCTTTGACAGAGTCCCGCGAAATCAAACCAGAGAAGGTGCAACCCTCGTAGCTGGTGCGCGGCGCCCAGGCGAAATCCGGCCGCCGAAAATCCGCGCTTGGTCCTCCGCCTGCGAAGCACGCGTGCGCATCCGGGATTTCGAGCCGCAGTTCCTTGATTGCGTCCACCAGAACCTCGGGCGCCTTGCGTTGATCGAGCCAACCGACGAACTGCACTCTCGGTTCTGTCTCGCTTGCCAGGCGAGTATCAGACCAGATCTGATAGTCGATTGCGGGAGGCACGACGTGGATTCGATCGCGATCGAACCATCCCCAACTTACAACCTTGTCGGCCAGGAACACCGAAGGCGCAGTCACGACATTGGCGCGGCGCACAATCAGGCGTTCGAACCACGCAGTGATTCGCGTGTCGAAATTCCTTTTGATGCCGTTGTAGTCGATCCCACTCTGGATACCGCCGCTATGAAGATGCGCAACTGTGGGAGCGTCTCCAAATAGCGCGAAAGCGGCGCCAGGCGCATTCCATTCGGGGAACTCGATCACGTCGAACGGAACTTTAAGCCGGCGCGTCTCGAAAAAAGCCGCACGGGCATGGTTGAGACGGTGAAGAATTTGAGAAAATGGCAGACGTCCAGATCCGCGGAGGTGCGAGAGTCTGCGCCAGTGTACGTTTACTCCATCGAAGATTTCATTTCCCGACTCCAGCGAGTATTGGATGCACAGTACATGAACATTGTGTCCACGCCGCGCCAAGGCGGGTGCGATGCACGCGAGATACGAACCAATCCCTCCGAAGTTTGCGCGCGGCGGGTATTGCTCGGACAAAAACAGGATATTCATCTGCGCTCGCTTCCGCCTCAGGCTCTCCACCGGCGTAGCGCGCGCCACCCGAGTCGCGCGGCCGTCGCGATCGGCCGGGGCAGACGCTCTCGCACCAAAGTGCCCAGCGTCTTTTCGAAACGCAGCTTACGCTCGAACTCCTGCGTGGAAATCCCCGGCAGAATCATTAGCCTGCGCAACTCGTAGGGATTCGTTTCAAACGCGTTGAGCCCCGCCACGGTCGTCATCGCGAGTTGATAGACGCGCCTCACCCGTTCGCGAACGATGCTGCTCCCGGCGCCGTCGCCATAGGGGTACGAAAAAGAATGCACCTCGGCGCCGAGAAGACTTTGCAAATCGTTACGGCTGCCTTCGATCTCGCCTTCGAGCTCCGGTTCACCTAGCGCGGCCAAATGCGGATGAGTGCGCGTATGCGAGCCGAATTCGATCCCGTGCCCCGCCCACTCGCGAAGTTGATCCGCGGTCATCAGGCGCATGGTTCGGTGCCCTGTGGCTTCGTCCCAGGTGTTGGTGAGACCGAGCCGCCCGGTTACGACGTAAACCGCCGCTTTCAGACCATAGCGGCGTAGAATCGGAAACGCGTGCTGAGTGCAGTCCGCGTAGCCGTCATCGAATGTAACCAGAACTGCACGCTCCGGAAGCGACTTGCCTTCGCGCCGCGCGGCAAGCCAATCCGAGGGCCAGATTGTCTGGTATTCGTGGTTCACGAGATAACGCATCTGTCGCTCGAACTGGTCGGGCGCGACAGTGAGGCACAGCGGATCCGCGGCGGGCGCAGGCCCGACGTTGTGGTACATCAGAATCGGCAGGCTATACGCCTGAGCAATTGCGTTTGCGGCAGGATTAGTCAATTCGTGCCGCCTCGGTGGAGTGTTCAGGCCGCGCGGCGGGTTTGACTACTCGAGCGCGTTTCGCTTTCTCCGCAAGCGCAGGCGCCGTGTCGTTTCGCGAATCTTTGATCTCCGGCGCCGGAGCCGTAGTCTGAACTTTTCTGGCGGCTTTCCGGATTCGGTCAATCGTGTCGCGCCAGAGCAGAGATGCTATTCCTTTGGCGCTTGCGGCCATCACCGCGTCGCGCAGCGGAATTACTACATCGCAGTAAGAATCCTTGTAGGTTTCGTTTCCAATACCGAAATCGTAAAAAGCGATTCCGTGGCTGAAGCACCATTCAAAAATCTTTTCGAACAAAAGCCGGCCCGGTGAGTATTCGTACCACTCCGGGTCAAAGCTGCAGATCTGGCCGATCAGCCGGGATCCGGCGACGCAGCAGAAATTCGCCGCGATAATTTTGTCGTCGAGTTTCAGAGTAAATACGCATACGGGTCCGCAAGGATAAACCAGTTCTCTCGCCTTGCTTAGATACTCGCGATAACCCGGCCGCTCCAGCGGGTCATGCCCGAGCGTCTCAAGAGAACGCTCCCGCTTGTATTTGGTCAACGCCTCCATCGCGACGTCGCATTGCTGAGCGGTTTCGGCGACCTCGAAGGTCAGTGAACCACGTTCGCCCAGACGCCGGGTCAGCCTGCGCAGGTTGCTTCGGCTCGGAAGCTTGGCCGAGAACTCCTTCCATGTGCCTGACAACGCAGCCCCGTGACCCGAACCCTCACGAGCCGAGGTCTGAAGCAGGCACAACGGATTCGGCATACCATCGACACTCTCGGGCATCTTGTCGAAAATCGCGATATCGAATGCGGGAATATGTTCGCGCACGGCGTCCCAGAGCATCCGGACAGTTTTCGCACTCCAATCCCGAACCGGTGCAAACATTACCGGCGCGTTATAGTCGCTCAGACCGTCGTCCAGAAACCTTAGAACCCGAGTTTGCTTGAACACCCGCGTGTACCTGGGATCAGTCTCGAGGCTCAGCGGAAGAAGCGCGAGCGGCTGGTCGTTTTGCCCCAGAATCGCGACGAACAGAGGCTGGGCGTTTCGGGCGACACTAATCGTTTCGCAGTGTAATTCGAGTAAATCGGCGCACTGAAAAGCGTGGCAGCGCGCGTCGCCGAGTTGAGTGCTGCGCGGCCAGATGCCGGCAAAATCCCTGATGTCACTTGAAATACAAATTCGCGCGGGTATGGAGCCAAGCTTCATGCTCGCGGATGCCTCACGCGGAAAATCAAGCTCGAACTGTTGAATCATAATTTGCTACCGTGCCCGCTAATACTACAGTTGCGCCGGGCCGGAAGGGACCTCGGCACTAGCCATTTTCGCGACGATATAGACCCAGTTATCATCCACGTCATAGCCTTCAATCTGCTTGTTGTTGCCGATCGTCGCCAACACATCGAATCCGTGACGCCGCAGGACCTCGCATTCCTTCGCGATGTCAACGTAAACCTGCCGCAGATCGAAACTATGGGCAGAATCATTGACGTAAGCGAAACCTAGCGACTCGTCGTTTGATTGCTTTCGAAAGTGCTTAAGGCGATTGACCACCAATGGGATGGACGTATAGACACGTTTTCGAAATAGTTCCTTCACCCAGAAATGGTTCAACCACGC
The DNA here is from genome assembly GCA_035531855.1 of Binataceae bacterium (SeqCode). Classification (GTDB taxonomy): domain Bacteria; phylum Desulfobacterota; class Binatia; order Binatales; family Binataceae; genus JBARDN01. The sequence continues at coordinate 14,020 of DATKSB010000011.1, forward strand.
ATCAGTTCGCCGCTGATGGAGATTGTGAGTTGAATAAATGTAGTAACCTCCCGGCACCAGTAGCCTTGCGACCTCAGTAAAAACCGTCTGGCGATCTTCGTAAGGAATGCAGTCAATCCCGTTGAAAGAAAACATGATGCAGTCCACTGATTGCTCTAACGCCATCCTCCTGGCATCCATAACTCGCAGTTCGGTGCCAGGAAATTCTGTTTTGGCGGCTTGAATCATCTCGGGTGAATAGTCAACCCCGATGTATCGTTTGAACATCTCCGACAACGGTCCTGTAGTGCGGCCTGCTCCGATCCCGATATCCAGAACTGATCTGCGGTAGGATAAGGGCACCAGATCCAGGCAATACATCTCTGGTTGCGTGAGCCCCCAACTATTCGCTCGTCGAAAGTCATTTACAGTCCGATCTTCACGGCAAATGGCAAGATTGGCTTCCACTGATTCCTCTATCTTAGAGCTGGCGCAAAACTCGAAAGACTACTCGATCAATATCGTTGACCTGATACCCCGCGACTAAATAATGGCTAGCGCTTGCGAGCTGAAGCCAGTGCCTCGCGAAGCTGCAGCAGTCCTGCGGCGGCCCATCCGGTGCGCTGAAGCGCCGCTTCCGGCCAGACGGGGCTCTGGACGCTTATGCCGAGGGATCTACGAACGCTCCAAGGCAGCAGATTCTTGGCCGCTGTCTGCAACCTCCAAGGCTCAATTAGAGGTCGGGAATCGTCGTCGTTCAGCGCGTCGTCCATCAAGAGTTGGCCTAACGAGTCAACCGCGGCTTTGCTCGGATCCGAATACCAAGCCCTGATCAGAGTATCCATAAGATCACGCGCAACACGGTCGTTAGTGTAAAGGGTCGCGTCGCGCCGATGTTCAGTGCAGAACCTTTCAAGCTCCGCGGCTACTCTGCCAACATATTCGTTATGTTGAATAGTCACTGGCGCGCAGACCGCCTCGACGGAAGTTTTATTACTGTATTCTCGTACAGTCCCATGCGGCGCCAATCCGACTATATGTTCCACCGCATAAATTCGGCGAAAGATCTCGTAAACTACTCCTGTGATTCCCGTGCGATCAGGTGGATCGCCGTAGAACAGCGCTTTAACGCGGCCTGAGCCGGAAACCGGCGCACGGTTCGTATCAAGACGGAGATAATAGCCGCGCCGCGAGCTGCTTACCCCGCCCAGTAATTCCTGCACTGCGGTTTGCTGTCTCGCGCCCGGGCCGATATCCACGATCGCGGCCGTGACGGCTGACTCAGCGACCGCTTGCGCTCTCAGATATGCAATCGCATTGGCCCTTTGGCGCGCAACATGTGCGCGCAGCACGTCCGCAACCGGAGGAGATTGAAGAATTTCCCAGAACTGCGACCAATCACGTTCCGTCGTAACCCGCTTGAGGCCGCCTTTCGCCCCGGCTAATTCCGAAAATGCCGGAGCGATCTCCGTCCAGGGCAAGCCCAATTTCTGTACAAGCGATTGCAGGTCTGGCGTATTCCCCGAGCGCCGCAACCAGGGGATTCCGCGCGGACTTATTTCAGTTATGGCGGGAACCAGAACTGCTTTGCGCGAGATTTTCAAATATCGGCAATCGATCTCGCCGAAGTCTGGCGCGAGAATTCGCGCCGCGCGCCAGGTTAGGTAGCCGTCACGCGCGACGAAATAGAGCCGCCGAACCTGATCCTGCCGCGCGGCCCCGAGCACCCACCCCGCCCACACCAGAATCAGCGGACCCAAGAACGTTGAAACCAGATCCCGAACGCCAGCGTCGTGCTCTTCGCCATCAGGAACCAGACGAGAAAGGCGCATGGACCCCGCCAGAACCGACCCCGGCTCCCGGCAGGCCGCCTCACTCCCTACCAGCGCGCGTTCCCATTTATTCAGCTCCGAATCGCGATACAGCTCGCTTGAAATTCCAAGCTGCTTCGGAATCCGATAATCGCTGCCCGCATTGTCGCCATAGTGGTGAATGTCCCGCGCCGTGATCTTCTCCTGCTGCAACATATAGTTGAACAGGGCGCCCGACTCTTTGGTCAGACCAACGGCACTTGACACGTAACAACCATCCGCTTCGGTGGCCAAGCCATGTTGAATCAGCTCGGATTGAACAAACTCCTTCGGCAGATAAGTGTCCGACGCGAATATGATTCTTGCACCGCTCGCGCGCAGGGCGGTGATCCGCGCCGCCACTTGCCGATTGGGCGTGAGTACACCCCGCTCCGCATCCAGCTCGCACTCCGGTCCAAACGTACGTGGCAGAGCCGGCAGCATCGAGCGCAAGATCACCCAGATATCGGCGAGTGTGCACTCTCCGGTACCGGCCGCCTCTCGAGCCAAGCGCTCCGCTTCCACCCTGGCGGCGAAAACATCTTCGATGGTCTCTCTTCCCGAAACATCCGCGGCTTCACGAGCGAGGCGCCTTGCAATGATCCGGAAAACGTCGCTGGGCACAGCGACGCGCCGAATCAGAGAAGTCTCAAACACATCGAAGGAATATACTTTGAACACGTCAGTACTCGGACTGTCGTTACGGAGATCCGTTCGCCGCTGGTTAATTGACTAAATTCATGCCCAGGAGACGGCAAGGTCCTTGAAGCAAATCGGACCCCAATCCCTCGTTGTCCATTCCGCCATCGCGCCTGACTCAGTTTCCTCGGCCATGACTTCAAAGAACAGAGTGTCTGTTACTATGTCGTACTCTATACGGCGGCTCCGATGAGTCCCCTTTCCGACAGCCACCGCGCAGTAGTAAGAGCCAGGAGCCAAATTGATCGAGGACAGGGTAACGGTCAAATCCCGCTCCTCGCCCGCTTCCAGGCCGTCGATTTCCTGACTGAAGCTGTTTCCGGCGGGAGACCCGTCGCGAGTGAAGACGGTCATGCTGGCGCGAAGTTCACCCAGCCGGCGTTCCGCGCGAACTCGCATGACATAAGAAATCGGTTCGCTGAATTTGAATACCGCGAGCGATCGATCAAACCGCAGCGAGAGAATCCGGGCTTCGCCGGTCCCCTGGTAGCGTCGCTTGGTGTTTTCCACGTTGAACTGCGCGCCTTGTTCGGGCCGCTGGCCGCAAAGATATCTCTCGACCGCCGCTTCTGGCGACCCGGAAAACTCCACCCCGCCATCCGACAGAAAAATCGCCCGGCTGGTAAGCTGCATTATCGCGCTCATGTTGTGGCTGACGAATAATACCGTACGCCCGCTCGCCGCCTGATCGCGCATTTTGCGTAAAGATTGTTCCTGAAACTTTGCATCTCCTACCGCCAGCACCTCGTCAACGATCAGAATTTCGGGCTCGAGATGGGCGGCGATCGCAAATGCGAGCCGGACGTACATGCCGGACGAATAGCGTTTCACTGGAGTATCGAGGAACCGCTCCACCTCCGCAAAGGCGACAATTTCGTCGAGCTTTTTGCGGATTTCGCGTTTAGTCATTCCCAGAATTGCGCCATTCAGGAAAATATTTTCGCGCCCGGTCAGCTCCGGATGAAACCCCGTCCCGACTTCGAGCAGGCTCGCGACCCGTCCGCGCAATACGGCGCGCCCTTCCGTAGGCTCCGTAATGCGACTGAGTATTTTCAGAAGTGTGCTTTTGCCCGCGCCGTTTCGGCCTATGATCCCGAGGACTTCGCCTTCCTTGACCTCGAAGCTCACATCTCGAAGGGCCCAGAATTCCTCGACCTCGTCACCCTGGATAATCTGCCGGCCCCGAACCAGGTCCGCGGCGTTGCGCGCGAAATTGCGGACTCCGCGTTCGACCACGTCGCGCAAAGCAACATATCTTTTGCCTTCAACGGACCGATGCCCGAGCAAATAGGATTTGGAAAGATGTTCGACTGAGATGATGCTATCGGACATGGTTAACTATTCGGCTACGGTTCAGATAAGATCGGCGAAGCTTTTTTCCATGTTGCGGAATTGATGAATCCCGAACCACAGGAAAGCGATCGCGACACAAACACTGATCAGCAGGCCCGGCAGATAGACCTGGCTCTGGCCGTCCAGGATGCACCAGCGAAATCCGTCGATCACTCCTACCATCGGGTTGACGGAATAAAGCAGGCGCCACTTCTCGGGTATAACGCTCGAGCTGAAACCAACCGGCGAAACGTAGAGGCCGAATTGCACGATAAACGGGATGACGTAGCGAAAATCCCGATACCTGACGTTGAGCGCCGCGACCCACAGGGCCGGGCCCATGCTGGCAAGAAAAGCAAGCACGATAAAGATCGGCAGAAACAGCAACTGCCAGCCCGGCACAAACCTATACCAACCCATCATCGCTATCATGATGCAGAAGCTGATCAGGAAATCCACAAATGCCACGCCCAGTGTCGCCGTGGGTACTATAATCCTCGGAAAATAAACTTTGCTGATGAGGTTGGAATCGCTTATCAGGCTATTTGACGCATCACTCAGTCCGGTTGAGAAGAATGTCCACGGGAGCAAGCCCGCAAACACCATCAGCGCGTAAGGTGTGGAACCGTCCGAAGGCAATTTGGCCAGTCGGCCGAAAATAACCGTGAAGATCACCATCGTGAGGAACGGCCGGATTACCGCCCACAACGCGCCGATTACGGTTTGCTTGTAGCGGACCGACAAATCGCGCCACGCGAGTACCTGGAACAGTTCCCGATAACGCCACAGTTCGAGCCAGTAGTGACGCTCGCGCCCCCGAGGCTCGATTATGATCGCTTCTTGCACCAGCTAGCCAATTCTCGCCGACGAAGCCGGCCGGCTAAAACAGCCGATCGCGGCGGCGCGATTCCGGATCAGGTGTACTTTCAGTTCCCGCATCATTACTCAGTCAAGGAGTCGCCGCGGCGGCGTCGCTGATCCCGCCCGGCGCGGCGGTTTTCTTCTGGAAATCCTCGTAATCAGCTTTGAATAGCGCATTGTCCGGCGCCAATTGCGCCGCCCGCGCGAGGTCGTTTCCCGCCGCGTAGAATTGGTAGTTCGCCGCCTCCGCGCGTCCGAGCCGGTTGAGCACCGGAGCCGAATCCGGATGCAGCTCCGCGTTGCGCCGGAGCAGCAGCACCGCGTCGTCGAACCGCTTTTCACGCATGTAGAGATCGGCCAGACGCGACGCTGCGTCGTCTTCCGACGGGCGCGCATTGGTCGCGTCGAGCAGCGCCTTTTCCATCGTCGAGTTATCACCCGCGATCGCGGCCGAGTCGGCCAGCGCGAGATCGAGCGTGAATGGATCGGCGCCGTTGCGAATCCCTTCGTCGATCGCCGCACGCGCCGCATCCATCCGTTTCTGCGGTGCGAAAATCACCGTCGCGAGATAGCGGTAGGAATCCGCGTTTTCCGGATCAAGTGCGGCCGCCGCGCGCAAATCTTTCTCGCCGGCCGCCGGATCGCCGGACCACGCGGCGGTGGTACCGGCCGAGACCAGCAGGTTGGCGCGCGCAGCCGGATCGGATTCGGTCGCGGCGGCATGCTCGAGTAAGCTGCTCTCGCGCCCATATTGACGATCGGCGTCAAAAAACTGCGCCAGGGTCCAGACCGCCGCGCTATAGTCGTGCGCGATCGCGCGCTGCAGCCCCTGCTCGACCGCGGCCCGTTCTCCGGGCGAGAGCCACGGAATCAGCCGCCGCTCCAGATAGTAATGCGTCGCCAGATACGGCGAATCGAAAACCGATTCCTGGATCTGCTTGAGCGACTCACCCTGCTGCCCGTTCCAGACCAGCGCCTCGGCGTACTGATCGCGCGCAAACGGACTGGTCGGATCGAGCCATACCGCTGTGGCCAGTTCCTGCGCGCGCATCGCCGCCGGCAACCGCTTGCCCATCGTCTCGACCATCCACAGATGCGGCACCACCGAGGTCGGATGCGCCAGAATCAGCGCGCGGGCCTGGGACGCCGTCTTGGGCGCGGTCAGGTCGTAGGGATATGGAAACTTGGGCTGCGCCAGCGCCACGATTCCGATCGCGACCGCCGCAGCCGAGAGACCCGCCGGCATCGCCCATCGCTTTATCCCGGCCGGCTGCGGCGCCGGCTCGCCAAGCCGCGTGGCGGCGACCAGCCGGAATGCCAGCGCAAGGAACAGCGTCATCAGGACGGCGACGGCGGGAATCTGCAGGTTGAAATCGAAAAACTCCTGGAACGCCAGCGCCGCCATCCCTGCCGTCAACGCCGCGCCGACCGGAAGTACGTCGGGCGGCAGCGCGCGGATTCCCCGGTAGAGCCGGGTTACGACCGCGATGAAAAACCATGCGAGCAAGCCGAAGCCAACCGCGCCCGCGCCGATCAGCAGTTCCAGGTAGTCGTTATGCGCTTCGCGCGCGGCTTCCCATGACCATGGCGCTTGCTGAAAATGCGGGAACACGTCAGGGAACGAACCCAACCCGATTCCGAATAGCGGAAACGCGCGCACTATCCCGATCGAGTCGCGCCACACGTCGAGGCGGAAGTGCAGGCTCTGATGCTGGCTGACGGTCTCCATCAGCCGGACATCGGCCTGATGCCGTCCCTGAGCGCCGCTGAACAGCGACGAGGTCAGCAGCACAATCGCGAACATCGCGGCGCAGGCCGGTACCGCGACCTTCCACGAGAGCCGGAGCAGCGCGGGACGTTTCACGCGCGGGATGAACTGCGCCATATACACCAGCGCCGCCGCACCCACGATCGCGCCGATCCATCCGGCGCGCGACAGCGTGAGAAGAAGGGCCGTGCTCGCGATCAGCACCACCGCCGCGCAAAAGACCCGAAACGCTTCGCTGCTGGATTTGCGCACCACGAAGGTCGGGAACAACACGCCGGCCAGCGCGACCGGAATAACCAGATTCAGATAGCTGCCGAAATGGTCCGGGTTGACGAACGGACCGCGCGCGCGGTCCATCGCGTCGGGCATCGCCCGGCCCCAATCGTAAGGAACGAAGACCCACAGGATCTTTCCATTCCAGAACACCCGTTCCAGGATTCCGATACACGCCACGACCAGAGCCGTGACCAGCACCGCGATAATCACATAGCGATAGAAGTTCTTCTCGGACTCCGCATGCATCGAGGGACCGAACGGATACAGCAGCACCACGAAGAAGAGAGCCGAGTACGCCAGGAGCTTGATTACGAGTTCGCGCGTAAGTTCCGGCGCAAGTGAGATCGAACGCCATCGCGCGGCGAGGCGCGCCGGCGCGCTTGCGGGCGCCGCCCCGCTGCCGGTCGCGGGCTGCGGCGCGAGCTCGCGCTGATGCGGCCGGGGAATCGCCGCGCCATCCGCAGCCTCCTGCGGAGTGGGCAGAACGACGTTCAGATGCTGCGCCGCATTCAAGTCGGGCAACCTGAGCATCGCGGCGTATGGCGCCTCGTGCGGCCATCCGGGCAGCGATCTCGCGTACATCGTATAGGTCGCCGGCGAGAGCACGCGCAGAAGCGCCGGCGGAAGCGGGACCAGCGCGAAGCCGGCCACCGCGACGAATAGAAAAAGCGGCAGCGCGATCGGGCGCAGGTTCGCCAGCGTCGGCTGGAACTGGATCGGCGACGCGAACGCCGTCTTCGCCATCCACACCACTACCAGCGCGCAAATCGTGAGCTCGATTGCGATAAACGCCCACGGATGCACCGCGCCCATCGGCAGCGGCGACAGCGTCACCAGTAGAAGAATCCCGGCCACGAATGCCCGGTCGTACCAATTCCCGCCCTCGGCGGACACAAACCTATGTTGGGAATGGTAGCGACGCGGGCGATCGAGCGGATTCGATTCGCCAATCAGCCTCACTATACCTGACTGACCGTGCCGGCCGGCTTCGAGTAATCTTCGTAGGCGTAATAGCGATGATAATGATAGTAGTCGGGACTCTTCATATTGACCTGATTCAGCACCACCCCGAGAATCCGCGCGCCGACCTGTCCCAGGCGCGAGCATGCGTGACGCACCAACTGCTTCGGGGTGCGCGGCCCCACTACGATTACGACGCCATCGACCAGCCGCGACAGCACCACGGAATCGCTGACCGGCATGACCGGCGGCGAGTCGATCAGCACGCTGTCGTAAGACGCGGCCAGCTCCTCGAGGACTTCCTGCATCCTGCGCGAGGCGAGCAGTTCAGTCGGGTTCGGCGGCACCGAGCCGGCGCTCATGAATGACAACCCGCCGTTGCCTATCGGACGAATCACTTCGCTCGCCTGCTTCTGTCCGACCAGGACCTCGGTCAGGCCGACCAGGTTATGCACCCCCAGAACTTCGTGGCATCGCGCGCGACGCAGGTCGGCGTCGATCAGCAGGACGCGCCCGCCCATCTGCGCAAATGCCATCGCGATATTCACCGCGGTTACGGTTTTGCCCTCGGCCTTGGCTCCGCTCGCAACCAAAAGGGTTTTGGGAGCTTCGGCCGCGCGCGACAGCAGGATCGCGGTGCGGATCGCGCGATAAGACTCGCCGGCGATCGAGAAGCGGCTCTTCGCCATCATGATTTCCCGCTCGTCCGAGGCGCTGCTTGCGATCAGGGTGGGCGCGGCGCCGGTCACCGGCAACGCGGTTTCGGCGGCCTCATCCTCGGCGCCGAGAGTCAGAAAATCCGGCACAGAGCCGAGGCTCGGCAGTTGCAAGTAGAGTTCCGCTTCCTCGGGATTGTGCAATCCATCATCAAGATGATCGAGCAGGAATGCGATCCCAACACCGAGGAACAGCGCCATCGCACCGGCGATCGCCATGTCGATCAGCTTCTTGGGGCTTGACGGGCTGATCGGCGTGGTCGCGGTATCGATTATGGAAACATTCGAGGTCGGGACTTCGCCCGCCACGCCGATTTCCTTCATCCTTTCGAGCACGCTCTTGTAGAGCTGCCGGTTGGCGTCCACCTCGCGCGCCAGCACGGCGTCTTGCAGCGACGCGTCGTTGAGCGCCAGCGCCTTGGTCTTCAAATCTTCGACCGATTGCTTAAGCCCGGTCTCGCGGCCGACGGAGGCCTGGTACTGCGATTCGACGCCTTGAACCGTATGGTCGATTTCGGTGTTCAGGCGGGCGTTGGTTTCGTCAACCTTGGCCTTGAGTTCCTTGAGCGGCGGGTAGTCGCCCTTGAACTGCTGCGACATACTGGCGTACTGGCCCGCGATCACATCGTCCTGAGTTTTAAGCTGCTGGATAAGCGGACTGCCTACTACCGCGGGCAGCGAACTGTAGTTGCGCTTGTTGATCAGGTCGTGCTGCGATTCGAGATCGATTCGCTCGGTTTCAGCCTTGGTGAGCGCTTCGTTCATCTCCTTCAGGCGTTCATTGAGGATGGTGCCGCGGTCGTCGAGGTTGAATGCGATAATTCCGCTTGCGCGGCGATAGCTGTTCAGCGCGGCTTCCGATTTCTCGACCCGCTCTTTGAGCTCGACCAGTTTCTTCTCGAGGAACTGGCGCGCGTCTTCGCTCGCCTGCGCATGGATTTCCATTCCGCGATGGATATAAGTCCGCACGTGCGTGTTGGCGACCTGCGAGGCGAGTGCGGCGTTGGCCGAGGTAAACGAGATTACGAACAGCCGGGTTCCTACATCCGGTTTGACCGTGAGGTCGCTCAGGTACTTGTCGACCATCTCCGGGCCGACCCCGTATTGATCCAGTGGGCGCACCGCCGGCGCCTGACTCTTGAACATATCGCCGAGCGAGGCTTTGACCGAATGGATCATCTCGCCAAAAAAGCCGCGATGCGAACTGCTGCCGGTAAAATCGGGGTTGCGATCAAGCCCTAGATCGCGAATCACCTGGGCTGCGAGGCCGCGGCTCTTCAGAATCTCTTCCTGGGTTTTGTAGTAGTCGGCAGCGTCGCCCGTTTCGCTCGCCAGCTCGTGGATATCGAGCACGTGGGGAGCGTTAGGTTCGACCAGAATTGTGCTCATCGCGGTGAAATGCGGCGTGACTACCAGCACCACCAACACCGTCACCAGCATCGCGGCCAGAAACATGCTCGCGATGAGCCTGGCGTGCCTGCGGATTACTCGAAAATAATCGCGCAGGTCGGGTCCCGCGGCTTCCGGCGCACCGAAAAAGTCGGGATCGACTCCACGTCCCATGTACTGCGGGGCGGGGACCGGTTCAGGATACACGCGTTGAATTGGATATGGAGAAGATTCTTTCACAATGGCCTCTGCGGGCTCGTTACGTATTGATTGTCAGGTAGGGATTCGGCTGCGTCCTACATAAACGGCAACGCGGGAAAAATCCCGGTGCTGAACTTTTGAAACACCGTGTAGGCCGCGTACGGAACCGCCCCCGCGACCGATTTCCTTACGATCACCACATCGCCACCCTGGACCGGAAGGTCGGGCGCCGTGCCTTTCTGAATCGCGGAGAGATCGACCGGAATCTCGATCTTGCCCGCCCCGGCAGTCGAACCAGCGCGCAGAATCACGGCGTCGGAGCTGAACATCTCTCCGCCAGCCGCCGTCACTGCGCCCAGCACGGTCATGCCCGGAGTGATCTTGAACGCGCCCGTATTCTGAACCCATCCTTTGACCATCACCTCGCCCGCGGCCGGGACGATAATCACGTCGCCGGGACGGGCCGGGATGCCGAGTTCGTTTTCGTTGTGGGTGTTGGTCAGATCGATGATTATCGGGTCCTGGCTGCTGAGCCCGGCCGGCATCTGCGTAGCCGCCGGCTGATAACTTGCGGGAACGCTTTCGCCTTCCACCGCGATATCGCCGCTGGCCTTCTGCGCTCCTTCGGGGCCAACCGCCGTGGGAGTTGCCGGCGCGGATTTCGGCATGGTGCTGATGTTCGAGGCGGCCGCGAGCATCGCGCTGGTCTGCGCGCTTTGTCCGGGAGCCGCCGGGATCAGCAGAATGCGCTGGGCTCCCTCGGCAGTGGTGCCGCCCGCACGGCTGATCATCGCGAGGATAGTGTCGTTGGGGCTGGTCAGCGTGTACAGGCCCGGCTTCTGAACCATCCCGACGATTGCGACTTGGCGGCTCTCGTATTCCTTGGTGAAGACGTCCACCTGCGGGTCGTACATGTACTTTTCGAGGCGCTGCTTGATCTGATCGCGGACGCCTTGCTCAGTCAGACCCTTGACGTCGATCACGCCCGCCAGCGGCAGCGCGATCGTGTTGTCGCCCGAGACTCGCACTGAGCGATCTTTCAGATCTTCAATTGCGGGCACCGAAATCTCCAGCACGTCGCCCGGGCCGACGGTGAAGTCCTTTTCGGATTTGTCGTTGACGCGCTGCTGCCACAGGGCATCGAGCCGCGCGGTCTCCGCGGCATCCGCCGAAGCCGATGCGGGCGCGGCCGCCGCGGTGTCAGCGGATACTCCCGGCGCCGGTTCCTGCGACGAGCACGCCACGAACGCCGCCGCGGCCACGCAAACCGCCGCGGCATAGAACGCGTTGTGAACTATCTTCGATAACACGATAAGTGAACCTCGTGCGCGCGGCCCTGGGGCGCACCGGATGTTAAGTCGGTTTGGAACTCCGCGGCTGATGACAGCCCAACACGCTTGCGGCTTCTCGCCGCCAGGGATTCCGGATCGAACGCAGCCTCTTGCCGGTCTCAGCGCGAGGGACTCGCGTTGCCGCCGCCGCTGCCGCCGCAATCGTTACCCTCGGTGCAGATGATGCCGCCGGTGATTCCGCCCATGCCGATCAGCAGTCCGGCTCCAGCCGCCTCAGTCTCCCACCATGGGATTCCGCAAGTCAGCGTCGCCGCCGACGCCACCCCAATATCGGTGGTGGCGATTGCGCTGGTTGTCGGCGACAGGAACCAGTTGATCGTTGCGCCTTCGATATCGATCTGGGTCACCGCCGAGCCGCCCTGGAAGTCCTTGGAATTGGGATCGATCGAAACCGTGTACTTGCCGGGCGTAACCAGTGGAATGCAATAGCGCCCGTAAAGATCCGATCGTCCATGTCCTGCCGTCTGCCCCTTGGTGTCAACGATCGTGATGAATGCGTTATTGACGAATTTGCGGTTCTGATCCGAAATCAAACCCACCACGCTGAAGCACATCGCGGGTCCGGCAACAGCCAAAATCGCGACTACTGATACCAGGCAACCAAACAGTTTTTTCATTTTCCGTTCCACCTCTTTAAGAGTAAAGGGAGTCCACAATTGTTCGCGATCCCGAAACGCGCGTCCGCCATCCCTGTACGGCAATCCGTACGGCAAATCGTCAGACAGACGCTCTTCTGCGCCGCCAACTCCCCTCCGCCTCCACCACTTTATCTGGCGTTCGCCCGCAGATGCTAAAAACAATTCAAGCGGACTAACGTTTCACGAACTCCGCGTAGCAGTAAGGTTTAGCATGTGAATAGGTGACAGTCAAACACCTGTGCGTCGATAATCTTTCTATGGGAGACCATGGCGTCCAGTTCATTTATAAAGCGTGATAAGCGCTAATAATTTGTTAATATGCAGCGTAAACGACTCTTGGAAACATCAGGGACATCGTGCCTCACGACGACCGCAATGATGACGTGACAGGAAGATAGCCGCTAAATGCTAACTTGGATGCTTAATAGTGGCAATCGAAAACTTGCGCAAAAGATAGGAAGGTACGCGCAAAAGAAATCGAAGTGTGAAGCAACAATGCGCCGTGAGTCGAGTGACCCGGCGTTGCGCAAACTTTAGCCGTATCAGCGACTCGACGCGGGATTTCGGGCAGGCTGGAGGTGATGGTTCGTGCGGACCCGCTGACTTGCCGGAAGGCCGTCCCGACTACGCGTCCCCTTACTCTCCGAGCATCGCCGCGGCGCCGGTCTCGCCATCAAAGCGCTGATACTCCGAGACCTGCGATCGCGACACCAGCATCGAGTCGGTCCGCGATGCGAAGGTCGGATAAAACGGTTGCTCCCCGTGTTCGGTGAAGTAACCCTGCGCCTTCAGTTTCTCTTCCGCGAGCTTGAGGTTATGGATGCGGCCGTAGCAATCGGCCATGTCGAAATGCTGGGGACATCCGAGCAGATGAAAGAGCTCATGCTGGGTGACGCCGCTGGGTGACATCACAAGCTGGTTGAGCGTGGCGCGCCGCGCTACGACGTAGCCGTGGGTCAGAGTCGCATCATCGACTTCGCCCAGAATCTCCGGCACTCCTACGCTGGTCGAGATCAATCCGAACGCGACATCGCCGACATTGCGGTTGACGAAGTAAAGTACGCGGTCGCAGGACTTGCCCAGCGGGACCTGGTTTACCTGCTCCAGAATTTCGGTATGAAAGAAGCCCTCGCGCGGGAAGTTCTGATAAGAGACCGGCTGAAGATAGAGGTTGTAGATCTTCGCCTGATCGTTCCAGCTCTCGAGCAGCGTATTGGCGTCGGACGCGGTGATACCATTGTCCAGCAGGACGCACAGCCGGACATTTTCCGGTGGACCGTAGTCGATACTGTCGCGCAGCGCAGGATGGTCGAAACCCATGCTGGTACACGACGCGAGGTTCGCCGCAAGGCCAAGCGCAATCAGCAAGCCTGCCGCGCGTTTGAGCCGGTTAATCGCGGAACGAGGGATCTTGCGCCGCTCAGTATCGCGAAAGGTTTCCGCGACCGCTGAAGCGGTCCGTGTTCGGCCACTCGGTTGGCGATAGTCGCCTTGGTCCATACGTGGCCGGATCAGCATAGTCCATGCCATTAGCTATCTCCGTGCCTTGTGGCGCTCATACACATTGGCTTGTTGAGCCAGAGTCAGTTTCGACCCCGATCGGCAACACGTCGAAACCCCCGCGTCATTTGGGTGGCGGTTTTTGCACCTGGTGCCGTGACTGCGGCCGATACGGCACGAAAAAGTCTCCACCGCGACGTTTGCCATTACAGCGAACACGAGATCAGTATGGATTGCCGTGAAGATCGCTACCCGTTTGACCGCAATCTTGCTAATTTGCATGTTCCCGGTGCTGGCCGCCTATATGTATTTCGGCGTGCGCCAAGCCACCCTGACCTATGTGAACGATCTGAAGCTCGAGACTCGCGCGACCGCGCGCGCGCTCAGCGCCGCACTCGGGCAAGATATCGAACTCGGGGAATGGGACGATGTGCGTCTGGCTCTGGAGCGAACCCGCGAAGAATCGGTCAACGCCGCGATTTTCGGAATCGACGGCCAAAAGATGCTTTCGCTGCATGGGTATCCGATCGATCCGGCGCCCGCCCTGCTGAAGCTCGCGCTCAACGGCGGCGGGGTGGACTTCATGCAGACCGTCGGAGATCGCGATTGGTTCTGCCGCGCGGTCGCGCTCAATAGCCGCGCCGGCGCTCCTATCGGAATTCTGCTGGTCGCGCAGCGCTGGAACGACGTCGAGAGCGATCTGCGCGCCCGGGTCGAGCAGGCGGTGCTCGCCTCGCTTTTGCTGGCGGCGTTGATCGCGATCCTGATTCCGTTGGTGAGCCATCGCTATGTCGCGCGGCCGCTGGCGGATCTTTCGGCCAAGGTCGCGCGCATCTCGAGCGACGATAACTTCGACCGCGACGGCGTTGGCGATGAAGTCGAGTTTCTGGGCGCGGAGTTCCGCCGCCTTGCCGACGATCTCGAAACCGCGCGCCGGCGCCTGCTCGATGAGACCGAACGCAAGCTCGAACTCGAACGCCGGCTAAGGCGCGCCGACAAGCTGGCCGCTATCGGCACGCTGGCCTCAGGCCTCGCGCACGAGATCGGAACTCCGCTGGGGGTGATTCGCGGCCGCGCCGAACACCTTAATTCCAATGGCCAGAATCCGCCGCGCACCGCCGAGGGCCTTGAGATCATCATCAATCAGATCGACCGCATCACCCGGATCGTGCGGATGCTGCTGGACCTCGGCTCGCGCCGCGAACGATCGTTTGCGGTCTGCGATTTGCGCCCGATCATCCAGCGCACGCTCGCGCTGCTGGAAACCGAAACCGCGCGCCGCGGCGTGCACTGCGTGATCGAGCTTGGCGCACAGCAGATCGAGGTGCGGTGCGACGCCGACCAGCTCCAGCAGGTGTTCGTCAACCTTGCGATCAACGCGCTCGACGCGATGGACCCCGCGGGCGGAACCCTGAGGGTCGGCGCCGCGCTCGCAACTCACGCCGGACGCAATGCGGTGCGGGTCACGTTTGCCGATACCGGATCGGGCGTCGCGCCCGACGCCCTCGCGCGGGTGTTCGATCCGTTCTTCACCACCAAGGAACCCGGCAAAGGCACCGGCATGGGACTGGCGGTGAGCGAAGCGATCGTGCGCGACCATCAGGGCGAAATCGGCCTCGAGCCATCGCAGTTCGGCGCTCGAGTCGTCGTCATCCTGCCGATCGCCGACACCGCCGGCGAAACCATCAGCGTCAACAGCAAGGTCAGGAGAACTGCATGAGTGCCGCGCCAATGGACTTCTCGATCCTGGTTGTGGATGACGACCCGGACATGGTGGACATGCTGGGCGACGTCCTGGGCGACAAGGGCTACCGGGTTTTGCGCGCGGGTTCGGGGGCCGCCGCTTTGCAGCTCGCCGCATCGGAGCATCCCGACCTGCTGATTTCGGACCTGAGGATGAGCGGGATGACCGGGCATCAGTTGCAGGCGCGGCTCAAAGCCGTCACCCCGGAACTGCCGGTCGTGATCATCACGGCGTTCGGCTCAATCCAGACCGCGATCGAATCGATGCGGCTGGGCGCGTTCGATTACATCACCAAGCCCTTCAGCAACGACGAGCTGACGCTGGTGGTCGAGCGCGCGCTGGAAGATCGCCGCTTGCGCCGCGAGGTCATTCGCCTGCGCGGCGAATTGGCCGAGCGCTACGGGTTCGACACGATAGTGACGCGCAGCCCGCGGATGCGCGCGCAACTGGAAATTCTGCGCCAGATGGCCGACAGCCCCGCCAGCGTTCTGATCACCGGCGAAAGCGGAGCCGGCAAAGACCTGTTCGCGCGCGCGCTGCATTACCACAGCGCGCGCCGCGCCGGTCCGTTTGTCGCGATCAACTGCGCCGCGATTCCCGACGCTCTGCTCGAAAGCGAGTTATTCGGTTACGAACGCGGGGCGTTTACCGACGCTCGCCAGGCCAAGACCGGACTGTTCCAGTCGGCCGCCGGCGGAACCATCTTCCTTGACGAGATCGGCGAGCTGCCGCAGGCGCTGCAAGCCAAGCTGTTGCGCGTGCTCGAGGACCATCGCGTGCGCCCGATCGGCGCCACCATCGAGACGCCGGTCGATGTACGCGTAGTTGCGGCGACCAATGCCAAGCTCGAGGCGGCGATTGCCGCCGGCCGCTTTCGCACCGACCTGTACTACAGGATTGCAACGGTCACGATCGCGATTGCGCCGCTGCGCGAACGGCCCGAGGACATCGCGATGCTCGCGCGCCATTTCGCGGCGCGCGCGGCGGCTGAATCCGGACATCCGCCGCTGGCGATCGACGATGACGCAATCGACTTGCTCCTGCGCCATCCGTGGCCCGGCAACGTGCGCGAACTGCAGAACGCGATCCAGTACGCGCTGGTGCTATGCACCGGCGATCGGATCACACGCGATGATCTGCCGCCGCGCATCGCGGGCGGCAATCCGGAACGGATCAATCTGGAAGGCGCAGTCGCGCAGCGGATGCCGCTGGAACAACTCGAGCGCGAGTACATCCGCGCCACACTGGCCGCCGTGGACGGCAACAAGAGCGAGTGCGCGGCGATTTTAGGCATCGATCGCAAGACCCTCTACCGCAAGCTCGACGATCTTGCGGCCGTTCCCGGCACCGACTCCGGCGCGGCCCGCCAGCTCCGCCCACCGCGCCGATAGCGCGCGTTTGGGTTACTTCTCCGCTGCGGGCGAGTAAAAAGCGGCCACGCCTTCGCCGATCGAGTGCGGCGCGCTGCCGTCGATCGGCACACTCCACACCGACGGCGGTGGCGTTGTGCGAAGCTCCTGGGTCGGTTCGGCCAATAGCCGCACCCCAGCGTAAACGATCACTTTCGAGTCGGGCGACCAGATGCTGTGCGAGAGCGCGAGCTGGTCAAAGAAGCGGTAGGAAACCGACTCTTCCTGCGTGGACACGAAATTACCCAGCGCACGGCTCTTTCCGCTCTTAAGGTCGATCAGTTCCCAAGTGTAAAAGGGCTTGTCTTCCGGCACCCCAATAAAGGCAAGGTAGCGCGCATCGGGCGAGAAAAAATATGCCGCGACCGTGTCGCGGGTCAGGGTACGCGAAGTCGCGTCGTCGATATCCACCAGCTTGATCTCGTGAAATGTCGGGTCGTGCGGAATCACCGTGGTTGCGTACGCGATATGCCGCGAGTCGGGCGACCACTGGAAACTATTGTCGCCTATCGGCAGACTCACGATCGAGCGCGGATGCTGCGCGTCGGCGTCGGCTACGACCAGATTCGCCTCCGCGTGATTGTTCGCAACCCACGCCAGATGCTTTCCGTCGGGCGACCAGCACGGCGCCTTGAACGGAGAGCGTCCGTGCGAGAGCACCTTGTCCACCACCTGGTTGGTTTCCGTCAGCGTGACCAGCTCGACGCGTTCGCTCGATTCAGAATCGGCACCCGACACATGCGCCGCCAAAAGGCCGGGCGCGGGTCCCCACGCGAAGTACACCGGCACTCCGGTCATCACGATCCGGATTGGCGCGTGCTCTTTTACCTCCGCGATCATCAGCGAAAGGCCGGCCGGCTCGTTCAGCAGAAACGAGATATGGCGGCCGTCGGGCAGCCAATAGATATAATCGACCTTCTCATGCTTGCTCTCGAATATCTGGGTCGCCTCGCGCTGTTTCAGATCATAGACCCACAGCCCAAAGCTGACTCCCGGGGTGCCGCGAGTGCGAGTGATCGATGAGTAGGCGATTCGCGTGGCGTCGGGCGAGAACGTCGGCCATCCGTATTGGCTCGCGGGCTCCTCGGACTGCGTCGGTTCCGCTGCGGCGCGAAATGCGGCGGCGCGGATCGAGCCGGCGCCGTTGCGGCGCACGTGTTCGCCCTCGATCGGGCAGGTCAGGCAATCCGGCTTGGCGCATCCGCTCGGGCAGTAGTAGATGTTGTTGTCAACCCCGATATACGTGATCGCGCCGGCCGCCGCCGCGCTGGAGGCGGCCTTGGCGCGCGCCGTCATCAGAAACGCGATCGTCAGTATCGCCGCGCCCGCACCCAGTAATCTCCCCCTTCGGGATCGCATGGCGGTAGATTGCGCGGCGCGGCGGATGAACGCAAGCGGGGTCCGCGCACGATCGCCGGGCTGCCGCGCGGTTGACAGATCGAGGATTCGAGGCCAAAGTTTATGCCATGCGACGAGCGGCAATGTTCCTGGGCGCGGCCTTGATATTGTGTGCGCCGAGTTTTGCGCACGCGCAATACAGCGATCTGGATAAGCAGAATACCGGGGAATATACCGACGACGATTCGGAGCCGCTCAAGCTTCTCAGCTACGTCCTGGCGCCAATCGGCTTCGCGCTCGAATGGGGCATCGCGCGACCGCTTCACTACCTCGCGACCGATACCTTCCTTGCTCCAGTGCTCGGGGCCACCACCGATCGGGAAAAGCTGACCGTTCCGCCAATCGCCGAACTGCCGCCGCCCGACCAAATCACCGATAGCACCGGCACCGAGCATCACGACTTTGTAGTGGTTCCGCTGCAGCCGCTCCCTCCGGTCACGCCGGCGGTACCGCAAAGCGCCGCTTCACCGGCGGTACCGCGGGGTCAGCCGGCGCTGCATTAGCCGCGATCGATCAAGCGAGATTCCACGGCGGATCGCGGTTTCCTTGAAATCATCCACCTGAGCGGGTTAGAATTTCTTCTAATCGATAACGTCTAACTAAATGGGCGGGCCTAATCCGGCTCGTTTCGACTCGGAGGCCATGAGGTTTTCAAATGGCTGCGGCATCTAAAGGCAAAGCTCCAACCGATCCGGCTGAATTGGCGAAGTGGCGCGCCGATGAACAGGCGCGCGAACGCGCCAAACGCGACAAGGAAAAAGCGGAGATTGGCTCGCTATGGAGCCGGCGCGATTTTCTGGGCCGGCTCGGATGGGGCGGCTTCGGTGCGGTCACGACCATCGGCCTGCTCGCCGCGGTGCGGTCGGCATTTCCGCGCGTGCTGTTCCTGCCGCCGTCGAAATTCAAGGCCGGCTTTCCGAGCGACTACGTGGTCGGTGAAGTCAGCGAGAAATACAAGCAGGATTTCCGTACCTGGATCATCCGCACCAAGGCCGGCTTCTACGCAATCTTTGCCAAGTGCACGCATCTCGGATGCACCCCGCGATGGCTCAAAGCCGAGCAGAAGTTCAAGTGCCCGTGCCACGGTTCGGGCTATTACATCAGCGGCCTGAATTTCGAAGGACCGGCGCCGCGTCCTATGGATCGCTTCAAGATCACTGTCGGCGACGACGGCGAGCTGGTGGTGGACAAGTCCGTGCTTTACGAGATGCAGCCTGGTGTCGACCCCAACGAGCAATATCCTCAGAGCATTCTGAAGGTAGCCTGACCCGCAAGTTCAAAAACGGCGCGGCCCAATCGCCGCGCCGTTTCTTTATTTCACGCGCGGAAGTTGCGGCGGTAAACTACGTAGTTCGCGCAGACCTTTGCCCCGAGCTTTTCCGCTGTGCGGCGCGAGGGCCAGTTGTCATCGACTACCAGCGTGTAGCTGAGATATTTCGCGCCGCGATCGATAAGCGTCAAATACGCCTGCGCCGCCATGGCGATATTCAACCCACGTCCGCGCGCAGGCTCGCGCACTCCGATCCCGAGAAAATTCAGCTTCTCGGAATCCTTGATCACCCGGCCCGGCAGCAGTTTCGCGTGCGCGGTCTCTTCGGGCACGACCATCAGCGTGCCGACGACCTGCCCGCGCTGGTACGCGCAAATCGAAGTGTCCAACCCGCCCATCAGCTCTACGAAGATCATCATCTCGGTCATCGCTTCCTGGTTCGAGACGACGTAGCCCCAATGATTGTAGAACGCCTCGTTGAACGCGGGACCGAACTCGCCGGCGCGCTTTTCCTGCGGAATTTCCGCCAGCGTCTTGAGCTCGAAGCCGGCGCGGCGCGCCGCTTCGAGCGCGCTTTGGTAACGCGCGATCAAATCCGGCGTCACTTCGATTTTGTAATCGACCATCCCCTTCTCGCAGAAAAAGCCCGCGTCCTTGATCATCGAATGATAGTAGTCCGGATTCTGGCGCATCATGTTCGGCGGCAGCGCATCGTATTCGTCGATCACAAACGGCATGTCGAGCGGCAGATAGAATCCGCTGCGCGCCGCGACGGCGCCCTGCCCGCGCAGCCATTCGCACCCCGCGTCGAGCACCGCGCGTGCGGCGCCATCCGCGCCGGCGGCGGCCTCGAAAAACAGCAGATGCCCGAGCTTCTCGCCCCAGCGCTGCGCGTACTCCGGATCGAGCACCGCCGCCACGCGCGCGACGACCTCGCCGCCCTCGCGTGCGACGAACGCGCGGATCGGCTTGCCCGCCATGAACGCCGACAATCCCATCAGCATCGGTAGCTGCATGTCGATCGCGGCGGGCCACCGCGCGGACAGCTCCGGACGCACCCGGTCGGCGAAAGTTATGAATTCGAGGAGTCCGTTTTGAGCGTCAGGCGATTCGATTTTCACTGGCATGATTGCGCGGCGGCATCTCCGGAAAAGACTGGTGCATGATCGGGTTTGCGTGGCGTCGTCGTATCGGCGCGCGGCCACTCACCTTGTGTCGCAGGGCCGCGTGCGCTAACACCACGCATAGAGAAGCGTAGCGCCGCACTCGTTAGCGCGTCAATTATTCCGCGCGCGCGGGGTGCGAAGAGAGCTCAGAAATTATGGTCGAAAAAACCATCGAGCTAACCGGCATCTCGTCCAACTCGGTCGAGGACGCGGTACAGATCGCGGTGGCGCGCGCCGGGGTGACCATCTCGGGCATCCACAGCGTGCATGTCGAAGACGTGGCCGCCGCGATTGAGAACAGCAAGGTCGTGCGCTGGAAAGTGCGAATCAAGGCGACCTTCCAGATCAAGGATGAGTTGCACGAGTGACGCGCCGCTTTAGCGCTGCGCGTACACATCATCGAGGCTCGCAACCGGCGCCGGATCGCAAGAACATCACGTTCAGCGAAGCCGGCCACTGAGAAGTTGATGGCATCAAAAATCGTCGAGGTTCATCCCGGTATCTACGAGATCTTTCTGCCGCTGCCGATGCGGCCGACGATCATCAATGTGTACCTGGTTGATTGTCACGGCGCGTGGGCGCTGATCGATACGGGGATGAATTCCCCCGACAGTATCGCCGCGCTTGAGGACGCGTTTACCCAGGTCGGGATCAAGCTGGAAGATTTAGACACGCTGATCGCGACCCATCATCATATCGATCACTTCGGCGCATCCGGAGAAATTCGCCGCCGCAGCCATGCGGTGACGCATATTCATCGGCTCGAAGCGGCGCGCGCCGATCGGATGCTGTTCTTCGGCAAGATGGGGCCCGCCGATCGCCCCGAGTCGCAGCCGTTTTTTGAAAAGCACGGCTTTCCGATCGCCGAGCATTCCTCGGCTGGGATGCGCCCGGCGTGGATGGGCACGCAGATGTATTTTCCGGTGACCGAGCCGGATCATTTCATCGACGACGGCGACGTGATTAAGGTTGGCGATCGCGAGTTCGAGGTCATCTGGACGCCGGGCCACTCGCCGGGGCACAACGTAATCTACTTGCGCAAGGAAAAGGTGATGATCGTCGGTGATCATCTGCTGCCGAAGATCACGCCGCACGTCGGAATTTATCCCGACGCCGACGCGAGCGCGAATCCGCTCGGCGACTTTATCGATTCGCAAAAAAAGGTCCAGCGCTTCGACGCCGAACTCATTTTGCCCGCTCACGGCGGCGTCTATCAGGACCATCGGCATCGCGCCAATCAGATCATCGAGCATCATCGCTATCGCGAAGCCGAGATGCTCGATCTGGTGCGCAATAAACCACAGACCGCGTTCGAGGTGGCGCAACAAGTCTTCGGCGGCGAAGAGAGACCGATCTTTCACGTGATGGCGGCGACCTTTGAAACCCTGGCGCATCTCGAGTATGCCCGGATTGAAGGACGCGCCCGTAAAGTCGAGCGTGATAATCGAGTACTTTTCCAGGCCTTATAAATATGTTACTAGGGGTTTGCTAAATTTTTCATTAGGTGTATTTTGACGCTGCTTTGACTTGGGTGGCGGATCGGCCGTGCGGGCCTAGTTATCGGGGGAGGCCCCCAGAGTGAAGGAGGATGCCATGAGACGCACGATAGGGATGTTGCTGGCCGGTGGGCTGGCAGTTATGTTCGCCGCGGGATGCGCAAGCACCGGTGGCGGCAGCAGCAGCGCCGGTACCTCAACGGGTGCGGCGGCAGGAGGCGAGGCGGGTCAGCAGACGGCCAGCGCGGATTCTTCGCGAGTCTCTCGCGACTTTAACCTCAGGGTTAAGTGTCCGGGAGTTCACGAGGAGAAAATCCACGGCTGGACCGATCAGCAGATCATGGCGCAGGAGTCTGTCGCCGAAGAAGACATTCCTGCCTGCATGGCCTGGGTTCAGCAGCAGCCGAAGGGATTCGTACCTCCTCCGCCTGCGGGCTATGTACCGAAGACAGGCGCGGCGCCAGCAGCGGGAGGAGCCGCTGGTGGTGGCATGGCGCCGCCTTCAGCACCCCCTGCGAGCCATTAACCGGTCTTATTGGGGCGCGGTATCGTGGCGTAAGCCTGAGGCTTACGGCCGCGATACCGCGCGCTCCAATTCGTAGCGGAAACGCGACGGCGCAGCGTGTATCTGATACACGCTGCGCCGTCGTCTATTTAGATTCAGCTTTTTATTCGACCAGCGGGCAGAGTCGGCGGGCGCGCCCTAATTGGCTCGCGCCGCGCGCTTGCCGTCACGCCGTGACGGCGCGCTGATTCGGCCGCTGCGAACCACCGGCGAACGTCGCGCAAGACGCCGCGTCGAGATTCCGGCGAGCTGCTGGCTGCGCCAGTCGCGCAATCCGTTGCGCAGGAACCCCGGCTCGATTCCGAGCGTTTCGCATACGGTCTCGAACGAAAATGGACCTTCGCCACCTTCTCCGCAGAGCCACTGCTCGGCTTCCTGGAACAGCCGCTTGCGCGAACCGTTCTTGGCGTCGGCGTTGTTTTGAAAGCAACGCAAGGCGTCCTCAAGAATCGCCATCATCAGCTTCTTGACCGGACGGATCGAGCTATCGTCGCGTCGGCTGTCGTAAAACTGCTCAGGCGTCAAAACGTCGGGTACAAAGAGTGATCCCAATGCTGTATTTTCCCATTCCATGATGCTTTCCGCTCCACCCGACCCGCTGCGTCAGTTTGACATTACACGCAAGAGCTAGGGGTGTTAATCAGTTAAGTTCCCTTGGTATTAGCAATTCCTATGCCTACTGCACGCCAATTGGGTGAAAGTAGTTTACTTAAGGAGATACGCGGGCTTCAGAGAAGATTAGCTCCGCTACTTGTTGAAACTTTTGCCTAGGTCTTCGCATTCCGCGAAGAATTCCGCGTTATGCAAAACGCGAAAACTCTCTCTCGCCGCTAACCCGTTTGCGACACAGCGTAACATTTCGGCTACGCCTATCTCCATTTCCGTGTCACAATCCGATGTTTGCAGCCGGAAAGTAGCAGATCTGCCACGTCACGATGCAGCCTGCGGCTTGCCCTTCCTGCGCCCGGTTTCTACTGCACCGTGTCGGGTCCGCCCCGCGGTCCTGTAGGCCCGAGCTTGCGTTCCTCTAGCTTAAAGGTAAGCACGTCGAGCAAACAATCAACCCTTCCCGACAGCGCCTCGAGCAGCGTCTGCTTCTCGATCGGACTTACGTCCAGATGGAAGCACAGGAAGTTGATCAGCGCCACGCCGCGCAGCCCGCGCTGCTCGACGATTGTGCGCCATGCCTCTTTGGCAGGATCGCCCAGATAGTTGAACAGCACCTCGCGCAGCGACTCCATCGTCTCGAAGTCACAATCGAGCGCACCCGGCGGAACCGGACACCAACTGACTTCTGCCTGCCGATAGGCTTTCTCGCGAATCTCGCGCAGCACCCGAAACTCGGCGAAGCCTTCCAGCGTCAGGTTGTAGCGGCCATCTTCGAGCCGCACCAAGTCGCGGATTTTGCCGGCGCATCCGACCTCGAAGATATCCGGAAACGCGTGATACTCCCGCTCCCAGTCGCCCTTGAGAAGGATCATCCCGATCATCCCGTCGCCGAGCGCCGCGTCGGCAACCATCTCGCGATAGCGCGGCTCAAAGATGTGCAGCGGAACCTGCGTGCCCGGGTACATCACCAGGTTCGGCAGCGGGAAGAGCGGAACGATTTTCGGATTTTCGGCCACGCGGATGTGCTCCCGAGATTAAAACCACCGCCCTATTCCGTCAACCTTCAAACGGGATCGGGCATGAAGCGCAGCCGTGACTGCGCTATGGTTCGAGCTACCATTGACGCGCACGCGCGCACTCGCGCGCGCGCCTGACGGGAGCCGCAAGATGGAAACCAGACTCTTTGTCGGCGGAGCTTACGTCGATTCCGCGTCCTCGCGCCGCATCGCCGATCTCGAGCCTGCGACCGGCCGCCAGCTCGCGCAAATCCACGATGCCGTTACCGACGACGTGGATCGCGCTGTCGCCGCCGCGCGCGCGGCCGCCGACAACGGTCCGTGGCCGCGGATGCCGCTGGAGGCGCGCGCAGCGATCCTGGGCCGGATGGCAGACGGAATCGAACGGCGCGCGCGCGAGCTCGGCACGCTCGAAGCGCGTGACGTCGGCAAACCGATCGCAGAATGTGTCGGCCACGATGTCGCGCGCGCGGCAAAAAACTTGCGCTTCTTCGCCGCCGCGATGCAATCCTGGACGCAGGAATCCGCCCTCGGCGACGCCAAATTCATGGGCCGCGACTTGCGCCTGATGAATATCACCGAGCGGCCTCCGCTCGGCGTCGGCGCGATTATCATTCCGTGGAATTCACCCCTGATGCTCGCGACGTGGAATTTGGGTCCGTGCCTCGCCGCGGGCAACGCCTGCGTCGTCAAGCCGAGCGAGCTTGCGCCGCTGACGACGATCGCGCTCGGCGAGATCGCGGCCGAAGCCGGACTTCCCGCGGGCGTGCTCAATATCATCACCGGACTCGGCGAAACCGGCGCCGCGCTCGCGGCGCATCCGGGCGTCGATGCGATCGCTTTCACCGGCGGCGCCGCGACCGGGCGCAAGGTCATGGCGGCCGCGGCCGAGCGGCTGGCGCGCGTGACCCTCGAGCTCGGCGGCAAATCTCCCAACCTGGTTTTTGCCGACGCCAACCTGCGCGAAACCGCGGCCGGCGTCTCGCGCTCGATTTTCCGCAGCCAGGGACAATCGTGCGTCGCCGGCTCGCGCCTGCTGATCGAGCGCAGAGCCGCGGAGGATTTCCTGCCGCTGCTGCTTGACGAAGTGCGCCGCCTGAAGATCGGTGATCCGCTCGACCAGCACACTGAGTACGGCCCGCTCATCTCGGCCGGGCATCGCGAGCGCGTTCACGGCTTCGTCACTGAGTCGGTCGCGGGCGGCGCCGAGATTCTGTGCGGAGGCCGCGCTCCGGAACTCCCGCGCGAGGGCTTTTACTATCTGCCCACGATTCTCGACCACGCCGCGCCGGCCTCGCGCGCGATCACCGAAGAGATTTTCGGCCCGGTCCTGACCGTCGAGCGCTTCGACGACGAGGCGCAGGCGATCGCGATGGCGAACGCGACCGCGTTCGGACTGGCCGCATACGTATGGACCGAGAATCTGCCGCGCGCGCTGCGCGTCTCGGAACGAATCAAATCCGGGATGGTCTGGGTCAACAGCTTTTTTCTGCGCGACCTGCGCACTCCGTTCGGCGGCGCCAAAATGAGCGGGCTCGGCCGCCAGGGCGGCCGTTACGCGCTCGAGTTCTGGACCGAGCCCAAGCTGGTGTGCGTGGCGTACGGTGCGGAGCCGGAGAAGGAGAATCGCGATGGGTGAAATCGTCGGCGCAATCTTCACCACCCACGTACCGCGCCTGATGATCACCGATCCGGCCGAGCGCAAAGCCTACATGGGCAACAACGTCACGACCTTCTATGATGCGATGCCCGCGCTCGAGCGCAAGCGTCTGCACGATCTCGACTTCGACACGTTCCTGGTGATCGATACGCATTGGTTCACGACACTCGAGTACATCCTGAACGCGCACGAGCGGCTGGCCGGCGTCTACACCTCGGAGGAGCTGCCGCAGATGCTCCACGACCTCGAGTACGACTACCGCGGCGACCCCGAGCTGGCGCGCGCGATCGAGGCCGCCGAGAAAGCGCGCGGGATGCGCGCGATCGCGTCGGCGCATCGCAATCTCCCGCTCCATTATCCGACCCTCAACGTGATGTACTATTTCAATCCCGGCGCGCGCCGCCGCGTGCTCTCGATGGGCGTGTGCCAGATTTCGTCGGTCGAGAACGACCTCGCTTTCGGCGTCGCGATGGGTGAAGCGATCGCGCAATTGGACCGCCGCGTCGTGATTGTCGCTTCCGGCGGGATGTCGCATCGCTTCTGGGACTACGACCGAATCCTCGCGCACGCATCCGCCGCGCCCGCCGACATCAGCTCGACCGCGAACCGCCTGTACGACGAAAAGATCATGCAGTGGTTCCGCGAGGGCAATCATCGCGAGGTTTTGGAATCGGCCGCCGACTTTCGCGCGCACTGCTCGCCCGAGGGCCGCTTTTCGCATTATCTAATCATGGCGGCAGCGATGGGCGGCGCGGCGTGGAACTGGCCCGGCGAACAATTCGGCCGCTACGAAGCAGCGATAGGCACCGGCCAATCAATCTTCCATTTCGCGCCCCGCTGATCGACAGGGACAAGCAATGAAACCCGCGCTTCATACTTTAGCCAACTCGCGGAGGCTCTCCGCAGTGATTCGCGTTCTCCGCAGGGCGGCACCCGATCTTCAAAAGCTCGGCGTGACGCACCTGTCGATTTTCGGTTCGACTGCCCGCGGAACCGAGCGCCCGGACAGCGACATCGATCTGCTTCTCGATCTCGACCCGCGGCAACGCATAGACCTGTTCGACTACGCGGGAATAGTCGCCGAGATTCAGAAGCTGGTTCCACACGGGATTGAAGTTGCGCTGCGCGATAAGCTCAAAGCCCACGTCGCCTCCGATGTTCTTCGAGACGAAATCCATGTTTTCTAGCGATTCCAAACAGCATCGAACTCGCGGAGAATCGGGAATGACTGGGCAAAACATGAAAGGCGAAGGATGCCGCTGATGGGTGCGCGGTCGGGAAATAATTATCTTTCGTCGCTCAAGAAACTTGGCGCGGAAATCTTTCTCGGCGGTGAGCGCGTCACCGATGTGACGACTCATCGCGCGTTCCGCAATTGCGCGCATTCGCTCGCCTCGCTCTACGACATGCAGAGCGAGCATCCCGAGGCGATGACCTTTCGCACCGACGACGGCGGCCGCGTGGGGCTGTCGTTTCAGCAGCCCAGGACGCCCGAGGAGCTGCGCAAGCGCTCGCGGATGATGGCGGCGTGGGCGAACTTCAGCGGCGGCTTCATGGGCCGCACGCCCGACTACCTGAACGTCAGTATCGCCGCGATGGCTGCCGCGCACGAGTTCTTTGCCGACAGCGACCCGCGCTTCGGCGACAATATCCAGAGCTACTGCCGGCAGGCGCGCGACCATGATTGGTGCGCGACCCATACGCTGGTGAATCCGCGGGCGAGCCGCGCCCAGGGATGGGCGGGAAATACCGACGCCGATCTGGCGCTGCGCCTGGTAGAAAAAACTCGAGGCGGAATCGTGGTCAGCGGATGCCGCATGCTGGCGACGCTGGCGCCGATGTCCGAGGAGCTGCTCGTGTTTCCCTCGACCGTTCTGAAAGCCGACGCCGCGGCCGAGCCCTACGCGCTCTCCTTCGCGATCAATTGCAACGCAAGCGGCCTGCGCTTTATCT
This sequence comes from Binataceae bacterium (SeqCode), assembly GCA_035531855.1. GTDB lineage: Bacteria > Desulfobacterota > Binatia > Binatales > Binataceae > JBARDN01. Next base: position 41,827 of record DATKSB010000011.1, read on the forward strand.
GCCGCGACAGCTACGATCTCGCGCGCTCGAAATTCGACGCACCGCTTGCGAGCCGCTTCGAGGAGATGGATTGCGTCGTCATTTTCGACAACGTGCTGATCCCGTGGGAGCGCGTGTTTTTGTGCGGCGATGTAGCCCGCTGCAACGCGCTCTACGGCGCGACCAACGCGGTGGTGCACATGATGCATCAGGTCGTGGTGAAAAATGTCGCCAAGAGCGAATTTATTCTCGGCCTCGCCGCGCGAATCGCGCAGGCCAGCGACGCGATGCCGCTCCAGCACGTGCGCGAGCGGCTGGCGGAGATGATCACCACGACCGAAACGATGCGCGCGTGCCTGCGCGCCGCCGAAGCCGACGCCGTTGTCGATAAATGGGGCGTATGCGTTCCCGCACGCGCGCCGCTCGACACCGCGCGCAACCTGTTTCCGCGCCTGTACCCCAGGATGATCGAAATAATTCAGCTCAGCAGCTCGTCCTCGCTGATGGCGACGCCGCAGGATGCCGACTTCGCCAACCCCGCCGAGCGCGGCGATATCGAGCGCTACTTCAAATCCGCCGACTCCGACGCGCGCGACCGCGTAGCGCTCTACCGTCTGGCGGCCGACGCGGCCACGAGCGCCTTCGCGGGCAGGCAGGTGCTCTACGAGCGCTTCTTCTTCGGCGACCCGATTCGAATGGCCAGCGCGCTGGTCGATAACACCGACTTGCAGCCCCTGATCGATCGCGTAAAG
>DATKSB010000012.1:0-3256 GCA_035531855.1 Binataceae bacterium (SeqCode)
CAACTGGCTGCCGAAGGTGGCGAGCTGATCATCGAGCACGGATCGCGCCGCGTTGCGAAGCTGGTCGCTTCCCCCGGACATCAGACTGCGTTGGAGGTGATGGCGGATCTCTACCGGACGTTATCCGACGGCGCGGCCGTCAGTTGGGAATCAGACGCCCGCAAGCGCGGGCCTGGCACCGAGACGATTAAGAGGGGTATGCGTGTCTCATCAGGTTCCTGACACGTAATCGCAAAGACTTCGACGACATTCCCGGCCTTTCCCTAGTGAGCTACCAATTGGCCACAAAGTAGGCTTCGGCCATTTCTATCTGACTTCCCGTTTGAATAACTCGGGCGGGCTTCGTATGATCATCGGCGCAGGAGCATTGGCAACAAGATGTCCATCAGAAAAGTCACATACTTCGATAGGCCCGGGCCCGCTGAGGTCCCCGTCGATGAAGACGGACAGGCCAAACCCTGCGTTCTCGGTGTCCGCTACGTGAACCCCGACAGCTTCGAGACGATCCGCGTCCGCGGCGGCAAACGCACCGGACGGCACAACGAAGTCTTGCAAGAAATTCCGGCGACCCTCGACACGAGCCCGTTCGCGATCGAGCGGCTGGGCCAGGCGCCCCGCAAAATCGAAAAGTGAATCCTCCCGGCGCGCTCGCTGGACTCCGCGTTCTCGATCTGACGGACTATCGCGCGCAGCTATGCGCCCGGATCTTCGCCGACCTCGGCGCCGACGTGATCAAAATCGAGACGCCCGGCGGCGACGCCGCGCGGCGCATCGGTCCTTTCGTGGACGACGTTCCGCATCCGGATCGCTCGCTGTTTTTCTGGTTCTACAATCTGAACAAGCGCGCGCTCACGCTCGATGTGCATCATCCGGAGGGCGCGGAAGTCCTGCGTAAGCTCGCGCGTTCCGCCGATATCGTCATCGAGAGCTTCGCACCGGGCACGATGGCGCGGCTCGGGCTCGGCTACGACGATCTGCGGCGCGAAAATCCCGCGCTGATCCTTCTGTCGATTGCACCGTTCGGCCAGACCGGTCCGTACCGCGATTTCAAGGCCGACGACACCGTGCTGAACGCGCTTTCCGGGATGCTCTACGTCAACGGATTCCCGGGCCGCGCACCGGTGCGTCCTCTGGGATTGCAGGCATATCATTCTTCGGCGCATTACGGCGCGATCGCCGCGTTGTGCGCGCTCTTCGCGCGCGACCATTCGGGGGCGGGCGCGTGGATCGACCTCTCGATGCAGGAGGCGACGGCGGCCGCCGTCGAGCACGTGGCAGGCAGCTACTTTGAAAATAAAATCGCCGAGCCGCGCCGCGGCACGCTGCACTGGAGCCGATTCTTCCGCGTCGGGCGATGCCGCGACGGGCATATCATGCATTGTACGCTCGGCGATTGGACCTCGCTTATCGAATGGGTCAAAGCCGACGGCAAAGCGCAGGACCTTGACGATCCCGCCTACGACCAGGTGCTGCATCGCTATCTGATGGCGGAGCATCTGTTCGACGTGCTCGACGATTGGGTGAAGGAGTACCCGCGCGACGAATTGCTGGAACGCGCGCAGCTTCTGCGCCAGCCCTACGCGACCGTGCGCAAGCCTGAGGCGCTGTTCGACGATGAGCAGCTCGCGGCGCGCGGCTTCTTCGTCGCAGTCGAGCATCCCGAGCTCGGCCGCACGATTCGCTATCCCGGCGCTCCGTACGTGATGAACGGCACGCCGTGGAGGGTGTATCGCCGCCCGCCGCTGGTGGGAGAGCATTCGGGCGACATCCTGCACGGCGAGCTCGAGCTTGCGCTGGACGAACTCGCGGCGCTCGCGGCGGAAGGAGTTATCTGACGATGCCGCCGCTGCCGCTCGAAGGAATTCGCGTGCTCGATTTCACCTGGGTCGTCGCTGGCCCCGTTGCGACCCGGATTCTCGCCGATCATGGCGCGCAAGTGGTCAAGGTCGAGCGCAAGAATCCCGCGCCGATGGGCAATCGCAAGCTCGGGCTGCAGTGCGACCTGCATCGCGGCAAGCTCTCCGCCGCGATCAACATGGGCGACCCGCGCGGCGTCGAACTCGCGCGCAAGCTCGCGGCGAAATCCGATCTCGTGATGGATAATTTCTCGGCCCGCGTGATGCGCGCGTGGGGGATGGATTACGAGAGTCTCAAAAAAATCAAACCCGACATTATCTGCGTCAGCATGTCTGGTCTCGGGCATACCGGCCCGCGCTCGAGCTACGTCAGTTACGGACCGACGCTCCAGGCGCTGACCGGATATACGATGCTGATGGCGGAGGCGGACGGCGAACCCGCGGGCTACGGATATTCCTACGCCGACATGTGCGGTGGATACACCGGCGCGCTTGCGGCGCTTGCCGCGCTGTGGAGCCGCAAGCAGACGGGGCGCGGCCAGTTCGTCGATCTGTCGCAGTTCGAGGCGGTCGCCGCGGTTATCGGTCCTTCCCTGCTGGATATCTCCGTCAACGGACGCGAGCAAAAACCGTTCGGCTACGATTCGCAGGAAGCTCCCGCCGCGCCACACGGAATATACAAATGCCATGCGCGCAAAGCTGACGCGCCCGGCGGCGCCGCCGACGACGATCGCTGGCTCGCGATTTCGGTGCATACGCAGGCCGAATGGGAACGCTTCGCCGCGGCGCTCGGCTCACCCGAGTGGACCAGCGAGCCAAAATTTCAAACGCTCTATCTGCGGATCAGGAATCGCGCGGAGCTCGACGCGCATATTTCGCGATGGACCGCCGAGCGCTCGCCGGAAGACGCGATGGCGGCGCTGCAGGCCGCGCGCGTCGCCGCGGGCGTGGTCGAAAACGGAATCGATCTGTGCGCGCGCGATCCCCAGCTCAGCGAGCGCGGCTTCTGGCCGACGGTCGCGACCGCCGCGGGCGCCGCAACTCAAGTGACCGGAATCCCATTTCGCATCACGAGCGGCTCCGGCGTGGTCAGATCGACCGGCCCCGACGTCGGCGAGAACAACGACTACGTACTCGGCGAAATTCTCGGCCTGAGCCGCGCCGAGCGCGAGGAGCTGATCGCCTCGGGCGTGGTCTGGCTGTAATCGTGGCGATCTAAAAGCGAAGCTGCGGCGGTCCCACTTCGCGCGGTACCCCTTATTGCGCTAGAGTTGCTTGCGGCGGTCACTGCGCGCAAAGGGGGTCCGGTTGCTAGCTAGCGTTATTTCGAGCGCACTTGCGGGCGTCGATGCGTACCCGGTCGAAGTCGAGATCGATATCTCCGGCGGATTTCCCGCGCT
>DATKSB010000013.1:0-2497 GCA_035531855.1 Binataceae bacterium (SeqCode)
GCGCGGGTCATCTTGCCATCCCCATGTTGATCGACGTGGAGCGTTTTTTCGCGGTCGAGCTGGCGCTGCGCGACGATTTCGCTGATCGCCTCCGCGGCTTTCGGATGCTCGCGGAACAGGCGGGCGAAGCCTTCACGGTTCATCTCGAGCACCTCGGTGTCGGTCACCGCCTTGATCGTCGCGTTGCGCGGATCTCCGTTTAAGAGCGCGCCCTCGCCATAAATCTGCGACGCGCCGCCGTAGGCAAGATGGCGCTCGGTCCCGTCCTGCGCGGTTCCGATTATCTCGACCGTGCCGCGGCGCACGATGAACATGGTTTCGCCCGGCTCGCCCTTGCGCACCAGCACCTCGCCCGCGCCGAACTGATGCACCTGCACGGTGGGCACGAGAAAGCGGAAGTCGGCGTCGGTCAGTTCGGCCAGGAATGGAACTTTGCGCAGCTCGGCCATGATCTCGGCTTCGTATTCGGCCTCGCCCGCGCCGATACGCACCCGGCGTTCGCGGCGCAACTCGAGCGTGCGCATCGGATAGGGGATATCGATCCGATTGCGGCGCAGCGCGTACCACAGACTCGATACGACTTCGGAATGGACGCGCTCCTGCAGCGCGTAATCGTCGATCCAGAATTTTATCCGGTAACGAATCGCGCTCTCGCCGTATTCCCACGGCATCACCTCCACCGCCGGGTCGCGCAGCACGTGCGGAATATCGTGCAGCACTTTGACCAGCACTTCGCGCACGCGATTGGGCGGCACGTCGTAGGCGATTCCGATCGAGATCTCATCGCCGATCGCACCGCCGAAGTTCACCAGCACATCTTTGCTGACCAGCGCGTTGGGAACCTCGAGCCGCTCGTTGGCGCGGGTGACCACGGTGGTCGAGCGCCATCCGATTCCGCGCACCCGGCCGATATAGTTGCCCGCGCGCACCCAGTCGCCCGGCTCGAACGGCTTGCCGAGCTGGAGCATCAGGCCGCTGAACACGTTGCTGAGCGATTCCTGCAGCGCCAGGCCGACCACCGCGGCAACCACGGTGGTGGTAGTCAGGATCGATAGCGGCTGAAAGCCGAAGTCGGTGTACAAGACGACGCCCGCGACCACCGCCCACAGCACAAACATCACGAGGTCTTTGAAGATCGTCGAAAAGTGCGCGCGCCCGCGCCGCGTGAGGCCGTCAAGGGCTTCGAGCAGGAGCCGGATTACTCCGAACAGGAACAGGACCAGCGCGGCGGCGGCGATCTTTTCGGCGATATCGCGACGCGGAATCAAAGTCGAGGCTACATCAAGGATCAGGCCGGCGGCGATCAGCACGAAGGTGTTCGAGCTGATCGAAGAGCGCCGCCGCCTGAGCGCGAAGGCGGCCAGCAGCGCCGCCAGAATCGCGATCGATTCGGCGGAATCGCGCAGATCCGAATGGATCGCCCAGAAGCCGAGAATCAATTGCAGCGGCGTTGACCGCATCGCTTACACCCCGAAGATCTTCTATACCCCGATCACTTCTATATTCCGATGACTTCCAAGTCCCGGTGACTTCTAAATCCGGATGACTTCGGCGATCGCACCGAGCAACTTCGCGGCGCCGAAATATTCCGCCGCGATCTCGCGCGCCGCGCGCGCATGCCGCGCATAGTCCGCGTTGACGCGCCCGATCGCATCGGCCGCTTCGCCGGCGGTGTCGAAACCCAGAAGTCCCTCGCCCTCGGGCACGAACTTCTCAAATCCCGTGCGCTGGGTCACGACCGGACGTCCCGCCGCCAGATAGCATACGCTGCGGTCGCTGAACCATCCGGAGCGGGTGCGTGCGTAGATATCTTTGGCGACGGTGAACTCGCCGCGTGAGGTGCTGATATAGTTGCGATACGCATCGATATCCAGCGACATCGGCATCACCGGCGTGATCGAGAATCCGCCCGCCAGCGCGGCGTCGTAGTCGGGACCGGAATTGAGATCGGTCGCGATCTCGATCGGCTGCGCCGCCTCGCGCGCGACTTCGAGCATCCGCTGAAAGTTTACGTGCTTGGACCAATAGTAGGTATCGCCACCGATCACCAAATCGCTGCCGTGGTTGCGCCAGGTTCCAACCGTGGTGAACGCGCGCGGCTTGGCCGGGCCAACGCCGGTGGGCCAATCGTCGAGCAGCACCGGAGGCCGGGTGGTATGCCAATCGATTCCCGCCGCCGGAAGTTTGCAATCGGGCGCGCCGATATTGGCGGCGTAAGTGAAAAACAGTTTGTGCGCCGACGCGAACTCCACCGCGGGCGGGATCTTGCGCGAGTACTCAATCTGAAACGTGCCGGGATCGGTTTCGAGATAGATCAGGCAGCGCGCGGCGCGATGCTCCTCGCGCGGCTCGGTTGCGCCGCACAGATTGATCACAGCGTCAGCGCCGCGGATAAGTTCGAGGCAGCGCACGCGCGACATCCCGACGTACTCCTCGCGCACGGAATCCAGAAACGCCCAGCGCCCGCCGAAACCGTAGCGCTCGAGCACGCCGCCCA
>DATKSB010000014.1:0-9953 GCA_035531855.1 Binataceae bacterium (SeqCode)
TCGACCGCGAAAATCGCGCCCGATGCGAAAATCGGCGAAGGCGCGTCGATCGGCGCGTTCGCGGTGATCGGCGCCGGCGTCACGATCGGCGCGCGCGCGGTGTTGCATCCGCACGCCGTGATTTATCCGAACGTGCAGATCGGCGACGACTTCATCGCGCATAGCCACGTGGTCGTGCGCGAGGGATGCTCGCTTGGAAATCGCGTCACGCTGCTCGACGGCGCGGTGATCGGCGCCGACGGCTTCGGCTTCGTCGAGAACGCGGGCGGCCTGATCAAGATTCCGCAAGTGGGAATCGTGGTGCTGGAAGACGAAGTCGAAATCGGCGCGAAATCGACCGTCGATCGCGCGACGCTCGGCGCGACGATTCTGCATCGCGGGGTCAAGCTCGACGATCAGGTGCATATCGGGCACAACTGCGAAATCGGCGAATACTCGCGCTTCGCCGCGCATGTCGGAATCGCGGGCTCGACGACGATCGGCAAATGGTGCCAATTCGGCGGACAGGTCGGATGCGCCGATCATGCGAAGATCGGCGACCGCGTGCTTGCGTCGGCCCAGTCCGGCCTTCACGGCCAGATTCCGAATGACGCGATCGTCGCCGGCACTCCTCACGCCGACATGAAGTATTACCGCCGCTACGCCGCCCTCTGGTGGCGGCTGCCGGAGCTGTTTCGCCGCGTGCGCGCGATCGAAGGCCGCTCGGGAACCGGCGACGAATAGGCGAGCCGTGGCTCGCCTCGAACTCACACTCCGCGCGCGAGCGCCGTTTCGCCTCGACCTAACAGTGTGGGCGCTCCGCCGCCGCCCGCACAACACGATCGACCGCTTCGACGCTGGCGTATGGCGCCGCGTCCTCACGATCGGCGGCAAGCCTGTAGCGCTCGCGGTGCGGCAACTCCGCGCGGGCGCACGCCCCGAGATCGGGATAACCGCGACCGGTCCGGCCGCGACTCGCACCGGGCGCTCAGAGATCGAATCGATAGTCGCGCGGACTCTCGGCCTCGAGCGCGACCTCGCGCCGTTCTATCGAATCGCAGAGCGCGATCCGGTTCTGACGCCTATCGTCGCGCGCCTCTCGGGGATGAAACCGCCGCGCTTCCCAACCGTCTTCGAGGCCTTCGGCAACGCGATCAGCGGCCAACTGGTTTCACTGATCGCCGGCCTTCACGTGCTCAACCGGGTCGCAGGAGCATATGGACTCGAGGCAGAATGCGATGGCGTCGCGACTCATTCTTTCCCAGAGCCGCGGCTGCTGGTGCGAAGCACTCCGGATGAACTGCGAGCATTGGGCCTTTCCCGCCCCAAAGGACGCTACCTGATCGATCTCGCGCGCGTCGCGATGAATCCGCGCGATCGCGACTTCAGCTCGCTCGAGGCTCTGGACGATTCGGAGGCGATCAGACGGCTGTGCGCGCTTGCGGGCGTCGGTCGCTGGACCGCCGAGTACGTTTTGCTCCGCGGCCTGGGCCGCGTGCATATTTTTCCCGGCGACGATGTCGGCGGACAGAACGGCCTTGCTAAATTTCTCGGGATCGATCGCAAGCTCGACCACGCGGACGTGCGCGCTCTCCTCGCGCGCTGGCATCCCTACGCCGGCCTCATCTATCTTCACCTGCTGGTGGACGCTATTGCGGATCGCGGCGATGGGTCGTAACTAGATCGCATACGATGACAGCTCAGGGAGAATTCGATGGAAACCAAACATATCAATCCGCAAACCCTTCTCGAACCACGCGGCTACACTCATGTCGTAACCGTCAGCGCGCCGGGCCGGATCATTTTCATCTCGGGGCAGGTCGCGATTGACAAAGACGGCAAGCTGGTCAGTCCCGGCGACCTTAAGGGACAAGTGCGGCAGGCCGCCGCCAATCTGAAGCTCGCGCTCGAAGCCGCGGGCGCGACCCCGGCGGATATCGTCAAGACCAATACCTATATCGTGAACTACAAGCAGTCCGATTATTCTGCGATGCGCGAGGCGCGCGCCGCGCTGTTCCCCGAAGGCACCAAAGCTCCAGCTTCGACGATGATCGGGGTGACGGCGCTCGCGATCGACGGGCTGATGGTAGAGATGGAAGCGATCGCGATCGCGCGCTGAGGAGGCCCCTCGATCGTGAGACCGGGGCACGGAAATCTCGCAGGATCGTCAAAACGCACCATGGGCAAACGGAAAAATAGGGGTGCTTGACTCGCCTTCGACATTAAGGCGCAAATAATAACATCTAGGCTTAAAGAATTTGGCCGTTGAGTTGAATTGAATTGACGAGCGCGGTGGCGGGCGCGGGAGCAGGCAGGAGCAAAAGATGAGTAAAATTGAAGATCAATACAAAGCCGCGACGCCCAAGTCAGCCGAAATGGCCGCGCGCGCTGAACGCGTCCTGCCCGGCGGCGACACTCGCACCACCGCGCACTATCGTCCTTACTCGCTGACTATCGCGCGCGGCGACGGACCCTTCCTGCACGATTTCGACGGCAATCGCTACATCGATCTGCTCGGCAACTACACCAGCCTGGTTCACGGTCACGCCTACCCGCCCATCGTCGAAGCGATCACGCGCGCGGCGAAAGACGGCACCGCGTGGCCCGCGCGTTCCGAGGCGCAGGTCGCGCTGGCCGAGCTCTTGTGCGATCGCGTCGCCTCGATCGAGCGGGTGCGCTTTTGCAATTCCGGCACCGAAGCCGGGATGCTCGCGTGCCACGTCGCGCGCCGCCTCACGGGGCGCAAGCTTATCCTGATGGCGCGCTACGGCTATCACGGCTCTTACGAAGACCTCGAACTCGGCCTCGCGGGGCATGACGGCGAGCGCACGATGCTGGCGGATTTCGGCGAGGCGACTTCCTTCGAGGCGCTGCTGACCGAACGCGGGCAGGAGATCGCGGGCGTATTCCTCGAGCCGGTGCTCGGCTCAGCTGGAGTGGTCGCTCCGCCTGCCGGATTCCTCGAGCGCGTGGGCGAAGCGGCGCATCGCGCGGGCGCGCTATTCATCCTAGACGAAGTGATCACGCTGCGCCTTGCGACGGGCGGCGCGCAGGCAATCTTCGATGCCAAGCCCGACCTCACGATGATGGGCAAAATTATCGGCGGCGGACTGCCGGTCGGAGCGCTAGGCGGCAGCTCCGAAGTGATGTCGGCGTTCGACCCGCGCGAGCGCGGCGCGCTGTTTCACTCGGGTACCTTCAACGGAAATCCGGCCACCTGCGCGGCGGGAATCGCGTCGGTGAAGGAACTGACGCACGATCGGATCGACGCGATGGAGAAGCGGGCCAAAAAGCTCGCCGAGGATCTGAAACGCGCGGCGCAAAAGGCCGCGCTGCCGTTTTCGGTGCGCCAGTTCGGATCGTTGATGAATATTTTCTTTCTGAACGAAGCGCCCGCCGCGACGATCAACCGCGAAGACTCGCGCGCGCTAGCCGCGTTCCATCTGGCCGCGCTTAACCAGGGGCTGTTCCTCGCTCCGCGCGGATTGATCGCGCTCTCGACCGTCATGACCGACGATCTGATGACCGAGGTCGCCGATCGCGCCGCCAAAGCGATGCTCGACGTCGCGCGCGCGGGTTAGCGCGCTGCGGCTTAGCGCTTCTTCGCAGGTCTCGACTTGCCAGAACTGTTGAGGGCTACCGCTTGACGAACGAGCGCCTTGAAGGCGGACTCCTCAACTTCTTCTCCTTCGTGGATGTCGATCGCGCGGCGTACGTTTCCGTCGAGACTCGAGTTGAAGAGACGGGCCGGATCCTTCAGAGCCGCGCCCTTGGCGAAGGTAAGCTTCACCACCTTCTTGTAGGATTCGCCAGTGCAGATCATGCCGTCGTGCGACCAAACCGGAGCGCCCATCCACTTCCACTCCTCGACGACCTCCCGGTCTGCTTCCTTGATCAGATTGCGCATTCTGCTGAGAGTTTTCCCGCGCCAATCCCCGAGTTCAGCGATTCTTTTCGAGATGAGCTCCGATGCCGACTGGCTCTGGCTCGCGCCCGACTTTTTCATGTTCTCATCCTAAGAATTCCGTCCGGACCTTCAAAGAATACGGAGTAGTCCGGCGCATGCGCGGATTGATCGCGCTCTCGACCGTGATGACCGGCGATCTAATGGCCGCCGTCGCCGATCGCGCCGCCAAAGCGATGCTCGACGTCGCGCGCGCCGGTTAACGCGCTGCGGCTTAGCGCTTCTTCGGCAGGCGGCGCAGCGGATCGACGAAGCCCTCAAGTTCATTCCAGCGCGCGCTCACTTGGTCGTAAAATTTCTCCGCCCGCGAAAAATCCGAGACCGCCAGATAGATGTGATCGATGCCCTCAATCTCAGGCATCAAATCAGGCTGCTCGGCCGCGGCCCTGACGCGCGTTGGCGCGCGGACCGCTTTAGTTTTCGTGCGCGCGATCTTTTTCAAGCCGCCGCCTTGAGCTCCGCCGTGCAGTGCGCGCACTTGGTTGCCGCGATCGGAATATCGCTTAGGCAAAACGGACACTGCTTGATCGTCGGCACCGACGGCGGCGCGGGCTTGCGAACCAGCCGCTCGAGTTGTTGCACCAGGATGAACATCGCGAACGCCACTATCAGGAAGTTGACAATCGTATTGATGAATGCGCCGTAGGCGATCGTCGGCGCACCCGCCGCCTTGGCCGCCGCCAGCGACGCGTAATGCGTCCCCGAAAGATTCAGGAACAAGCTCGAAAAATCCACTTTGCCCAGCGCGAGGCCGATTGGCGGCATGATCACGTCGCCCACCAGCGAGGTCACAATTTTTCCGAACGCGCCGCCCAGGATAAATCCCACGGCGAGATCGACCACGTTTCACTTCATCGCGAATGCTTTGAAATCCGACATCATTGACATGGTTCCCGAGCCTCCTGCTTTCCAAATCCGGGTTTTGCGCTTGCTCATGACATAGCAATCCGCACTCGCGTAGCGCGAGAGGCAAATGCGCGGACGCGCGCGGGCGTTGCCGCCGCGCGCGCGCCGCGCCAATAGCGCGAAGTTTGTTTTGCCGAAGTGTTCTGGAGACCGATCAGGCCGCGGAGTCGAGTTGCCCCGCAATCCGTGCCGACGCGCCCTTCGCGCGCGCGCCGCGCCGCAGCGCACGCGCCGCCCTAAGCTCCTCGTGCGTGGGCACGCGCACGTCGGTAGCAAGCCCCAAAAGCTCAAGCCCGCGAATCACTACCCAGCCCGCGTCAGGCTCGCGCCAGCTCCATCCGAGACGAGCCGATCCCGGCCGCGAATGATGATTGCGATGCCAATTCTCGCCCTGCAGCAGATGCACAATCGCGAGCCAGCCGACGTTGCGGCTCGAGTCCTCGCCGATCTGAATTCCCGGCTCGGTGTGGCACACGCTGTTCACAAAACATTGCGCATGCAGCCCGAAGCAGAGCCGAATCGCGCCCAGCCAGAAAAATGCGGGCCATCCAAACGCCAGTCCGCCGAAATACGACACCGCCAGAATCGCCGGCTGGAACCATCTGAACGCCCTGTATTCGACTCCGCCCAGGTCTGGGCAGTAACGCTCGACCGGAGGCTCGCCCGCCTGCCACAGCCATCGCAGATGCGCCCACCAGAATCCGCCCCACACCGGACTCGAAATATCGTCGGGCGTGTCGGCCTTCGCGTGATGCAAGCGATGGCCCGCGGCCCACGTCGTCGGTGCGCCGGATCCGTTGAACATCGCGAAAAAAATCAGAAGGCTGCGCACCCATGGATGAAGCGTCACCGAGCGATGCGCCAACGCGCGATGATACCCGACAGTCGTGCCGAGGCCGCCGATAAACACCAGCGCGATCGCGCCCGCCAGCACTCGCCATCCCGGCAGCGGATACATCACCAATCCAACCACCGCCGTGATGTGGATCAGCATGATCCACAGGAAGATCGAAAGGTCGCGGCCCGAGGCATGCCACCATGGCTGCTCCCAGGGCGCCTGACTCTGCGCGACAGCCGCGCGAGCTGCGTTCGTATTAGTCATGCTTTATTTTCTCCGCGGTCTCCGCCCGCTTTGAGGTGTTCGCGAACGGAGCAAAACCGGCTCGGGACGCGAAAGGTTGCGCTTCACCATCGGATCGCGCAGAACTCACGCGCGACACGCCAGCATCCGCACATTTCTCGTATGGCAACCATCGTGGCCGCAGGAAGGAGGGATGTGCTGACCGCCAAGACTACTGACCTTACCTGATAAATCGCGCGCGTGCTACACGCCCCCGCCGGATGCACACAATCGCGCCAGTGTAGTAGTTTGCGCCAGTAGCGAGGTGAATTATGGCGTCGCAGATATCCGAGCGCGTCGTCCGCGCATCGAACATCGACTTCCACGTTCTCGAGCAGGGCGACGGCCCGCTTATCCTGTGCCTGCATGGATTTCCCGATACCGCCCACTCGTTTCGCCATCAGATGGCACCGCTCGCTGCCGCGGGCTACCACGTCGTCGCGCCGTTCATGCGCGGCTACGCACCGACGGGCCTCGCCGCCGACGGACGCTATGATTCAGCCGCTCTCGGCGAGGACGCGCTCAACCTGATCCCGGCGCTCGGCTACAAGGACGCGATCCTCTTTGGGCACGATTGGGGCGCCGTAGCCGCCTATCCTGCCGCGGCCGCCGAGCCCCTGCGCGTCACGAAGCTAATCACCGCTGCGGTGCCCTACGGAACATCTTTTATCAAGGCTCTGGTGACGAACTACGCCCAGGAGAAGCGTAGTTGGTACATGTATTTCTTCCAGGGCGCATTCGCGGAAGCCGCCGTCAGCCACGACGATTTCAGGTTTCTCGAAAAGATGTGGACCGACTGGTCGCCCGGATGGAAGTGGACCAAAGACGACATCGAGCCGCTCAAGAAATGCTTTCGAAATCCCGCCGCATTGTCGGCCGCGCTTGGATACTATCGCGCAACACTCGGCGCGATGATGAAAATTCCCGCCGAAGCGATCGCCGCCGCCTCCGCGCCTCCGCCGCCGATCAACATTCCCGCGATGATGCTCCACGGCCGCGACGACGGATGTATCGGCGCCGAACTGCTCGACGGGATGGAATCATTCTTTCCCAAGGGCCTGCGCAAAGAAGTAATCGCCGGCACCGGCCATTTCGTGCATCAGGAAAAACCCACCGAGGTAAACAAGCTGATTCTCGATTTCCTGAAATCGTAACCCCAGACCAGGGTGCGGCGACGACGTTACCCTATCGTCAGCTAGATTTCCGATCGTCATTCCGAGCCATACGCGAGGAATCCCGAGCGGTCCATGCTCCGCGCCTAAGGGGCGGCGGCCTCGCCGGCCGGCGCGAGGGGTCACTCGCGGAACGATTCGCCGATAGCAGGCTTTGCAAATTTTACAGGGCTGAACAGTTCAGCCTTATGTTCGTCTGCGGTTCCGTGTAAGATAGATAACATGATGACGCCACCGGTCAACTTTCTGTCAATAAATTTGAGTGCGTCGTCACCAGCCAGAGAGCGGCGTTATTTACGTATCCTGATCGCTCGCGAAGAATCGGCGAATCAGATGACCAAAAAGCTGCCCAAAATCAGATCTAACCCAAATTTTTCGAGCTTCTCCGCGGACATTTTTTTTAAGCCACCATGAAAATTTACCAAACGAACCCACCGCTAAATCTGTCCGTCATCCCGCCCACAGCTGGCGTGTGCATAGCCATAACCGGCGCAGAATGAACTACCGCCTCTCGCTCACTTGCCATCGCGCGACTCGATCGGTAGCCTCGGCGCATTGGCCGTTAAGGCGGCCGCCGGTCCGCGGAAAGGGCTCAGCCCTCCTTCGACTCGATCGTCACATAAACCTTTTCCTGCCCGTAAAGCGGACACCGGGCATCGAGGAAGGGGTTATGGTTACGTCCGAATTGCCGCGCAAGCGGCTCCCATCAAAGCCGTCCGAAGAACATCTGCGCAAAGAGGCCAAGCGTCTGGCGCGCGAGCGTCACATGCGCCTGGCCGAAGCGCAGCGCGCGGTTGCACTTGCATACGGAGAAAAAAACTGGGCCGCGTTAATGCGCCTGCTGAAGAGCCTCGCCGCTGCGGCATCGCCCGCGGTTGAGAACGCCGCGCCGCCCTCCGCCCTGTGCGACGCCGCCAAACGCGGTGACGCCGATGAGGTCAAGCTGCTGCTCGCTCGCGGCGAGCCGGCCAGCGGGCCAGGCGGCGTGCCTTCGCCGCTCTGGTATGCCTGCGCGAGCGAGGCTCCCGCCGCCACTCGCCTCGCGCTCGCACGAATGCTGCTGGATGCGGGCGCCAGCCCGCGCGTCGGTGCGGCGGCCAACGTGACCGCGCTTCACATAGCCGCGCGGCGCGGTCCACTCGCGCTCGTCGAGATGCTGATTCGCGCGGGAGCGCTCGGATGGTATGGGGATTCCGCGGGCAAGCTGCCGCTTGACTACGCGTGCGATGGCGAAGCACCGGACCGTGAAGAGATCGTCATGCTGCTCGATCGTCCCGTCATCCGCGATCCGCTTTTCCGCCGCGCCGTGAACGCGATTCACAGCGGCGATCTCCGTGCGCTCACGACGCTGCTCGACGTGCATCCGAATCTGCTCCGCGATCGTCCGCCTGAGCCCGATTGCTATGGACAGGATTATTTTCGCGACCCCAAGCTGTTCTGGTTCGTCGCGAACAACCCGACCTTGATGAACACGATGCCCGCGAATATCGCCGAGATCGCACGCGCGATGATCGAACGCGGCGTCGAACGCGCCGACCTCGAATATACGCTCGAACTCGTAATGAGCAGCGCACTCGCGCGCGAGCAGGGGCATCAGATCCCCCTCATGAGGCTCCTGATTGAAGCGGGAGCATCGCCTGCGGCGCACTCGATCGTAATTGCTCTCGCGTATCGCGAGACTGAACCGATCGCAGCGCTGGTCGAACGAGGTCATCCGCTCAGCGCGCCAATCGCCGCCGCTCTGGGGAGGGGCGATCGCCTCGCGCCGCTGCTCGCGGCGGCATCGCCTGAGGATCGGCAGATCGCATTCGCGATGGCAGTGATCAACGCGCAAGTCGAGTCGGCGCGAATCTGTCTCGACGCCGGCGCTGATCCGAATGCCTGGATGCCGATACATACTCACTGCGTCGCACTGCATAGTGCGACCGAAAACGACGACGCGGAAATGCTGAAGCTGCTGATCGGGCGCGGCGCTCATCCCGATACGCGCGACAAGCTATTCAACAGCACTGCGCTCGGATGGGCGGTGCACAATAAGCGTCTCAACTCCGAGAAATACCTGCGGTCACTCGGATGAAGGCGCTTCCAGTTCGGCAAGCCGCTGCGCTAGGCTCCGGTCAGAATCGACAGACAACAGCCGCCAGGGAGAATGCCAAATGTCAGGCAAGCTCAGCTCCAAAGAAATTCGCGCGAAGCTCGGACATCCGGTGATCGACGCCGACGGCCACTGGCTCGAATTCGGCCCTTCGATTTCCGATTATCTTAAGCGCGTCGCCGGCCCGCGCGTGGTCGATTCGTTCCGCTCGCGCAACGAGCGCGTGCAGCATGCGCTCACGATGACGCCAGCGGAGCGCCGCGACCAGCGCCGCGCGCAGGAGGCGTTCTGGGGCGTGCCTGCAAAGAACACTCGCGACCGTGCCACCGCAATCCTGCCGCGCCTGCTCTACGAGCGGCTCGACGAGTTCGGTTTCGACTTCACCGTGCTCTATCCCACCGCCGCGCTCGGCGTCGCGTTTATTCCCGACGACGAGATGCGCCGCGCCACCTGCCGCGCCTTCAACCTCTACGTCGCCGATCAGTTCCGCGAATTTTCCGACCGGATGACCCCCGCCGCTGCGATTCCGATGTACTCACCCGCCGAAGCGATCGAGGAGCTCGAGTACGTCGTCAAAACCCTCGGGCTCAAGGTGATCCTGATGGGCAGCATGGTCCGCCGCACGATTCCCGCGGTCATGCGCAAAACGCCCGCGGCCGCCCGCTACGCGCCCTGGTTCGACGTGCTGGGTCTCGACAGCGAGCACGACTACGACGC
>DATKSB010000015.1:0-4606 GCA_035531855.1 Binataceae bacterium (SeqCode)
GCCGCCGAGTCCGCGATGGTCCACGCGAACGACGCGCGTACCGGCCAGCCCGGCGACCTGTGCGGTCGCATCAGTCGATCCGTCATCGACCACGATCGTTTCGTAGTCGGGATAGCTCTGCACTTCGAGCGACGCGAGGCATTCGCCAAGCGTCGCCGCGGCATTGTATGCCGCCACCACCACCGAGACCCTCGGCGTCCCCGCCAATGCGGGCGGCAGATCACTCTTAAAAACCTTGCCCATCGCGGCGAATGACTGCTTGGGGACGCGCTCGCGCGTGACCAGTCCGAAGGCCCAATCGGTAATCTCGGCGCCGCCAGTGTGCCACTCGTCGGTGAACGCGAACACGATAAACCCGGACAGCCCGAGCTCGAAGGCCGCGCGCGCCTGCCATGAGAGAACCTCGGCCTGATGCGCTTCGCCCTCGCGGATCGTGTCCATCCCGGTTTCGCTCAGGATAAGCGGCCGGTCGCCAGTGCTCGAGAGCAGGTGAGTCAGGTAGCGGCGATAGTCAGTCTCATTATGTAGATATACATTGAATGAAACTATATCGAGAAAACTCAGATCGAGGTATTCGGCCGAAGGATAGTTCGAGTAGGTAAAGAGTCCCTCGGGATCGCTCTGCTTGCCGATATCGTAGAGTTCGCCAAGAAAGCGGCTGACCGCGGACGGCCCGTGCCATCTGACTATATCCGAGCGGACTTCGTTGCCCAGGCTATAGGCCGCGATCGTGTCGCCGTGTTTGCGCATCGCGAGGACGCCCTTGCGAATCGTCTCGCGGATTTCGCGCGTCATCCGGGGCGAGTCGAGAAACGCCATGTGAAACGGCCACGGAATTCCGACCATCAGCCGCAGCTCGGCGCGTGCCGCCTCTTCGATCATCCACTCGGGCGGCGGCACGTAGCAGCGCAGGAGGTTCGCGCCGATCTCGCGCATCAGCGCGAAATCCGCGCGCACGCGCTCCGGCTCCGGATAACGCTCGCCGCTCGAGTTGGGCGCGAACGGACCATAGGAAACGCCGCGCGCGAAAAATTTGCGCTCGCCGTCGTAGAGATATTTTCCGCGTCCCGTCAGCCGAGCCATGACCGATGAGC
The DNA here is from genome assembly GCA_035531855.1 of Binataceae bacterium (SeqCode). Taxonomy (GTDB): domain Bacteria; phylum Desulfobacterota; class Binatia; order Binatales; family Binataceae; genus JBARDN01. The sequence goes on from DATKSB010000015.1 coordinate 1,095, forward strand.
TAATCGCAATCGCTCATTTCGCGCAACGCGGCGCCGGTTACTTGCGATCGGCTATGCGCGCCGCCGTGCGCTCAAGCGAAAAATCGTGCTTGACTGAACGCGGTCCGGGCCGCGACAATCTTGGCGTGCGCCCAAAATTCCGCCCCCGTCGGGCCAGCGTCGCGTGAGCACCGTGCGCTGGTTCGAGACCGCCGCCGCGCAAGTGCAGTCGCGCGCGGCGCGGCACGTCTATGCTCTGCGCGCGTGGCGCTTAGTCGATGCCTCGGTCGAAAACTTTCTCGGAAATAACGACCTGCTGCGCGCCGCCGCGCTGACCTACACCGTCGCACTCTCGATCGTTCCGATCCTCGCGCTCGGATTCTCAGCGCTCAAGGGCTTGGGCGCCGCGGACCAGATGCGTCCGCTCATCGACAAATATCTTGCGCTCGGCTCGACCGGCACCGGCGATCAGTTGATGAGCTATGTGCAAAACGTCAATGCCGCCGCGCTGGGCACCGCCGGCGCCGCATTTCTGCTCATCACCGTCATTTCGACCCTCAGCACTATCGAGCAGGCCTTCAACGAAATCTTCCGGGTCGCGAGGAGCCGCAGCTATCTGCGCAAGTTTTCCGATTATTTGAGCGTGCTGTTCACGGTGCCGCTGATGATCGCCGCGGCGCTGGCGGTGACGGCGGTGGTCTCGGTGCGCGTCTCGGCGCTGCCAATACTCACTACCCTGGCGCCGTATTTTTTCGTGTGGGGCGCATTCTATTTTCTGTACACGTTCTTTCCGTACACCAGGGTCAAGCTCGGTCCGGCACTGCTCGGATCGCTCGTCGCCGCGATTCTGTTCCAGCTCGCGCAATGGGGCTATGTCCGCTTTCAGGTCGGCGCCGCGAATTACAAAGCGATCTACGGCGCGCTCGCGACCGTGCCCATCTTTCTCGTATGGATTTACTTGGCGTGGGCGATAATCCTGTTCGGCGCCGAAGTCACCGCGGCCGCGCAGCGCGGAGCCGACTACGCGCCGATGCATCCCGAGTCGATCGATTTTCCGTGCGCCGCCGCGCTGTACACGCTCCTGCGCCTGGCGGACCAGCAGTCCAATGGGCAAGCGCCGCTCCAATTTCAGGATCTGGCGCATCCTCTCGGACTCGCGCCCGCGACTCTCGAGCCGGTGGTCGAGGCGCTCAAGTCCGATGGGTTAGTGATTGAAGTTCCTTCCTCGAAAGGCTCGAAGGCAGGCGCGGAACTGCACCTGGTCCGAGCGCCCGCGTCGATCAATCTTGCCGACGCCCTCGCCTCCGTCGTCGCCGGCGACAACGCGAACAATCCCGATGCCCGCGTCGCCGCGGTGATGCGCCAAATCGCAAGTGCGCAATCGCAGGTGCTCGAGACGATGACGCTGGCTGATCTGCTGCGCGCACCGGCTCCTGCCGCCGCCGCGCCTGCCCCTGCATCCGCGGAGCCGCAGCGCGGATAGCGCGCCGGCGCCGTTTTCAAGTTTCCCGCGTCTCGCATATTATCGCTGCCGACATGAGTATCGCCGAGCCGCGCGACGGCTTCATCAACTTAAACGGCGTCCGGCACCACTATTTGGATTGGGGCGGCGCCGGAGATCCCATCGTGATTCTGCACGCGACCGGTTTCTTCGGCCGCTTGTATCGCCCATTCGCCGAAGCCCTGCGCGCGATCGGGCATCCCTACTCGCTCGACCAGCGCGGCCACGGCGACAGCGACGCGGCTCCGAATATAAGCGATCACGACTGGATGCACACGATGAACGACCTCGGCGGATTTATCTCTGCGATGGGCTGGAAGTCGGTGCGCGCATTCGGCCATTCCTCGGGCGCAACCGCGATCGGCTCACTCGCCTGCGAGCGGCCCGGCCTGATCGCGCGCGCGGTTCTGGCCGAGCCGGTGGTGTTCGAGTCGCCCACCGCGCCGGAACTCGAATGGCGCAACCCATTTTTGGAAAGGACCCTGAAACGCCGCCGGGTGTTCGACAGCGTCGATGCCATGTACGCGAACTTCGAGCACAAGCCGCCCTACGACACCTGGCGTCGCGACATGCTGCGCGACTACTGCGAGTTCGGCACACGGATTGGCCGGGACGGAAAGCGCGAGCTCAAATGTGCGCCGGAAATCGAAGCGCAGATTTACCGCTCCTCGCGCGACTTCGACGGACTCGGCAGAATTCTGCGCGCCGACACTCCAATGCTGATCCTGTTCGGCGCCCGCAGCGACTCGCTGGGACTGACGCTGGCGGACAAGATCGCCGCGAAACTCAAGCAGGGCCGCGTCGTGAAAATTCCCGACGCCGGACATTTCCTCCCGATGGAGCATCCCGACCTCGTCGCCAAAATGGCCGTGGAATTCCTGTCCGAAAAATAACTCCGCGATTCGCCCGACCGTCAGATCGCAAAGCCCCGCCGCGCGACCCGGCGACACAGCGATGGTTGTCACTCGGATGGCGCGCGACGCTCGTTTCCACATCGCCAAACCCTCGATCGTCATTCCGAGCCCTGGGCGAGGAATCCCGAGGCGCCCATGCTGCGAGTCCGCATCTCATGCAGCGGCCTCCCGTCCGCTCGGCCCTCGGCCTTTGCACGACGCGGTGGTGCGTGCACGAACGCCTCGGGATTTCTCGCCGGAGGCTCGAAATGACGGCGCGGCCGGGCCGCAATTTGCGCGCCTTTTGTTTCGATTGCCGTGCGGGAGGGGGTTAGAGGTCAGGTCCTTCGCCAGAGCGGCAAACCCTTGCGGCAGAGCCATTTCAACGCACTAAAGCACCGCGCGGGCTCCCTAACGATCGTTCGGGTTTTTGCCAGATTTGTTCATGGCTGAACTGTTCAGCCTTATGCCCGAATTCACTTCGTGCAAAAATGATCGCGTGGAAGCATCCCGCACACCATCGCGATCCACTTCGCAGACCTGTGTCCGGAGATCCATGCCGGATTCACTCCGGCGGCCTGCTTCCGCGACGGGCGAGATTTGCCGATCTCGTCAGTCGAGGCGGCTGGCCCGCCCGCCATCGGCGGGAGCCGGCGTTGGCCGCATCAGACCGGCGGAAAATCGAGGTACCAAAAAGATGCTCGAAGCGAACCCATTCGGCAAAATCGCCAGCATCTACAAGGAGTTTATTTTTTGAGCCAATAGAAAAGATACCAAACGAACCCACTGAATAACGCCCGAGATCCAAAAATCAAAGGCACCACTTTGCCCAAAACCTGGCCCGGCGAGCGGCACCTTCACACTAGGCCGTGGATCTTCGCGAACGGATCCCATCCAGCGTCGCGATGCCATTCGTATTCCATCCGCGTCGCGATTCGCTCCGCCGTCGCGAGGTCCCATCGCTTCGCGATAATCGCAAGCGTCATGTCGATACCCGCCGACACTCCAGATGAGGTCGCGAATTTCCCGTCTTCGACCCAGCGCGCCTCCTTCACCCAGTTGACGCGCGGCCCCTGCTCGGCCACCCACTTGAACGCGAACTTGTTGGTCGTCGCGCGGCGTCCGTCGAGCAGACCCGC
>DATKSB010000016.1:0-6900 GCA_035531855.1 Binataceae bacterium (SeqCode)
GCGCAGGCCAAGGCGCGCGCCGCCGATCCGCGCGCGACCGTCAAGCTCGAAGAAAATGTGATGACGCCCAAAGGATGGCTCGCACTGGGCGCGTTCGATGCGGCCGAGCGCAGCCGCGCGCTCGATCTGATCGGCGTGGACAGGCAGCTCGTGTTCCCGACCTTTGCGTTTTCGCAATTTCTTGGCAGCGACGCTGAACTGCTGTGGGGCGGCACGCGCGCGCTCAACCGCGCGATCGCCGATTTCTGCTCCGCCGACCGCCGCCTGATCGCGGTCGGATCGGTGCCGTGGGGCGAGCGTACCTGCGCCGAAGCCGCAGCGGCGCTCGAGGCAGGATGCGGCGCGATGCTGGTGAACTCGATGCCGGGCGCGAAGTCGCCGACGCATCCTGATTTTCATCCGCTGTGGGCGATGCTCCAGGAGCGCAATATTCCGTTCATGCTGCATATTGGCGGCGGCGGGCGCGCGCTGCGCCGTGGGTTCAACGACAACGGACTCGCTCCCACCACCGATTGGCTCGGCGGCGGCGAGAATGTCCGCGCGAAAGACTACATGGTGATCCATCAGACGCCCGAGCAGTTCCTGGCCTGCATGGTGCTCGACGGAATTTTCGAGAAATTTCCGAAGCTGCAAGGCGGCGTGATCGAGCAGGGCGCGATGTACCTGCCCGCGCTGCTGCGCCGCCTCGATATCTGCCAACAGAGTTTTCGCAAGACCGAGCCTGCGCTGAATCTGCCGCTCAAAGCGTCGGACTATCTGCGCAGGCAGGTGAAGTTCACGCCTTTTCCGAACGAGCCGGTGGGCTGGATCATCGAGAATTCGGGACCCGAGATGCTGCTGTTCTCGACCGACTATCCGCATCCGGAAGGGACCAAAGATCCGATCGGCCGGTTCGAGGCGACGATGGGCCAAGTCAGTGAACAAGCGAAGGAGCGGTTTTACAGCCGCAACTTCGCAGAGATGATGGGTGACGCCGCATGACTTGAGATCACCGCGACGATCTCGGGTTGGGGGGAAACCCTGAATGATGCGGGCGAGGTTAATTCCTCGCCCGCATCGTAATTTTACCGCGTCGGGATCTACTTGATCGCGAGCGCGTTGGGCGGCGACCCGACTCCGCCCGGCACATTGAGCGGCGCCGACGTAAGGAAGAATTCGTACACGCCGTCGGCCGCGCAATCGTCGGCCAGCGGCTCGAGGTTCCACATCTCGCCGATCGGCATCCCGAAAAACGCCAGCATGTGGAAATGCAGGAACTCCTGTTCGCCGGATTTCGGCAGCGCTTCGAGCGCGGGCGAATCCGACGCGACCGCGGCCAGATGATGCTCCCACAGCCATCGAGCGACGCGTTGGCTGCCCTCGATTCCCGGCACCACGGTCTCGCGCGCGAGTTCCTCTTTGAGCTCGACGCTGGCGCCCAGATAGAACTGGGTCCATCCGATGCGGATTAGAAGGATATCGCCGGCGCGCAGCGGCGATTTCTGCGCCGTGAGCGTCGCTTCAAGATCTTCCAGAGGAATCGATTCGGGCTTGGTGTAATCGATCGACTTGCCGGCCTTCGCGTAATGCCGGCCGATATCGGCCAGCACCCCGCGTCCCGCGATTCCGCGCCGCGCAAGATTGTCGATGCCCAGGCGTGTGCCGCCGCGTCCGGTTATTTCATGGTCGGGGATTCCGTTGTACGCGCCATGAACAGGATGCTTCACGTGCGCGAGCGCGTCCCATTGGGAAGACGCCTGCGGATAGAAGTTGTCGAGATAATCGTCGAGCACGAAATCCGACGGCGCGGGAAATTGTTTCACCGTGTGGCGATGCGCCTGGCGGGTGAACAGGGGAGGATTGGGAATATCGATCGGCAGGTTGAGCGCGAATACCTTGCCGGTCTTGATCGACTGCGCCGCGGCGCGCACCCGGCCGGGTGTCAACAGATTGATCGTCCCGACTTCGTCACGATCGCCGAACACACCCCATGCAGAGCCCTCGGGAGCTCCTGCCCGAACCGGAAGCTCGTCGTAGCTGGGGATACGGAGTTCCGGAGATGCCGCGGGTTTGGCGGCCGGACGTGGCGCAGCCGTGGGCCGAGCGACTGGCTTCATCGCCGCCGATTTTTTCTTGGGCGTCGCTTTAGGAGCGGGATGAGGGGCAGGTTTGGCCCGAGCGATTACCCTGACCGGTTTCTTTTTGGGCTTTGCCGCAGCTTTTTTCGATTTTATCTTTGCCAACTTCGTCCTCCTGAGGAGTAACTCGCGCGTCGCGCAGCGGGAGATTCTTCCTTCTCAATAACAGAGCGTGGGCTAATCTCAAGGGTAGCGTGAATATTCGCGAGATTTTTCAGATTTCGGACTTGTTAGGCAAGTACGCTGATGATAGTTTAACCGTTTGCTCCTTGCTCCAAACTCGGGGCTAGAAACCATAAGGAGGACTAAGCGCTTTGAGGCGCTACGAAACAATATTTATTCTTCGCCCTGACCAGGGCGAGCCACAAATCAAGGATTCCATCAAGCGCTTCTCGACAATCGTCTCCCAGGGCGGGGGCGAAGTCGTCGAGAACGAAGAGTGGGGGTCGCGCGAGCTTGCCTACAGGATAAAGGGCGAGCGCCGCGGCTACTACGTCCGGCTCGATTATCTCTCGGATGGCGCCGTGATGAACGAGGTCGAGCGCAATCTTAAGTTGTCCGATACGGTTCTGCGCTACCTCTCGGTGCTGGTTGATGACAACGCCGACGCGGCTAAGGTTCGCGAGGAGATCGAGACCCGCAACCAGCGTATCGCCGAAGCTCGCGCGGCCGCCGAAGCGCGTGCCGCAGCCTATGCCGCGCAGCAGGCCGAACGCGAGCGCCAGCAGGAAACGCCAGACGCGCCAGAGGAAATCATGGCCGAGGCGGATCCAACCGCGCTCGACCCCGAGGGCGGTGGCGAACAGAATTGAGTTTACGGGCCGCGTGACGCGCACCCCGGAGCTTCGGGTAACTCCGGCAGGCACGCCCGTTCTGGACTTCAGCGTCGAGTGCGCCGAGCCGGATGAAAAGCTCAGCCTCGAAGTGGTGATGGCCGGGGATGCGGCCCGCGAGATTGCCACCGGGCTTAAGCGCGGTGCCATGGTCGCGGTGACAGGACGGCTGAGAGCCGCGGCGTCGCGCGCAATCGGAATGGCAGGAATCGAGGTAGTGGCAAGCCTGATCGAGGTTCGCGCACAGGCATAACAGCGGCCGGAATCGGAATCACCCGAAGCCGGCGGCGAAATAAGTACTCAAGGAATCGCAATGGCAGACGATAGAATGGATCAAGGCGGCGACCGGCCGCGCTATGACGAAGGCTCGCGCGGCGGCTCGCGCGGTCCGCGTCCTGACGGAGATCGCGGCGGTGAACGCGGAGGCGAGGGCCGCGGCGGGATGCGTCGGCGGCCGGGCGGCGGACGGCGCAAGGTGTGCCGCTTCTGCGCCGACAAAACGTTGAAGGTCGATTACAAGGACGTGCGCACATTGGGCAGCTTTATCACCGAAGGCGGCAAGATCGTTCCTAGCCGCACCTCGGGCAATTGCGCCAAGCATCAGCGCCAACTCGCGATCGCGATCAAACGCGCGCGCGTGCTCGCGCTGCTCCCGTTCTCGACCCTGGGAGTCTGACGGGGCATCCGTGACGCGCAAGGAAATAATCGGGATGACCCGGGCCTGCGCCCTGGCCGCGGCGTTGTTTATCGCCGGCGGCCTCATTCCTTTTTTCGGCGCCTTTGCGATGCTGTTGTCGCCGCTGCCGATCCTGCTCTATGCGGTCGGCCGGGCACGCGCTGAGTTGCGCGGCATAATCGCGGTCGCGGCGGCGGCCGCGCTGATTGCAATTGCCGGCGGCCTCGGCGGCGCGGGCGGCTATCTGCTCAGCTTCGGCCTTGCCACCGTGGTGGTTGCCTGGATGCTCGAGCGGCGGCGTCCGTTCGAGATGATCGTGATCGCGGGTGCGGGCGCGATGCTGGTTGTCACGGCGATTGCAGCGCTTGCGCTATTCGGCACTCCGGCAGGAATTGCGAACTCGGTGCAGGCGCAGCTCGCGGCCGGGATGGCGCACGGACAGGAGATGTATCGCGCGATGGGGATGCCCAATGCGCTCGCCTCCGACACGCAGGCGGAAGTCCTCTCCGTGATCATGCGAATCTCCCCGGCTTTGGCCGCGATGCTGGCGGGGTTCGCGATACTTGTGAACCTGCGCCTGTTCTGGCGCTGGGGCGGCAAGAACAAGCTCGCCTATCCGCTGTTCGCCGATCTGTCCAAGTGGTCGGCGCCGGACTGGCTCATCTGGGGCCTGATTGCGACCGGGTTCGGGATGCTGGCCCCCATCCATGCGGTAAGCGATATCGCGCTCAATGGGTTCCTGGTGTTCGCGGCGATTTATTTCTGCCAGGGACTCGCGATCATGGGTTTCTACTTCCAGTCGCTATCGGTGCCGGTAATCGTTCGCGGCGTGATCTATTTTATCACGGTCGTTCAGCCGGTGGTCGCGGCGGTGGTGTGCGTGGCCGGAGTTTTCGATATGTGGATCGATTTTCGGCGGCTCAAGCCGCCACGTCAGGAAGCCGGCAGTTACGGGGATTTTCTCTAAAGGGTCCGCGCAAGCGAGGCGCTAACAAGTTATGAATGTGCAACTGATTCTCAACGAAGACGTTCCCAATCTCGGCCGCACCGGCGACGTGGTCAAGGTCCGCGCCGGCTTCGCGCGCAACTATCTGCTGCCGCGCGCGCTCGCGGTCGAGGCCAACCCCAGGAACCTGCGCGCCTTCGAGCATCAGAAGGCTACCGCGATGGTCAAGCGCGAGCGGCAGAAGACCCTCTCGATGACGCTCAAGGAGAAGGTCGAGGCGATCGTCCTGGAAATCAAGGCGCGCGCCGGAGAGGAGGGCAAGCTGTTCGGCTCGGTCACCAATATCGATATAGAACGCGCACTGCGCGCCCGCGGCTTCGACCTCCAGCGGCGCAAGATCATCCTTCCCGAGCCGATCAAGGCGCTCGGCGATTTCACGGTCCCGATCAAGCTCGACGCGGAGGTTGAGGCGAGCTTGAAGTTACAGGTTGCGGCGGAATGAGGCTTTGCCCGATATGATCAAACTCTACGACTTCCTGTCCTGCCCTTATGGCCAGAAGGTGCGAATCGTGCTGGCCGAGAAGAGTCTCACCTACGACCTGGTGACGGTCGATCTCGCCGGCGGAGAGCATCGCAAGCAGGAATTCCTGCGGCTCAACCCCTTCGGCCGCGTCCCGGTGCTGGTGGACGACGACACCACCATCTATGACTCGACGATCATCAACGAGTATCTCGAAGATGAATACCCCGAACCTCCGGTGCTGCCCGCGGTCGGCTCCAGTGCGATGCGTTCGCGTGCGCGCACCTTCGAGGACTTTGCCGACACTTCATTCACCCCGCAGGTCGGTCAACTGATTTCGGAGGTCGCCAAGCCCGAGGCCGAACGCGACCAGAACCGCATCCAGCGGCTGCATCAGGGCGTCGAGCGCGTGCTCATCTACCTCGAGCAGCAACTCCAGGGACAGCAATTTCTGGCCGGGGAATTTTCGGTCGCCGATATCGCATTCGCGCCGCGACTGCTGGTGCTGCCGCATCTGGGAATCGACACGATCGGTAATCATGCGCAGGTTGATGCGTGGCTGAAGCGGATGCTCGAACGGCCCAGTATCCGCAATTTGGCCGGGCTCGAAGCCGACCCGGTGGCAACAGGCTGATCAAAAAACCATCCACGAATTACACAGATTTCACAGATTATATGGGCGGCGCCATGACGGCTCCGCCCCTTAGTCTTTCAATCCGTGAAATCCGCGTAATATGTGGATTGTTCTTATTCGATTCCCGCATGACGGTCTGACCGTTTGATCACGCTTGATCAGTAATCGCGCTTTGCGTTATTACTCGCCCGACGTGCTCGACCCCGCTATTCAAGACCTGCTCGCGCTTGCGCTTGCGGCGATATTCGCCGGATCCGCCGCGGCGAAATTCGTCGATCTCGATCTGTTCGAGGGCGCGGTCGCCAATTATCGCCTGGTGCCCGAATCGCTCGAGAAGCCGGCCGCGTGGGCGGTGCCGCTGTGCGAGTCCGCCTGCGCCGCGGGCCTTTTATTCGCCGCAACGCGCGGCGCCGCCGCCGCCGCGCTGGTTATCCTGCTCGGAGTATTCAGCGGCGCGATTGCGCTCAACCTTGCGCGCGGACGGCGCGATATCGATTGCGGATGCTTCGGTCCCGCGCTCCGGCAGGAGCTGGGCGGAGCGCTCCTGGCGCGAAATCTGGTATTGATAGCCGTCGCGTTCCTGCTCGAGCTTCCGGCCGCGCCGCGCGCGCTCGAGCCGGTAGATTTCGTGACGATCGCGGGCGGAGCGGTCACCCTGACGATGATGTATTTGAGCGCTAACTACGCGATCGCCAACGCGCCGCGCACGCGCTCTCTTGGGATGCTCGGGTAGCCTGGCAAGATGCCGCACGCACTCCTCATATCGCAGATCGTGTTGTGGATCATGATGTTCGTGATGGCGGGATTGCAGCTCGCGCTGCTGCGCCAGATCGGCGTATTGCACGAACGGATCGCGCCGATGGGCGCGCTCACGATCGACAAGGGCCCCAAGGAAGGCGAAGCCGCGCCGATGTTCGAGCTTACCGATCTGCGCCGCCGCCCGATGCTGATCGGTGGCGTCAATGAACGCGGACGGAGCACGCTGCTGTTCTTTCTTTCGCCGACCTGTCCGGTGTGCAAGAAGATGCTGCCGATTCTAAAATCGCTGCGCGCCTCCGGGGAACAAGCCTTGCAAATTGTTCTCGCCAGCGACGGCGATCCTGAAGAACACGAACGCTTTGTCGAGTCGCACAGCCTCGGCGATTTTCCTTACGTCCTTTCCCAGGAACTCGGT
>DATKSB010000017.1:0-4954 GCA_035531855.1 Binataceae bacterium (SeqCode)
TCCCGGCGAAGAAGAGCGCAAACTCGGCACGCTGATCCATCATCAGGCCCGCGAGATCGAGTCGCAGCACCGCATCTACCAGGAGGTTACCTGCGCGTCGCGCGTACTTACCGATCCAAACACAGCGGCGCAGGAACTGCACGCCGTGGTCCGCGCCATCTGGGCCGAGCAGCGCCCCGGCTACGTCGAGATTCATCGCGATATGGTCGATCGCATAATCGAAGTGCCCGAGGCGCTGATAAAGTGGGACGGCCGCCTGCACTTTAGCGAATCGGATTCGCGCAAGGTCGAGGAAGCCGCGCGCGAGGCCGCCGCGATGTTCAACGCGAGCCAACGACCGGTGCTGATCGCGGGGATCGAGATTCATCGCTACAAGGCCGCGCACGAGCTGGTCGAGCTGGCGGAAAAGATGGGTGCTCCGGTCTGCACCACGGTGCTCGGCAAGGGCGCGTTTCCGATGGACCATCCGCAATACATGGGCGTTCACGTCGGACCGATAAGTCCCGCGCCGATCGTCGCGCGGATGGACGAGGCGGACTTCGTGCTCAACCTCGGATGCCTCAAGACCGACATGAACTTCGGCAATCGTCCGCCGCGCGAAATCCAGAGCCGCTCGGTGTGGGCGGTCGATCGCAAGGTGGACGTGAAATATCACACCTATATCGACGTTGGGGTGCGCGATTTTGTGCGCGCGCTCTTGCGCCAGAAGCTGCGTCATCACGAAGAGCAGGTTAGCTACGCCGATAATCTCGGCGACACGTCCACCGCGGAGAACCAGCAGATTCGCGTCGCGCAGATCCTGGTCGCGGTCAATCAATTTCTCGCCACGCACAAGAATTACCTGGTCGTTACCGAGTCGGGCGATATGCTGTTCGGCGGACTCGACGTGCGCGTGCCGCATCACAGTACCTATCTGGCGCAGGGGTTCTACGCCTCGATGGGATTTGCGGTGCCGGCCGCGATGGGGGCGCAGGCGGGCGGCGGGATGCGCCCGATCGTGCTCTGCGGCGACGGCGGCTTTCAGATGACGGGTCCGGAAATCTCGCACGCGCCGATGATGGGCATCAATCCGATCGTGGTGATCATCAACAACGGCGGATGGGGCATCTTCCGGCCGATCGTCGAACGGCGCGAGCTGCTGGACCTGCCGCCGTGGCCGTACGCCAAGCTCGCGCGCGACTTCGGCGGCGCGGGCTTCGAGGCGCAGACGCTGGCGCAGCTTCGCCGCGCGCTCGCGTCGGCGCATCGATCGCGTTCGTTTGCGATTATCGACGTGCGGGTCGCGCGCGACGACTTGTCTCCGGTCTCGGTCAAGTATATTCGCGCCGCGGCCAAGCGCTCGCAGGCTCCCGGCGCGCGCACCGGACGCAGGAGCAAACTGCTATGAGCGAGTCAGCCGACCGCCATCACACGCGGCATCGCGACTTCAAGTGGAGCGTGCCGGAGCATTTCAATTTCGGCGCGATCGTCGATCACTTCGCCGGCGACCGCAACCGGATCGCGCTTTTGTGGGAAGACCAGGACGGCAAGCGCGCGCGCCTGACCTACGCCGATATCCGCGCGCAATCCAATCAGATCGCGGGCGTGCTCGAGGCATCGGGACTGCGCCGCGGCGATCCAATCCTGCTGGTGCTGCCGCGCGTCACGATGTGGCAGGCGGCGTATATCGGCGCGCTCAAGATCGGCGCGATCGTGATTCCGTGCACCGCGATGCTGCGCGAGAAGGACCTGATCTATCGCGCGAATCATTCCGGCGCGCGCGCAATTATCGCCTGCGCTGAAAACGCCTCGATGGTGGCGGAGCTGCGCGGCCAATGTCCGGGCTTGAGCCATTTTCTGATCACCGGGAGCTCGCGTTCCGGATGGCAAGGGTTGCCCGAGCTGATGCAGCAGGCGTCGGCGGATTACACGCCAATAGCTACTCGCGCGGCCGAGCCTGCGATTTGCTATTATACTTCCGGCACCACCCGCGAACCCAAGGCCGTCCTGCATAGCCACGCCTACACCTGGAGCCATCAATACACCGGACGAAACTGGCTGGACGTGGCGGCGGACGGGGTGCATTGGACGACCTCCGACACCGGATGGGCCAAGGCCGCGTACGGAGTGCTGTTCGGGCCGTGGATGAACGGGGTCGCGACGTTTATGTACAACGGCCGCTTCGAGCCCAGACGCGAGCTCGAGTTGCTCGCGCGCTATAACATTACTACTTTCTGCGCGCCACCGACTGAGTACCGTATGCTGATCAAAGAGGATCTGTCCAAATATCAGTTGCCGAAACTCCGCCACTGCACCGGCGCCGGAGAGCCGCTCAATCCGGAAGTGATCGAGGTTTGGAAAGATCGCCTCGGGCATGTGATCCACGACGGCTACGGACAGACCGAAACCACCATCCTGGCGGCGAACGTTCCCGGGATGGAGGTCAAGCCCGGCTCGATGGGGCTGCCGTTTCCGGGGCACGACGTGCGTGTCGTCGATGAAGACCTGCGCGAAGTAAAAGACGGCGAGGTCGGGCAGATCGCGGTGCGAGTCGCGCCCGAGCGTCCACCGTCGCTGTTTCTTGAGTACTGGAAGAACCCCACCGAGACCGCCGCGGTCTTTCAGGGCGAATACTATTTGACCGGCGACCACGCGACCCGCGACGCGGACGGATACCTGTGGTTCGTCGGGCGCGCCGACGACGTGATCATTTCAGCCGGCTACCGGATCGGCCCGTTCGAGGTGGAAAGCGCGCTGCTGGAGCATCCGTCGGTGCTCGAATCAGCGGTGGTCGCGAGTCCCGACCCCGATCGCGGTTCGATCGTCAAGGCGTTCGTGCGGCTCAGTCCGGATGCGCGCAAAACCGACGCACTCGCGCGCGAGCTGCAGGAGCACGTCAAACGAATCACCGCGCCCTATAAGTACCCGCGCGAGATCGAGTTCGTGGACGAACTGCCCAAGACGGTCAGCGGAAAAATCCGCCGGGTAGAACTCCGCAAACGCGAAGAAGACCGCAAGCGCAAGTAGCCGCGGCGCAGATGTCAGCATTCAATCCGAATCGAGGTATTGCCGCAGCGTCAACAGGCTAATGCCCTGAAACGCCCCGAGCCGGAGCATCGCGCGGTCGCCGGTGACAATCGCATCGGCACGGCCTGCGATCCCACATTCGAGGATGCGATTGTCCGGCTCATCGCCGAGCGCCGTTACGCGCCGCCGGGGCTTGACCGTCACGCCGAGACCTCCAAGAAATACGGCGATCCGCGCGAGTTCGTTTATGTCGCGGCCGAACTTGCGGGCAATGACGCCGAGGCATTCATCGATAATCGCGTGCGAAAGGATCAAGTCGTCATGCCCAAGTGCGATACGCTGAAGGGCTTCGTCCGCGCTTCCGCCCGGAAATACGAACGCGGACACGAATATGTTGGTATCGAAGACGATCCTCACTCGCGCAGGTACCGCTCAAGATCCCGCTCGGTGAGTATCTTCTTGTCACGAGCTTTGCGGCTCCAGAAACCCTGGATGCCCGCAAGCTCGCGCCGCAGCCGCTCGGCGCGAGCGATTCGCAAAGCCTCCTGGATTACGGAGCTCAGACTGCGCGACTCAGCACGCGCAATCTGCTCGGCTTCACGCGCGAGATCCTTGGGTAGGGAGATGGTTCGCTTTACTGCCGTGGATGCCATTGATTCTATTCGTCCTAAGTGTGAATTATTACTACCACGGCGCGGTGCGCTGCGCTAGCAACCGTGTTGACCTGGAGCGTCCGAGACGAATCTATTTGTGCTTCGGCGCGCTGCTTGACGGCGACACTTGCGGAAGCGCGGCGCGGAAGCCGGGTTGCAGCATCAGCGCGCCGACCGCGCGCGACATCGCTACCGACATCGACTCCTCCGGCTCGGTTTCAAGCGGCAGAAAGACTTCTTTGCCGACCGGCGGAGGCGGCTCGTCTTCAGTCCCGAGAATCTCACCGATATAGAGGTCAGGATTCGCGCGCGAGGAGAGCGTGAACTTGATTCGCACCTTCGCTTTCATCTCGAAGTACTGGCCATGCACGGTTTGCTCGGTGCCGAAGCGCTGGTTGATCGAGGCGGCTTCGATCGAGGTCGCAAGCACATAATCGATGCCCATCGGCAGCGAAGCCGCGCCATGCCTGAGCGGTCCGCTCGCGATCGGCTTCAGCCCCGCGTCGCTGAGCGCGCGGATCACAGCGGCGGTGATCACGGGCCCGAGGTCCTGGGCGTAGAACGAACGATCAACCGATCCTTCCGCTGAATAAACGCCGCCGACCCGCACCCGCCCCGCCGCGATCGCGCCGCCGGCCGGCAGCACCGCTATCCGCACCGGACCGAAAATTCGCTCGGAGCCGGGCACGAAGCCGGGCAGGTAGTGCAGCCGCAGCGCCGGCGCGGATTTGCATCCAAGCGCGATCGCCAGCGCGGCCAGCGCTGCTAAAGCGGCGGCGCCGCTAAAGCTCGGGCGGTGCGACCGGTTGATGCCGTTCACGCCACCACATGAATGCGAATGCGCCCACCACCAGCAGGACCGCAAGCGTGACCCACAGCGAAGCGACGTGCGCGACATGAAGCGCGTGATACAGTTCATCGCCAACCAGATAACCTACCGTACTGATAAGCGTACACCAGACCAGCGCGCCCAACACGTTCCATCCAAGGAAGCGGAAAAACGGCATCCCGGCCGCCCCCGCCATCGGACCGGCCATAAAGCGCACGCCCGCGATAAAGCGCGCCATGAACACCGCCTTTGCGCCGTGGGTCTGGAAGAAAAGCTGCAACCGATCGTAACGCTGGCGCGCGAAACTGAAGTTCGCGGCCAGCCGCACCAGGAGCCGTTGTCCTCCGGTGCGGCCCAGGACAAATCCGCAGCAGTCGCCGGTGACAGCGCTGGCGATCGTCGCCAGATAGACGAAGCGCAGATCAAGGATTCCGCGTCCGGCAAGAAATCCCGCGGCGAGCATCAC
>DATKSB010000018.1:0-20220 GCA_035531855.1 Binataceae bacterium (SeqCode)
GGAGTCACTGCGTAGCAAGTGCCTACGCCGCACGAGAGTGTGTAATCGGGTTGTACCTGATACTGCGGCTGCGGACGGAAGTCGTTCAGCGAAACGACGCCAACCACCGCGGGCGCAATCGCCGCCGGAATCTGAGGGTCGCTCATGTTGGCGAAGTGCATCTTTCCATTTACCTCGAGATTATGAATCTCGGTGCGAAAGGCCTGATCCACCTCGCTCGCGGAGCCGGAGAAATCGATCACCACACCGTTTGGATAAACCTGGTTGACGGTGAAGCCGCGCGATCTGAGCCACGTAGTGATCGTATTCACGTCCTGCGCCGCCAATCCGTAGCGATTGCCAATCTGCTGCGCGGTCAGCCAGCGGTGATAACTCGGCGAGTTGCGGTCTTCGAGTTCATCCAAATATTTGTCGAGCGCATGCTCGCGCTCCTCAGGCCGCCGCAATTGCAGCAGCATGTGATCCATCGCGAAGTCGGCAGCGACCGGGCCGCGATCGTTGGCGGCATTCGCTTCCGGCCGCGTGTTGCCGGCCAGCGTAACCGTATCGCTTTCGCTGATCTTCTGTGTGATGAGCGCGCGCGCCGCTGACGCAGCCTCCGCGCGAAGTGGATAGACGGCGCTTGCCGCCACAACCATGACGACACACCCAATCGCCCGAAGGCGATTCAATCGCCCACCGACTAACGTTTTCACGCCGCGCGCCTTCATCATCCGACTTGCGCGCTGAATAAGGCCCTCACCTGACTTCTCTCCTGCTGGCGAGGGATCTGACGCGAAGGGCTAGGCGATATGCGGGGCAGTTGCCGGAGGCGAGGCGTTGGGAGTCTCGGGCGACACCTCGGGAGCGGGTGCCTTGTAGCCGCATTCCGCGTTGGCGCACTTCCACACCGTGCCCTCGCGCTTGGTCGTCTTCTCGACCAGATAGTTGGCGCCGCATGAGGGGCAGGGATGGGGCAGAACTTTATCCCACGCCGCGAACTTGCACTTCGGGTAGCGGCCGCATCCGAAAAACAGCTTGCCGCGGCGGCTGCGCCGCTCGAGGATTTCGCCCTCTTTGCATTCCGGACAGGCGACCCCGGTTTTCACCGGCGGCGATTGCAGCCGCTTGATTCCGTCGCAGTCCGGATAGCCGGTGCATCCCAGGAATTCGCCAAAGCGCGACCGCTTGCGCGCCATCGGCTTGCCGCACTTGTCGCAGGTCTCATCCGTAGGAGCTATCGGCGCGGCTGCGCGCTCATGGATTCCGCCCTGTTCGTCGCGCGAAAATTCCTTGGTGTTCTTGCACGCTGGATAATTCGAGCAGGCAAGAAACTCGCCGTTGCGGCCCCATTTGATAACCATGTCGCCCGCGTCGAGTTCGCACTTGAGCCCCGTCGGCAGGCCCTTGCGCTTGACCTCGGGCATCGTCTTTTTGGCTTCGCCGAGGCGCTTTTTGAACGGGACGTAAAACCGCTTTAGCGTCTTGACCCAGTTCTCCTTGCCCTCTTCGACCTTGTCCAGGTCTTCTTCCATCGCGGCCGTGAACCCGACTTCAATAATGTCGGGAAATGCCGCCACCAGCAGGTCGGCCACCGTGCGGCCTAAACTGGTCGGACGCAAGCGCTTGCTCTCGTCCTCTTCGACGTAGGTCTGGTTGAGGAGACTGGTCATGATCGTCGCGTAAGTGGACGGACGCCCGATCCCCTTTTCCTCGAGCTCTTTGATAATCGTCGCCTGAGTGAAGCGCGGCGGCGGCTGAGTGAAATGCTGCTCGGGGTCGAGTCCCTGGAGCGCCAGGCGTTCGCCTTCGGTCATCGCGGGCAACGTGGCCGCGGCCTCGTCGTCCTCACTGGGTTCGTCCTGACCTTCCAGGTACACGCGCATAAAGCCGTCAAACTTCATCACCTGGCCGGTGGCGCGGAAGACGGCGGCGGCCGCGTCGATATCGACGCTGGTGCGGTCGTACACGGCCGGGTTCATCTGGCTCGAAACGAAGCGATCGTAGATCAGCTTGTAAAGATCGTAGGCCGGCTTTTCCAGGTACTGACGCACCGACTCGGGATCACGCTCGACCGCGGTCGGGCGAATCGCCTCGTGGGCGTCCTGGGCAGCCTTGCTGGTGCGATAATGAATCGCGCGATCGGGCAGATATTCCTTGCCGTAGCGTCCTGCTATATGGCCGCGCACGGAATCGAGCGCTACTTCGGAGACGCGCACCGAATCGGTACGCATGTAAGTGATGAGGCCGATCGCGCCGTCGGCGCCGAGCTCAATTCCTTCGTAGAGGCGCTGCGCAATCTGCATCGTGCGCTTGGGCGAGAAATACAGCTTGCGCGAGGCCTCCTGCTGCAGGCGCGAGGTGATAAACGGCGGCGCGGGACTGCGGCGCACTTCCTTGCGCTCGATCGTGCGGACAACAAACGGCGCGGCGGTGACGCCCGCGATAATCTCGTCGGCCTGAACCTTGGGCAGCTTGTAGGCCTTGTTGTCGATCCGCTGGTCTTTCCAGCTATAGAGCCGCGCCTTGAACGGCGGCGGATTGGCGGCTGCGAGACGCGCGTCGAGCGTCCAGTATTCCTCGGCGCGAAACGCTTCGCGCTCGCGCTCGCGCTCGACGATTATCCGCAGCGCCGGAGATTGCACCCGGCCCGCGCTGATTCCGCGCTTGACCTTGTCCCACAACAGCGGACTTATCAGGTAGCCGACCAGACGGTCGAGCACCCGGCGCGCCTGTTGTGCGTCATAGAGGTCTTCGTTCAGGTCCCCGCAGTTCGCGATCGCGGCCTTCACCGCGTCCGACGTGATCTCATGCAGCAGCACGCGATGTATCTTGCCTGCCGCCGCCTTCCCGAGCCGTTCTCTGAGATGCCACGCGATTGCCTCGCCTTCGCGGTCGGGGTCCGAGGCCAGGTAGATATTTTCCTTGCCCTGCGCTGATTTCTTGATCCCTTCGATAACCTTGGCCTTGCCCGGAATCACGTGGTACTCGGGCTTGAAGTCATGCTCCAAATCAACGCCGAGGGTGCTCTTGGGCAGATCGACGACGTGCCCCACCGACGAGGTGACTTCATAGGCCGAGCCCAAATAACGCTTGATCGTTTTGGCTTTGGCCGGCGATTCTACGATAACAAGGTTCTTTGCCACGATTCGGCTGTCCCCCAACTACCCACGCCCCAGCTAGGGGCCTCATCATCATCCTGCACGACTCAGGCGAGCGAGAAAAGCTTGCCCGGATGCTGCGCGACTATGCCCTTTAGCTCGAGCTCAAGCAACAATCTAAGCACAGTCTGGGCATCGAGTCCGGAAGCTTCTATGAGCGAGTCAACATGGAGCTTTGTATCATCTTTAAGCTCTAATATAATTGTTTTAGCTGCTTTTATGGTCGCATCGCTTGATTCCAATATCCGCTCGACCGACTTTGTGCCAGGTTTTGCTGCGCTTTTCTGTGAATTCCGTGCGACAGGTGACGGCTTTCCGGATGTGATACCGCTCGATTTGGCTACCGAGGCCGCCGACTCGACGAGTTGCGGAGCCAGCTCCTCGATCACGTCCTCTACGCAATCGACCAGCACCGCGCCCTGCTTGATCAGCCGGTTGCTGCCGCTCGCCTTGCCGCCCAGGGGACTGCCGGGAACCGCGAAGACCTGCCGGTTCTGCTCCAGCGCCATCCGGGCTGTGATCAGCGATCCGCTTTTTTCGGCCGCCTCGACGATCACGACGCCCAGCGACAACCCGGAGATGATCCGGTTGCGAGTCGGGAAGTTCTCTGGCAGCGGCTGAGATCCGACCGGAAGCTCGCTGAAGATGGCTCCGGCGTTTGCGATTATCGCGTCGGCGAGTTGGCGATGCTCCGGAGGATAGATGACGTCAACGCCACAGCCTAGAATCGCGATCGTCTTTCCGCCCGCGTCGAGCGCGCCCTGATGCGCCTCGGCATCGATTCCGCGTGCGAGGCCGCTTACCACGGTAAAACCCTTGGCGGCGAGCTCGAAACCGATCCGGCGCGCCATCCGGCGGCCGGCGTCGGAAGCGGCTCGCGCTCCGACCACGGCGACGCATCGAGTATCTGGCGCAGGAGTTTCGCCGCGGACGAACAGATACGGCGGCGGGTCGGCGATTTCGCGCAACCTTGCCGGATAGTCCGCGTCCGTCCATCTGACCAAATGCGCGCCGATTCGCGGCAACTCGCACAGTTCACGCTCGATCGGTTCGAAGTCGCGAAAGTCGGCTACCGCGTGGGCCACTTTGTTCTGGACTCCGGCGGCGGCGATCTGGTCGGCTTTGAGCGCGAAGATTTTCTCCGGTGCGCCGAATTTCTCGAGCAGCAGATGCGCGGTGCGCGGCCCGACCCCCGGCACCCGCCTGAGCGCGAGCCACAATGAATCAACCGAAGCAGGCATGGTCGTCATGCGGCAGCACAGCGGCCGCATCCCCCTCTTTCGCGCCAGACTTATCCGCCAGATTCGTGCGTTCTTGGTAGTTTTATAATAAGCTGCGCTTAACGCCAACCGGTCCAAACAGTTGGAAAACTGTAACCGATTTGTTGACCGCCCAGTCTGATTGAAATAGTGTTCACGCAACCGCTTTGCACGCCGCCTCGATCGATCCGCGGCGCGGACAAACCCTATATTCTTACCCCCGGTGGCTGTTTGAAGGGCGGAGGAGCAGGAGAACTGATGGATTTCAGTAGCATGTCGGCAAACGAGAAGCAGATTCTTATCTTCAGCTTCTATCGCGACGCCGAACTTCGAGGCGCCCGCCTCCTTTTCAATCTCATAGGTCATCTCAAAGACGGCGATTCGCAACTTAAGATGGCGGCGCATCTGGCCGACGAAACTCGCCACGCATGGTTGTGGACCAAGCGGATTGCAGACCTGGGCGGCGCTCCGGTGATAGTCGATGATGGCTACCAGCGACGGCTTGGACTGCGCACCGGCGTGCCCAAGACGATAATCGATTTGCTGGCGCTGACTGTCGTGGTCGAGGAACGCGCGCAGAGCCGCTACAACGCGCATGCCGCGCTGCCCAACGTCGATGCGGAGACGCTCGAGGTTCTGGCCTCGGTCACCAAGGACGAGACCTGGCATCTGTCGTGGATCGAAAAGAAGATGCGCGAGATTGCCAAAGAACAGGGCTCCGAAGAGCAGGCTGACGCCTCGCTCGATCGCTACCGCAAGATCGACCGCGAAGTGTACGCGACGCTCGCCGCCGACGAAGCGGAGCTGATGCGCTCATAGGGCGCGCGCGAACAGCGAATAGATGAAAAACCCCCGGGTTGCGGCACTGGCGCTCGCGCTCCTCGCCGCATGCGCTTGCGCGATCTGCTGCCTGCCCGCGAACGCCGCCGCCGGATGGCAGCAGGGCGAATTCGATTCATCCGGAAAGCCGGTTACCGAATATCACTGCGCGCCTGCCTCCCCGGGGCCGCATCCGGCGGTAATCCTGCTGCACGGCGCGGGTCCGGCGTCTTTCGGGAATTCGGAATTTGCCGCGATGTGCGCCGAGCTTGCGGGCGACGGCTACTACACTGAGTATATCGAATACTATACTCAGACCGGCCCGGTCGGAGCACAGGATATCGCTGATATACAGAAGTACTATCTCACCTGGATGACTGAGATCCGTTCCGGGATCGACGCGATGGACAAAAACCCGGCGGTCGACTCGAAACGCATCGCGGTAGTCGGGTTTTCGCTCGGCTCCTTTCTGGCGCTTTCGACCGGCGCGACCGATCCGGGCAAACTCGCCGCAATCGTAGAGTACTACGGCGGCCTGCCGCCGCCATTTCAGTCGATGGCTGCGAATTTGCCGCCAACATTGATCCTGCATGGAGACGCCGACGAACTGGTGCCCGTCGCGCAGGCGCGCACGCTCGACGGGTTGATGACGGCAGCCAAGCGTCCGCACGAGATGCACATCTATCCGGGTGCGAGCCACGCATTCAATTTCGCCGCCGTGCCGATGTGGTACGACGCCGCCGACGCCCAAGACGCCTGGAGGCGCACCCTCGGGTTTTTGACTGAATACCTCGGCGGCAGAAACTAAATCTGATTCCTCGGCCTGAACGGTACCGTCGATTTTCTCGCAAACTCTCGGATGCTGTTCGGGGTGGCACAGGCTTTAGCCTGTGTCTTCTTACTCCGATGTCGCATCCCTGGAATTTATCTTTCCCGAGTCATGAAATTCTCCGACTCCCGATGGATGATACCGGCGCATGAAGTTCTCAGAACAGAGGCTAAAGCCTGTGTCACTTCAGAGAATCTGTTTCGGAAGGTTCCCAGCGAAGCGATTAGTGCGACCAACGCGAGCCTTCCGCACTAATCGCCTCGTGAAGATCCTTCGCCTACGGCTCAGGATGACCCCATCGGGGCGTAGGCGAGAAATCGACAGCTTCTTTCAGGGCGCGGAATCCGATTAGGGTCGCTTCGCGAGGGCGGCGTTCAGGTCGACGCGCATCGCGGCGGCGGCGGAGGCGGCGGCTTCGGCGGGCGATTTTCCTTCCGCTTTCCGATAGGCGTACATCAGGCTTCGACTCGCGTTTACTATGATGCCGGTGCCGTCGGGTCGGGCGGACGCAATGGCGTCGGTTGCGCTTGCGCCTTGCGCGCCGTATCCCGGCACCAGGATGATCGCGCTGGGCATCAGCTTGCGCGCGCGGCGGGCTTCATCGGGATAGGTCGCGCCCAGAACCGCCCCGACCGGACTCAATCCTGATTCGCCGATATAGTCGCTGCCCCATCCCTGGACGCGCGCGGCGACGTGCTCCCACATCGCACGGCCCTCAGCCGCCACATCCTGAAATTCCCCGGACGACGGATTCGAGGTTCTGACCAGCACGAACACGCCGCGGCCTGATGCTACCCTTGCTATAAACGGCATGGTCGAGTCGGCGCCCTGATAGGGATTGACGGTCACGGCGTCGCATCCGAAGTCGCCCTCGCCGAGAAACGCTTGCGCATAAGCGGCTGAAGTCGATCCGATATCGCCGCGCTTTGCGTCGGCAATCACGATGAGGCCCAGACGGCGCGCGGTGCGCACCACTTCGACGAACGCGCGCATCCCTTCGAGGCCGCGCGCTTCATAGAAGGCGAGTTGCGGTTTCACGGCGCAGATGTTTGGTGCGCAGGCCTCGACGATTTCGCAGCAGAAGCGCGCGAGCGTGTGTGATTTCGGCACGCCGGGGTGGTCTTTGGAATCGAGCTGTGGATCGACGCCCAGGATTGCGCAGGAATTTTTCTGGCGCGCGGCCTCGGCCAGGCGATCGGCGAAATTCATCGCGGCGATCATTGCACAAACGCGCGCGGCGCGCATCGCAGCGCGCAGGGCGTTGCATTTGGCGCCGCCGCACGCGCATCTTTGGAACCTGAAACAGGCAGTGTCGCGCGGCTCTAGCCGGCGCGGCGTGCATCCAAACCTCTGAAAGCGGTATTGACGATGACTCGAGTGACGATCATCACCAAGCTCAGATTCGTAGCGGTAATTGCGCCGATGATCCTGCTCGTCGCGGCTCCGATTCTCGCATTGGGTTTCTACGGATTCGGCGCGATGCCGGCGATGCTGCACGATAATCAGTTCGCGGGCATCGAGGCGGCGCGCGAGATGGAGAACGCACTGTACAAGATGGATTGGGGGCGAACGCAGCCGGAAGGATTGCAGATTGTCCGCGATCAGCAGCGCGGATTCGTGGGCTGGATCGATGCGGCGCGCTCGCACGCGAGTACCCCGGCGCAGGTTGACGCGATCGAGAAGATCGGCCAGGCGGCCAACCCGATTTTCGACGCGATGCGCGCTGCGCAGCCGGGCGACGACAGCTTTGAGCCGCGGCTGCGTGATTTGCAGGGACTGGTCGCGGACCTCATCTCGGCCGACGACGCCGCGATGCTCTCGATATCGGATCGGGTGGAGGCGCGCGCGCGATTAATGATTATCGTGACCGTCGTCGCGGCGGTGATTGTTCCGTGGCTATGCTTTATCGCGATTGTGCAAATGACCGGAGGCGAGGGCGCAGCGCTGCGCGAGATTCGCCGCGGTGTCGAGAATATAGCGGAGCGCGCCGCAGCCGCGCACGACCCATCGATGAGCAAAGACCTGGAAGTAATCGACACGAAGCTCGCGGAGCTGGGATATCCGAAGCCCAATCCAATGCTCGCTGAGTAATGCGCGCATCGGATGCCTCGCCCTGAAAGGGAGAGGTCAGGTGAGGGTCATTATTCAGGGCGGCGCGTCAGCGACGCGCGACTAAAAGAGGGCGCAGTGCAAGGCCGCCCTCACCCACGCGTCACGATGCTTGCGAAAAGACCGCAAGCGTCGCGCCGCGTTGCCCTCTCCCGGCGGGAGAGGGTATCAGCAGGAGCCGCGCGCCCGCGTGCCGTGGCAACCTCGCGGAGGGAGGGGGTATTCCAGCAGCGCCATGCGCGGCCTGCGCGCAGCTCGAATGTCTCACCCGCGATACTTTGGCATTACCTCTTTGGCGAATAGTTCGGCGCCTTCGGGAGCCATGAACTGGCAGACGAAATAGGTCATCCGGAATTTTTCGATCCGGAAATCCAGTTCGCGTTTGATTTCATCCACCGTGCCGACCAGCACTTGCGGCGAGGTGCGCGCGAGTTCCGGGTCGGCGATACCCATGGCTTGCGCGGTCGCTTTGATCATCGCGTCGGCGACGCTCTTTTCTTTCGCGATTAGTACGAACGTCTGCCCCGACATCTCGATCGCGTCGGCCTTGCGGCCCGCCGTGCGTGCGAAATCGTCCAGGATGCCGATCCGGCGTTGCACCTCGACGCGGTCGAACTTCATCGCGTCGTTCAGATCCACCACACCCTTGGTGATGGGAGGGTTGAGGTTCAGGATGTCGGCTTCTTCGGCGGCAATCTTGAGAATCTTCTTGCCGCCGCCGCCGATCATGATCGGCGGATAGGGTTTCTGCACCGGACGCGGAAAGCAGTAGGCCTTTTCCACCGAATGAAAGCGGCCGTGATAGCTCGGCTCGTCCTCGGTCCACATCGATTTCAGAACCTTGATCCCGTCGGCGAATTGCTCGATCCGCTCGGCGTTGGACGGGTACGGGTAGTTGTAGGCGAGGTATTCCTCTTTGAACCACCCCGCGCCGAGGCCCGCGATAAAGCGTCCGCCCGAGATATTGTCCAGCGTCGCGATCATCTTCGCGAGCAGCGCCGGGTTGCGATAGGACATCGAGGTGACCATCGGCGCCAGCTTGACGGTTTTGGTCACAGCGGCAACCGCGGCCAGCGCCGTATAGCATTCGAGATGCGGCGAGTTGGGTTCGGACATCAGGCCGCGCATGAAGAAGTGATCGTCGATCGAGACCGAGAAGAAGCCGAGTTCCTCAGCCCGGCGCGCCATCGTAGTCATCGCGGCAAAGTCCGCGGTCGGCAATCCGCAATTGAATTTCACAGGTCGCATGATGAAGGCCTCCGGCGCGGATTCTCGCGCATATGGAGGGGCGTGGAAATAGCGTGGACGCCGAACGCAGACCTTGACCGTGTCATCCTGAACCGAAGGCGAAGGATCTCCGCGCAGCGATTAGGGCAAGGTACGCGGGCTTTGCGCACTAAGCGCTTCGCGGAGATCATTCACTCCGGCAACCTCCGTTCAGGATGACGGACGAGCTTGAGGTTTATCGACAGAATCACACGCAGAGAGAATTAGTACCGCTCTCGACTGATCCTCAAGCGCGGCCCGCCGCGTGCAGCACGTAGAGCGCGTCGGCGGTTACCCATTCATTCATCCGGCGCTTTCCGACCCCGCCCCAATCGACCAGCGAATCGGACCCGAACGGTTCGCTGGTGTCGAGCTTCGGCGTTACCTTGTAATGCTTGCCTTCGGCGGCCCAGCCACCGCCCGGAAGCTCTTTCCGCTCGAGCATTTCCAGCGCTTCGCTGCAGCGCGGATCGTTGATCAGTCCGATTTCCGCCATCGCCTTCAGCGCGCCCAAGACTTCGTAGTGCCAGAACAGCGGATAGTGCTGCATCAAAAAATTCGGGCTGATGATTTTTCCGTCAGAGCGCCTTCGGTAAAGCCGCCGTGAGAGAAAAACTTCGGACGCCTTCAATGCCGCACCGCGCGCCGCGTCGTCGCCGCTCGCGCCAGCATACGCCGTGAGCGCGCGCATCGGCAGCAAGCTCTCGACGAAGGACGACGTGTCGGCCGAGGGATTCCGATCGCAATTCCATCCGCCGTCGGGCCATTGCCAATGCAGCAGACGTTCGACCAGTCGCTCGCTTCGATTGTCTCCGATACCCAGCTTGGTGACGGCGAATAGCGCGTTGCCCTGCTGGGAAGCGCATCGGCGATAGCGTCCCTCAATTTTCGGAACGCCTTCGGCGCCGCGGGATTTGGGAACGGCGCTCTTCGACTCTAATTCCAGATAGAAAGGTTTGCTGAGCCAGTGATTGAGGACCTGATCGCGCATCGGCAGCAGCGACTCGTCGGCCGCCGGATATCCGATATCGGCCAGCGCAGCCAGCGTCCAATGCGATCCGTGATATTTGGAATCGACTTTCACCTCGCGCACGAAGTTCCGGTCGCGGCCCGCGAGCAATGCCTTTACGCGCGGCGAGTTCTGAATCTCCTGCCGCAGATGTTCAATTTTCCGCGAATCAGGGTCCTCGCCGAGCACGCCGACCATTACCTTCCAGCGAATCGACGGCTCGTCGCTCTTCAGTAGTCTGTCGATCAGCGGTGTTCGGTCTGGTTTCACGACAAAATAAATTCGCGCAGCGTGTTCATGAATCGCGCCCGATCGTCGTTGACGATTCCGTGCCCCGCCTTCGCAAAGCGCACCAGGCGCGCGAGTCCGTGCGGCAGCGCGGCGGCGATATCTAGAGAGTCGGCGGGAGGGGTGACGGGATCTTCCTCGCCCGCCAAAACCAGCGTTGGGCACATGATGCGATGCAGGTCCGGCAAAAGGTTGAACGAGGTTTCGATCGCGCGCAGATAATGCTCATTCAGTTCCGCGTTCCCAACCATCCGCACAAACATCTCCATCAGGTGCGGATCGGGCAGGTAGCTGTACAGCGGCATGCATAGACGTAAGAAGTCGGGTCCATTTTGCGCCGACGGATCCCCAAAGAATCGCAGAGCTGCCTCCGCTGCTTCGCGACCACCCCGGCGCTCGAACGCGGCATAGACGCGCGCGAGATCGACCCGCGCCGCTGTGCTACACAAGATGAGCTTCGACGGATGGTCAGGATGGCGGGTCGCATAGGCCATCGCGACCATCCCGCCGAACGATGTTCCCATCACGATTGGCCGCTTGATTTCGAGCGCCTCGCAGAAGGCGCGCACGTCGTCGCCCCAGTGATCGAGCGTCCAGCGCTCGGGGCCGGTGCGGTCGCTGCGGCCTGCGCTGCGATGATCGAGGTAGATGACCTGTGCGATATCGGCGATCGGCGAGAAGTCAGGCTTGAAGACCGAGTGGTCGGCGCCCGGACCGCCGTGGAGCATCAGCAAGGTCGGACGTTCGCGCATCCGCGGACCGTCGGGGACCAGCGACGCGCCCTCGACGTCGAAAAACAACCTGCCATCGCCAACCTGCACGCGCATGTCGATCGACTACTACTGACGCAGCGTCATGTCGAGTTCCGCTGCTTCGCCGGTTTTCTATCCACGGCGCCGGGCG
Source organism: Binataceae bacterium (SeqCode) (assembly GCA_035531855.1). GTDB lineage: Bacteria > Desulfobacterota > Binatia > Binatales > Binataceae > JBARDN01. The sequence goes on from DATKSB010000018.1 coordinate 11,623, forward strand.
GCTTGATTTCGAGGCTTTTCCACAGGTACCAGGCAGCCGCGGTCCGGTAGGGGCTCCACCTTTGTCCGAACACGCGCAATTCCTTCGGCGTCGGGGGCTGGCGCATCGAGTAGGCGCGGCCCACGGCGTTGCGCACGCCCAAATCGTCAACCGGCAGAACGTCGGGTCGCGCGAGATTGAACATCAAGAACATTTCGGCGGTCCATCGGCCGATACCTTTGACCCGAGTCAGATCGGCGATAACTTCTTCATCGGTCATGCGCGCGAAGCGATGAAAGTTGAGAATTTTTTTTTCGACGTGCGTCGCCAGATCCTTGATGTAGAGCGCCTTCTTGGCCGAGAGCCCGGCCTTGCGCAGAATCGCGTCGGGAGTGGCCAGCACTTGCGCGGGATGCGGAAACGCGCGGCCGGGATAGATCTTGACCACGCGGCCGTAAATCGCGGTGGCGGCCGCTCCCGCGAGTTGTTGGAAAATAATTGCGCGCGCGAGCGCCCGAAAGCGTTCGCGGCGTTGTACTATCTGGCACGCTCCGACCTTGGCGATAATCGCCGCCATCACCGGATCGACGCGGGCGAGATGCATCCGCGCGGCGCGCGCATATGGTACGGTTGAAGGCGGCATCGGAGTGCGCAGAATCTGTCATGACGGCGCGCCATAATCAATTCAAAAGGATCAATTCAAATGATCGCAGATGACGGCGAAGCCCGGCTCGAGATGCGCGCGGAGAACCTTCACGAAGGGACGCGGCTCGGCCCGATCTTCTATATCGTCTCGGGCGAGCAGATCAGCGCATTCGCGTGCGCTATCGGCAGCAAGAATCCTTTGTACGCGGGAGCCGGGGCGATCGCGCCGCCGACGATGCGCCTGCTCGATTACGCGTTGCTGATCACAAAACACTTCAAGGGCGGCAAGGGTGGTGTGCACGCGAAACATTGGTGCGAATATCATGCGCCGATGCGCGCGGGGCAGGCGGTGCGCGTCGATGGCGTCATGACTGACGCGGCGCACAAACGCGGCAAATTTTATTTCACCCTCGAATACGAAACCCGCGACGCCGCCACCGGCGAGCTGCTCACGCGCCAGGCGATAACCTCGGTGTTGCTCAACGATAAGGGGCGAATGGCATGAGCGATCAACCTCGGCATCTGAATGAAGGCGACGTGATTGCGGCCGCGCCGTATCTGCTCGACGCCGCTGCCGCAGAGGCTTACGGCGCGAGCGTGAAAGAGCCGGCGCGCCGGCGCAGCAAAAATATTCACAGCGATCCGCAGGCGGCGGCCGAGGCGGGATTCGCCAAACCAATCGCGGCCGGCGAGCAGACGATCGCGGTGATGATGCAGTTGATCGCCGACCGCTGCGGCGAGGTCTTCTACCGCGGCGGCCGCTTCGAGGTGGCGCTGATCAAGCCGGTGCTCTATGGGGACACGCTCGCGGCCCGCGCGCGGGTCGAGCGAATCGCGAACGGGTTTGCGGAGCTTTCCATGCGAGTCGAGAATCAACGCGGCGAGGCCGTCCTGACCGGCACCGCGCGCGCTCCCCTGGCCGAGCGATGACCGCGGCAGGCGCGTCGCAGCGGGGCGAGCCGGCGCTTGCGAAAGTGCGCGCACCGCTGTGGCGTCAGGCGATTCCTTATCTCGGCACGATTGTCATCTTTGTGCTGATTTTCTGGCGGATCTCAGCGTCAAAAGTTGCCGCCGATTTGCGCCAGGTCCCGATCGCGAAGTTCGTCGCGATTTTTCTGCCCTACTCGATCTTCTATTGCATCGTCGATTCTTACTGCCTCGCCTGGGTGGTGCGGCGCTTCAACGCGCCGATGCGCTGGCGCGACATCCTGCCGATTCGCGCCAGCATGTACGTCCTCGCGATGCTGAACACCGGGCTCGCGCAGGGCGGAGTCGCGTATTACTTGCATCGCAAGGGTGGCTTCTCTTTTCTTTCCGCGCTCAGCTCGATTTTGTTCATCGCGATGCTCGAGATCTATCAACTGTTCCTGTTCTCGACGGTCGGGGTGCTGTTCTATACGCCGGTCGGAGCGACCCAGGCGCGGATTATCGGAATCCTGCGCATCGTTTATCTGCTCGCGTGGATGCTGCTGTTCGGCGTGATGATTTTTTTCGCGATCGTGCGCCGCCGCCCGCGCATTCGCGATTGGGTCGAGCAGGGGCGCGCGGGTGCGATTGCGCGGACCTTCATCGCGGCGCGTCCGCTCGATTACGCGGCGGTGCTCGCGATCAAGGCGCCGACCTTTCTCGCCTCGGCGGTCGCGCACTACTTCGCGCTCGCGATCTACGGCGTATCGATTCCGGTTCTGAAGCTGATTTTATTTCTGCCGCTGGTGTTCCTGGCGGGCGCGCTGCCGATCTCGATCGCGCATCTGGGAACCAGCCAAGCGGCGTGGCTGTTGTTCTTCGCGGGCAGCGCGTCGCCGGCCAAACTGGTCGCATATAGCCTGGTGGCTCAATTCACCTATATGTTTTGCAATGCGCTGATCGGCGTATTCTTTGTGCCGCGCGCGTCGCGAGAACTGACCGCGATTCGCCAGAGCGATCCCAATGCCGAGCCGGCCTGACCGACTGGCAGGCGCAAGAAGATCCGCTGCGCGAATTCGCGCATTCTTTGGCAACGTTCCGCAGGGAACACAGTCGAACCTCAGGGCAGAGGCCCGAGCTTTATTCCACCGTGACCTCGTCAGGAAACAGAAACGTGGTGGCTCCGTCGTCGAACTGCACGAGGTACATGTGCCGGTCCAGGTTGTTTACCTCGCGCAGAATGCGTGGTCTCTCACCGAAACGATTGCGACCTTCATGGTCGCGAACTGGTCTCAGCAATCGGCAATTTCGCCCCGCCACCGCCTCGATACTTGTGCTGGCCATCATCTTCTTATCCTCTTTGCGCCAGTCCGGTCGTAAGTTTCCTCATCCACCAATTTCTATTCTAGCAAGCTTCGCGCCTAATATTTAGACGCTTTCATATGGCGTCCAATTCGTTTTCCCCAGCTTGTGGAAATCTTTATATTCCCAATGATGTTTAAGGTTTTGGCTATTTCAAACGCTGATTGCGAAGGTAGAAAGATGTGGCACGCTTGCTTTCATAGCGCTTTCGGGGCAGGTCTTTAACCGAACGCGTCGCCCCGTCGCATCTTGGGAAGACATGCACAAATGTCCACATTCCGGTGAGGTTTCACGATGCCATCGTTGTATCCGCTCGTGATGGGCCGTCAGGCCATTGTTGCAACGCAGCACTATCTGTCGGCCTCGGCCGGAGCGCGAATCTTTGCACGCGGCGGAAATGCTATCGACGCCGCAGTCGCCGCGACGTTCGTCGAGGGCGTAGTTAATCCGCATATGCATACGATCGGCGGTGAAGCGCCGATGCTCATCTACTCGGCAGACGCTCGCCGAGTGGTCGCGATCAACGGCAACATGATGGCGCCGGCGCGCGCGACGATCGCCAAATTCCGCGCGCTCGGAAAAGACCTGATTCCCGCTTCCGGACTGCTCGCCGCCGGAGTGCCCGCCGCGCTGGGCGCATTGATCACCGCGCTCTCGGAGTTCGGCACGATGTCCCTGGCGCAGATTCTGGAACCGGCGCTCGAACTGGCCGAGGACGGATTTCCGATGCATGTGGGACTGTGCGGCGAGCCGAGCGAATCGGGCGAGGAATTTCAGGCGGGCGCCGGTGCCTCGCTGCGCGCCAACGCCGAGAAATTTCGCACGCGATGGCCCTCGTCGGCGCGCGTCTATCTGCCGGACGGCAAGGTTCCGAAACCGGGCGACATAATCAAGAACCCCGCGCTGGCAGGATTCTACCGGCGTCTGCTCGACTCCGAAGCCGCCTTGAAGCAGCAGGGCCGCAAGCCCGCGCTGGAAGCGGCGCGCGAGCGTTTTTACCGCGGCGATATAGCACACGACATCGTGGCGTGGTCCGATGAGCAGGGTGGATTGCTCGACGCATCCGACCTCGCGAGCTTCACCACTCGAATCGAGCAGCCGCTGACAGTCGATTACCGCGGCGTCAGCGTCTTCAAATGCGGACCGTGGTCGCAGGGACCCGTTTTCCTGCAGCAACTCCGGGTTCTGGAAGGCTTCGATTTGCGTGCGATGCGGCATAACTCGGCCGAGTACGTCCACACCGTGATCGAATCCGCCAAACTCGCATTTGCCGATCGAGAGGCCTACTACGCCGATCCCGAATTCACCCGCGTGCCGATGGACGGATTGCTCGCGCCGCGCTACGCGGAGCTGCGCCGCGGACTTATCGATCCGCGCCACGCGTCGATGGAGCAGCGTCCCGGCGATCCGATTGCGATGCAGGCGCTGCGCGCGGGAGGTGCGGCTCCTTCACGTCCGTGGGGCCAGGGAACGGTTCACGTTACCGCCTGCGACCGCGCCGGAAACATGATCGCGGTGACGGCGAGCGGCGGATGGATTCCGAGCTCGCCGGTGATCGACGCGCTGGGGTTCCCGCTCGGGTCGCGGATGCAGACCTTCTATCTCGATGAGAATCATCCCAACGCGCTGGTGCCGGGCAAGCGTCCGCGCACCACGTTGTCGCCGTCGCTGGCGATGCGCGCGGGCGAGCCGTACATGGCGTTCGGCACCCCGGGCGGAGATCAGCAGGACCAATGGACCTTTCAGTTTTTTCTCAATGCGATCGATTTCGGGATGGATCTGCAAGCGGCGATCGAGGCGCCCAAATTCTCGACCCCGCATTTTCCGTCCACCTTCTACCCGCACAACGCGATGCCGGGCGTCCTGCGCCTCGAGGAACGAATCGATCCGCGCGTACGCGCCGAGCTCGCAGAGCGCGGCCACCAGCTCGAGGTGCGCCCGCCGTGGTCCGAGGGCCACGTCCTGGCGGTTTCGGTCGATCGCGCTTCGGGACTGGTGCGCGGAGGATGCGACCCGCGCGGACAGGCGCAGCCCGTGATGCCGGCGCAGGTCATAGGATGGTGAAGCGGCGGTAAGCGGAGCGACTGGAAGGCTCGCGATAGATGCACGATTCCATTCGTGATTAATTATCCGCCAAGAGGCGCGGTGGGCTTGCTTGATTGCGCTTTGATAAGATACGAGACTTCGGGCAACCTCGGGTTCCCAGGTCCCGGGGTTTGCAGTTCGAGCCGGGATTGATCAGGCGTAGAAACTACCCGGCTGACGATGGAGGAGGGCCGTGCTGGAATTCGCAACTAAAACATTATCCGTGATCCTGGCCGCCATTGCGCTCGCCGTAATGACCGGATGCAGTGGACAGCCGCTCTCGACCCGCGAGAAAGGCACGCTGATTGGCGGAGGTCTTGGCGCGGCCACCGGCGCGATTATCGGCGCCGCGGTCGGAGCGCCCGGCGCGGGGGCGGCAATCGGCGGCGCGCTTGGTGGCGTGACCGGGTTCGCGGTCGGTAATTCCATGCAGAACAACGAGAATGCCAACGCGCAGACCCAGTCCCAGATTCAGTCGCAACAGCAACAGCTCGAACAGCAGCGCCAGCAAATTCAACAACTCAAGCAGCAGAATGAAACGGAATAGAGCCCTCCCGAGTCTAATGAGTCAGGGAGATCGATCATGCGCAAGCCAGCGATCGTAACTGGAGCCTTGGCCCTGGCGGTTCTATTCCTGATGGCGGGATGCTCGGGTGACCCGCTTTCCACCCGTGAAGAGGGAACCTTGGGCGGCGCTGGAATCGGCGCCGTCGGCGGCGCGTTGATAGGCGCCGCGGTTGGACATCCCGCCGCCGGCGCGCTGATTGGCGGCGGCCTTGGCGGAGTGACCGGATTCGGGGTCGGCAACGAGATGCAGAATCAACAGAACGCAAACGCTCAGACCCAGACGCAAATTCAATCTCAACAGCAGGAGATCGAGCAGCAACGCGAGCAGCTCCAGCAGTTGCAGCAATCACAGGAAACCGAATAACCCGGCCTACGTATTGAAGGGTAGGCAAGGAGGCCATCATGCGCACGCGCTCAGGCCTTATCGCAGCAATCACGCTCGCAGCCGCGCTACTGGTAGCAGGATGCAGCGGCAGCCAGCCGCTCTCGACTCGTGAAGAAGGCACTCTCGGAGGCGCGGGACTCGGCGCCGTCGGCGGCGCGCTGGTGGGAGCGGCGGTAGGACATCCCGCGGCGGGCGCTCTTATCGGTGGCGGACTTGGAGGAGTGGGCGGTTACGCCGTCGGCAACTCGATGCAGAACAACGAGAACGCCAACGCTCAGACCAATCAGCAGATGCAACAGCAGCAGCAGGAAATTGAACAACAGCGTCAGCAGTTGCAGCAGCTTCAGCAGCAGAACGAGACCGAGTAGATCGAATCGCAAAATTTGAAGTTCACGCGAAAGACGCCGCCCCGAGCGGCGTCTTTCTTTTTTGCGCCGCGGATTAGTACGGCATCTCGCCGAGCGCCATCCTTTCAGCCGCTCACCCGAGTCCTCGCTTCGTCATTTCGGGCCATAGGCGAGAAATCCCGAGGCGTCCATGCTCGACGCCTACATCACGTGCGGCGGCGCTCTGCCAGGGATTTCTCGCCTATAGCTCGAAATGACGGCTGCGGGATCGGTGCCCTGGAAGCGAGGTCTCCGCACAACCTTATCGAACCAGGATTGTAATCCGCAGAGCATCAAGGGAGCGCTGCCCGCCATCTGCGCGTGACCTGTCCTTCCGGATGCGCGTTGCTCATACCAACTCAGTCCGGCTTGCACAGCTTGCACGCGCGCAGGCCCGCGTCGCGGGCGTGACGCGCGTCGGCGAAGATCAACGATCGCCGCGGGTCGGCGCGTTTCGCCGCGCTGCATTCGGGGCGGCAGTAGATATGCGTATAGCGATGCCCCATCACCGCGGACGACGGCATCCGCAGACTCGAGCCGAGCGCAAATCCTTCATTGCGCAACAGCGTGATCTTGTTTTTCACTCCGCCGCCGTAATTCCCGATGGTTCCGTCGGAGCGAATCACCCGGTGGCACGGAATGAAGATTGGAATCGGATTCGACGCCATCGTGTTGCCGATTGCGCGCTGCGCGTCAGGCTCTCCGACCGCCGTGGCCAGCCCTTGATAGGTGATCACGGATCCGATTGGAACTTCTCTCAGCCGCATGAGCGCGCGGCGCTGAAACTCGCTCTCGACCATCACGAGATCGACCTTGTGCCCGAGCACGGTGAAGTCGCCGGCGAAGTATCGCGCGAGCTCACGGTTGAGATCTCCGCGCCAGATTTCATTTTCCAGCAGATCGAATTTGCGCCGCAGCTTTGCGAGCGGACGATCGGCGTCGCTGGACGCGAGGAAATGGATCGTCGCAAAGCCGCGCGGACCTTCGGCCACCAGGAGTTGCCCGACCGGCGATGCAACGATTCCGATCCGCGCCGCGGGCCGCCGCAGAATTTTCATCGCGCGGCGGATGCCCGGCTGCGCGGCGCGCACCAGCGCCTCGACGGCGCGATCATCGAACTCCTTTGATGCTTCCACGTGCTTGGTCTGGTTGATTGTTTTCATTGTGATGCCTTCAACTTCTTGAGCGCCTGATAGACGCTGGCCCGCGCGCTCTGTGGAGAACATTTAAGCGCCGTCGCGATTTCCGCGTATTCCATCCCGCCGAACTTGCGCATCATCAGCGCTTTGCCCTGTTTGCCGGGAAGTGCCGCGAGCGCGCGTCTTATGCCGATCACGCCGTCGGGAGAACTCTGCGCGTGCGGAAGGAACCGTTCGGCCTCGAGCTCGGCGTCGCGGCCGTCGCTTACGATCACGCGCGCCCGGCGCATCCGATCGCGCACGCGATTGCGGCACAGATTGGCCGCGATACTGAACACCCACGGCCGCAGCCCGCCCGGCGAGCGCAAGGTGGGATACGCGCGGTAAGCGCGCAGCCACGTCTCCTGAAACAGGTCCAGGCTGTCCTCGCGGTCGCGGGTGCTGCGCAGGATGAAACGCATGATTTCGCTCTGGAGCGATTTCATCGCCTCCTCGAACGGCGGCGGAAGATTTAGTTCCAGCGTGGGCATCTCAGTAGCTATAACCCCGCGCACAAGCTTCCGTGAATCGGTGCGATTGACGAAACACCGATCGTCGTTTCGATCCCTGGGCGAGAAATCGCGACGCGTTGATGCTCCGGAGCCGATGCCACATGCAGTGGCCCTTCGCTCGGGATTTCTCCCTTTGGTCGAAATGACGAATGGGGTCTCAGTGCAGGAATCAGAGCCTCTGCATGGCCCCCACTCGGCACTACTTCGGCGCCGCCGCTAATCGGAACAGGCGGGTTGCGTTGGATGCGGTCAGGTCCGCGAGCGCATCGGGATCGGCGGCGCGCAGTGACGCCAGCACTTCGAGTGTGCGGCGGACCAATGCGGGCTCGTTGCGCTTGCCTCGGTACGGTTCGGGCGCGAGATAGGGCGCGTCGGTTTCGACCATCACGCGATCGTCGGGGACGGTGCGCGCGGCTTCGCGCACCGCGGCTGCATTCTTGAACGTCACGATTCCCGAGAACGAAATATAAAATCCAAGTGCCAGAAATCTCGCGGCCGCATCGGCGTTGCCGGTGAAGCAATGAATCACGCCGCCGGCGGCGGGGAGCGCGGTTTCGCGCACGATCTCGATCATCCTATCCTCGGCGTCGCGG
>DATKSB010000019.1:0-6948 GCA_035531855.1 Binataceae bacterium (SeqCode)
CGCGGTCGCGATCGGCTTCGTGCTGCGCGCATTCGCAGGTGGAGTGGCGATCGGGGTTTACGTGTCGCCGTGGCTCGCGTTTATTACTTTCGTTCTGGCGCTGCTGCTGGTGCTCGGACGCCGGCGTCATGAGTTGATCACTTTGGGCGACGGCGCAACGGCGCATCGCGGTGCGCTCGCGCAATACAGCGTGCGGCTGGTTGATCAGATGATCTCGATCGTCGCGGGCGCGACGCTGGTCAGCTACATGATCTACACCGCCTCGGCCGAGGTCGAGACGAAGCTGGGCACGAGCCTTCTCTATCTAACGGTTCCGTTCGTCGCGTTCGGAATTCTGCGTTACCTGTACCTGATCGACGAGCGCAACGAAGGCGGCGACCCGGCGCGCCTGCTGCTCGGCGACAAGCCACTGCTGATATGCGTGATCTTGTGGATCGCGGCGGATCTGCTGCTGCTCTATTTCTAGGCGCTCGCTTCCGGGAACAGCGCTCGTCTCCCGGACTGCTCCAAAAAGTATGGGTAAACTTCGCCGACCAGGTACACGGAACCCGTTACCAGAACGATTTGCGGCGATACGGTCTCGCGCACCACTCGCGCGATCGCGTCGAGCGGATCAGCCTCGATTCGCGTGGGCGCGTGGCGGGCAAAATGCGGCAGCAGAGTCTCGGGCTCGATCGGATTCTTCCAGCGCGCTCGTGTCAGCGTGACGTCGCTCACCCGCGGCGCAAGCATCGCGGCCATCCGCTCCCACTGCTTGCTGGCGAGGCATCCGAAGACGAGGCGCGGGCGGACCTGCGGGCCGAGTTCGACGCTGATCGTTTCCAGCAGCGCGGAGATCGCAAGCTCGTTGTGCGCGCAATCAAGGATCACCATCGGCTCGCGCTGCACGATATCGAAGCGTCCGGGCCACTGAACCTCGCGCAGGCCGCGGCGAATCGCGTCTTCTCCGATCGCGATTCCGTGCGCGCCGAGCGCTTCGATCGTGGCAATCGCGATCGCGGCGTTCTCATGCTGGAACGGGCCGGCCAGACCGAGCTCAACGTCGTTGAGATGGAGCGCCATCCCGGCGTAGTCGAGGCGATGCGCCGGCGCGTGCGAGCGGAACGAGAAATCGCGATCGATCATGCGCACTGCGCTTCTACGCTGCGCGGCAATCGAACCCAAAGTAGCGCGCGCTTCATGATCGCGCGCACCGATTACAACCGGAACTTCGGACTTGATGATCCCGCCCTTCTCCGCCGCGATCGCGGGAATCGTGTAGCCCAGATATTCCATGTGATCGAAGCCAATCGGCGTGATCACGCTCAAGATCGGCATCACGACGTTGGTCGAGTCGAGCCTGCCGCCAAGCCCGGTTTCTATCACGGCGAGATCGACCCGCTCTTCGGCGAAATACAGGAACATCATGGCGACGGTGAACTCGAAGAAGGTCAGCGCAAGGCCCGCGCGCTCGTAGATCGCGCGCAGGCTGTCGATATAGCCGAGCATCCGCACGGGCGGCATCTCGCCCCCGTCGATTCGGGTTCGTTCGGACAGATTGACCAGATGCGGCTTGGTGTAAAGCCCGGTGCGAATTCCCGCGGCGCGCAGAACCGCGTCAACCATCGCGGCGACGGAGCCTTTGCCCTTGGTCCCGGCGATATGGATCGCGCGGATGCGCCGGTGCGGGTCGCCGATCAACGCAAGCGCCGCCTCCATCCGCTCGAGCTTGTAGATCTCACCGCGTGACTCGAGCGAGTAGAGCCAGTCAATAGTCTTGCTGAGCCGTGCTTCCATCACTGGACGGATTTTACAGCGCGCGCGCGACTCTAGGAAGAATCGCGACGCTCACGGCGCCTGGTTGCTGAAGATGATCGTGCCCGCCGCCGCGAACATCCCGCCGACGCCGTGCGCGATCGAGATCTTCGCATCTGGCACCTGCGCGGGCGCGACTCCGCGCAACTGGCGGATACTCTCCTGCATCGCGTACATCCCGTACATCCCGGAATGCATATAGCTGAGTCCGCCGCCGTTGGTGTTGAGCGGAAGTATTCCGCCCGGCGCGGTGTTGCGCTCATGAATGAAGCCGGCGGCGTCGCCGGGCTTGCAGAAGCCGAGATCCTCGAGGCCGTAGAGCGGCAGATGCGCGAACGCGTCGTAGATCATCAGGTGATCGACGTCCTTGTGCGCGATTCCCGCCTCGTCAAACGCTTTTCTTCCCGAGACCCGAAACGCCTTCGAGGTGGTGAAGTCTTCCATTTGCGAGATCATCGGCGTCTCGACGCTCTCGCCACTGCCGAGGATGTAAATCGGCTTGCGCGGGAAGTCTTTCGCGCGCTCCGCCGCGGTCAGGATCAGTGCGCCGCCGCCGTCAGTGACGAGGCAGCACATCAGCAGGCGAAACGGATACGCGATCATCCGCGAGTTCAGCACGTCAGCAACCGTGATCGGATCGCGAAATGACGCGCGCGGATTCCTGCCGGCCCATTCGCGCTGCACCACCGCGACCATCGCGAGATGCTCTTCGCTGACGCCGTAGGTTTTCATATAGCGCAGCACGGGGATCGTGAAGACAGTAGGTGGTCCCATCGTGCCGAAGGGCGCTTCGAACTGTCCTGAAAGACTCGCGGGAGATCCGCCGCGCCTGCCCGTTCCGATATGCGAGCGACCGCTTTCGCCGTGCGTGATCAGCACGGTCGAGCACAGTCCTTCGTTGATCGCGGCGGCGGCGTGCCGGACATGAATCATGAACGAGCATCCTCCGACCGTCGTCCCGTCCACCCACGTCGGCGTGATGCCGAGATAGTGCGCGATCGAGGTGGGAGATTCGCCCGCCGTCGCAACCCCGTCGATATCGGATGGCTTGAGACCGGCGTCGCCAAGAGTATTGAGCGCGGCATCAGCATGCAGTTGGATTTGCGAAAGATTCGGGATGAGGCCGAGTTCGGTGGTCTCGGCCGCTCCGACCACGGCTACGGATTTGCGTTTCATGTCAGGCTCCCGCGGGTTTGAACAGCGCCAGCGTGATGTCTTCAGTCTGCTTCTCGAACACCGCTTCGAGCGGCATGTCGAGCACGAGCGCCGTGGGCGTCTGCGCGCACCCGACGATATTGGTCATCATGCGGGGACCTTCGGCCAGCTCGACTACAGCGATTGCATACGGAGGAGTGAAGCCCGGCGCCGGGCGATGATTGATTACGTAGCTATAGAGCTTCGCGCGGCCGCTCGCCTTGAAGATCGAAACCTTGCGCGAGGCGCACTTCGGACAGAACGGGCGCGGCGGAAAATACACCTGCCTGCACTCGTCGCAGCGTTGCAGGCGCAACTCGCCTGCGCGGGTGCCCTCCCAGAAATGCAGGGTTTCGGGCGTCGGAAATGGCAGCGATCTTTTGAATTCAGGCAAGGTACGACTCCTCCGATGACGATGTCGTCCGGGCCAGGCGCGCGCATGCCGCATCCGGCCAGCGGTGTTGAGATTTTTGATGTCACTAATTTCCTACTTCCACGCGCGATCCCATGCAACGCCGCGCGCGCATGCTCGGGCGCGCGGTTAACCGGGAGCTTGCGCTACACCAGGCACGCGATCATATAGAGAAAGACTCCGCATCAATAACCTGCGCATGCACCAGGAGTGCCTATGAGCGATCACGGATATTACAATCAGCCCGCGATCAGCGGCGACAAAATCTATTTCGTGAGCGAGGACGATCTGTGGTCGGTCGCCGCCGACGGCGGAATCGCGCGGCGGCTGACCAGCGGTCTCGGCGCGGCGTCTTATCCAGCCATCGCCCCTGACGGACAGCGGATTGCGTTCAGCTCGAGTGAGGAAGGAGTCTCCGAAGTTTACGTCATGCCTTCCGACGGCGGTCCCGCGCGGCGTCTCACGTTCTCCGGCAAGCGTAGCCGCGTGATCGGATGGACCCCGCGCAATCATCGCCTGCCCGATCACATCATCTACGCCAGTATCGAGGAGCAGCCGTTCCTTACACTCAATCTCCGCCTTGTCCCGCACGAGCACGGCTCTTCGATCGCGTTGAACCTCGGCCCCGCCGAACACTTCTCGATCGCGCCTGACGGACGCGGCGCGGTGCTGGCGCGGCTGGCGAGCGAAGCGGCCTATTGGAAACGTTATCGCGGTGGAACCGCCGGCGATCTATGGGTCGATCGCGACGGGTCGGGCCAATGGCGGCGCCTGATTTCGCTCGAAGGAAACCTGTCGCGGCCGCTATGGATCGGTGCGCGAATTTATTTCGTCTCCGACCACGAGGGCGTTGGCAATATCTATTCCTGCGCTCCGGAGGGCCAGGATTTGCGCCGGCATACCGATCACGACGACTTTTATGCGCGCAACGCCGCGAGCGATGGTCGGCGCATCGTCTATCAGGCCGGAGCCGATTTGTTCGTGCTCGATCCGGCGTCGGGCGGCGCCGCGAAAATGATCGAGGTCGAATATCGCAGCGCGCGAACCCCGCGCAACCGCAAATTTATCGACGCGGCGAGGTATCTGGAATCTTACGCGCCGCATCCGGGCGAGGAATCGATCGCGATCACCTCACGCGGCAAGGCCGCTTTGCTCGGCAATTGGGATGGACCTGTCCGGCAAACCGGCGAGCCCGCCCAGGGGCGCCATCGCCTGGCGACCTGGCTGCATGACGGAAAGCGCATCGTTACCGTGTATGACGCCGACGGCGAGGAAGCTCTTGCGATCCATCGCGTGGACGATCCCGCGGCCACCGAGCACCTGCGCGGTCCCGAGATCTCGCGCGTCGTTCGGCTGAAAGCGTCGCCACGAAGTGATCAAATCGTGATGACGACGGTGCGCAACGAACTGGTGTTCGCGGATTTGGCGGCGCGCTCGCTACGCGTGCTGGATCGCAACCGGCACGCGCAGATGGGCAACTTCAACTTCTCCCCTGACGGCCGCTTCATCGCGTACCAGTGGGCCTCCAGCCCCCGCGCGACGATCATCCGGGTCTGCAGGATCGACGACGGCACGACCTTCAACCTGACGCGTCCGGTACGCGTCGACTTTGCGCCGGTCTTCGATCCCGAGGGCGCATATCTGTATTTTCTCGGTGCGCGGGAATTCAATCCGGTTTACGACAAGTTGCATTTTGATCTCGGATTCCCGAAAGCGATGCGCCCGTATGCCGTCGCGTTGCGCAAAGAAGTGGGCTCGCGCTTCGCGCCGATCCTCGCGGCTAAACCAAACCGCGCGAAATCCAGCGAGACCGCGGAGGTCACGATCGACTTCGACGGGATCGAGGATCGGATCGAAGCGTTCCCGGTGCCGGAGGGGATCTACGAACAAATCAGCGCGCTCAGCGGCAAGGTGCTATTCACCTCGCTGCCGGTCGAGGGCAGCCTGGACAATCCTTCGATCCTCGCTCCCGCCGAAGCTCCCGAGGCCAAGGCGAAGCTTGAAGCGTTTGATTTCGAGACCCGACAGCTCGAAACCTGGATCGATGGAATCACAAGCTTTACTTTAAGTTCGGATCGCGAGCGGCTGGTGTATCGCGCGGGCAACCGCCTACGGACCATCAAGACTTCCGCAAAGCCTGATGCCGAATCGGCGAAAGAGAAACCGGGCCGCAAGAGCGGATGGATCGATCTGAAGCGGGTCAGAATCTCGATCGACCCGCCATCAGAGTGGCGGCAGATGTTTCGCGAGGCGTGGCGGCTGCAGCGCGAACAATACTGGATCGAAGATATGGCCGAGGTTGATTGGACGGCGGTCCACGATCAGTATCTACCGCTGGTGGAGCGGGTCGGCAGCCGCGGCGAGTTCGAGGATCTGCTCTGGGAGATGCAAGGCGAGCTGGGCGCGAGCCACGCCTACGCGTTCGGCGGAGATTTCCGGAGGCCGCCGGCGTATCCAGTCGGCTTCCTGGGTGCGGACCTCGCGTGGAATCAGAGTGCTTCGGCCTGGCAAATCACGCATATCGTGCGCGGCGATCCGTCGGATTCGCGCAATCCTCCGCCGCTGATGCGGCCCGGGGTCAATCTAGCGGCCGGCGCCGCGATCATCGCGGTGAACAATCAGGCCGTGACGCGCGAGGTCTCTCCGGCGCAATTGCTCGTGCATCAGGCGGACGCGGAAGTCGTGCTGACCGTTTCCGATCAACCCGGAGAAGCGCCGCGCGAGGTGGTCGTGAAGACAAGCGCCGACGACACGCTGATGCGTTATCGCGAGTGGGTCGAGCGAAACCGCGCGTGGGTGCATGAGCGCAGTGGCGGGCGATGCGGCTACGTTCACATCCCCGACATGGGTCCGTGGGGTTATGCCGAGTTTCATCGCCTCTACCTGGTCGAGCTGGATCGGGAAGGCCTGGTGATCGACGTGCGCTACAATCGCGGCGGCCACGTAAGTCCGCTATTGCTCGAGAAGCTGGCGCGAAAGCGCAGCGCCTACAGTCAGAGCCGATGGTTCGGAGTCGAACCGTGGCCGGAGGACTCGCCGGCGGGTCCGATGGTTGCGATCACGAATCAGCACGCGGGCAGCGACGGCGATATCTTCTCGCACGGGTTCAAGCGCCTTAAGCTCGGACCTCTCATCGGCAAACGGACCTGGGGCGGAGTGATCGGAATCTGGCCGCGCCATATGCTCGCCGACGGCGGGATGACCACGCAGCCGGAGTTCGCGTTCTGGTTCGACGACGTCGGATGGGGCGTCGAGAATCGCGGCGTCGATCCGGATATCGAAGTCGAGTACCCGCCGCATGACTACGCGGCCGGCCGCGACCCTCAGCTGGAACGCGCAGTAGCGGAGCTGATGAAGCTCGTGGGCGACAGCGCAAAGGCGCCGGAGTTCGAGGCGCGGCCCAGCCGCCTGCGGCGTGCGCGGCGAACCACGTAATCGCGAGCTTACTTCCTTCCGCTCCGTACCCCTTTCGGGCGCG
This sequence comes from Binataceae bacterium (SeqCode), assembly GCA_035531855.1. Taxonomy (GTDB): domain Bacteria; phylum Desulfobacterota; class Binatia; order Binatales; family Binataceae; genus JBARDN01. The sequence continues at coordinate 6,879 of DATKSB010000019.1, forward strand.
TCAGGATTGCGAGCAGGCGCGCGAGCGTGAAGCGCATTTGATGGCGGGCGACGATCGCGTCGAGCATTCC
>DATKSB010000020.1:0-22486 GCA_035531855.1 Binataceae bacterium (SeqCode)
GGCAGCTCAACCTGCTGATGAACGCGATCGGCGCGATCGACGGCGTGATGCGCGTGTCGCGGATCGGCTACCACAACGCAACTCGCGACGAGACATGAAGCGGGCGATCGAAACCAGGAACGCGCCCGCCGCGATCGGACCATACTCGCAGGCGGTCGTGGATGGCTCGATGGTTTATTGTTCCGGGCAGATCGGACTCGATCCGCACACCGGCGCGATCGTTCCCGGTGGAATCGAGGCCGAAACGCGGCGCGTACTCGCCAATATTCGCGAGGTGCTAACCGCCGCAAACCTGGAATTCGCAGACGTGGTCAAGACCACAATTTTTCTTGCCGATTTTGGCGACTTCGATTTGGTCAACCGCATTTACGGCGAGCATTTCGAGCGGCCATTTCCCGCCCGCTCCACGGTTCAGGCCGCGGCGCTCCCGCGCAATGCGAGAATCGAAATCGAAGTTATCGCGATGAAGCGGCCAGGCTCGTCGCGGCGTCGTGGCTAGCTTACATCAAGGACTTTTAGCGCGGCGTCATCGAAGTAACGCCCGGATGGATCGAGCTTGCGCGCCGAGCGAATCAAGCGCTGCGCGTTCTCGCGCCTGAGAGCAGGCGACAGCGGCGCGTCGTACAGGCGGGATTTGTCGAGATCAAGAATCACAACGGCGAAGCTTTCACCCGCTTGGGTGACAAACAGGTTGTGCAGGTTCAGGTCCGCGTGGAACAGGCCGTGGTTGTGCATCGTCGCGATTGCGGCACGCGCCTTCAGCAAAACGTGGCCGCGCACCACGGGGTCGTCGTCGGCGCGCACGAATTCCCATAGCGTCATTCCCGGAATCGCGCGGCTCAGAAAAAAGCCGCGATAGAAACCCGGCGCGACCGAATCGACGCTGGCGCCCATCGGTTCCGCGACGCCGATACCGCGCCTGCGCGCCTCGGCGGCAACCTTTAGCTCTTCCAGCGGCCGAGGTTTGAGTCCGAAGAAAGTCTCGTCGAGCAGAAAGCGCATCATTCCGCCGCGCCGGGCGCGCCGCGCGAACAACTCCGGTCCGCCGTCGAGGCTGATTCGATACCCGCTCGCACGATTGCCGGCGCCGGGGGCGTGTGCGGGCGCCTCGATCTCGCGCAGCCGCGCCGCGATGACAGGAGCGTAGGGAAGAATCTCGCGATGCAGTATTAGAATGCGGCGTCCAAGCGCGATCCGGGCGAAATTCGGATCGGGACGCCAATCGATTTCCCCGCGTGGTCTCATCGCACGGCCGCGGCGAGATTTGCGCCGGCGTCAGTCACGGCGATGCGCGGCATCCGCCAAATTCCGGTGGCGACGGCAAAGAATGCGGCGATCGACGACAGAAAATGCGCCGAGTAGAAAAGCGCAAGATTGCCCAATCTGCGACCGGGCACGAAGTTCAGCAACACCGAGATAGCAAAATACACAATCGCCTTGGGCCGCAGGCGCGCGCCCGCCGGCGGCGCAGTCAGCAGCATCGCGGTCAGGAGCAGGTACGGCACCAGCAGCGCGGCGAAATAACTCTTCCACGAAATTGGCGCGAACCCGGGCATCAGGCAGAACAGGCCCGCGATCGCCGAGCGATCGTGCTCGACTTCATCGCCCGATGCGCGAACCGCGCGCCAGATCCACTGCGCCTCGAGCGCAATCAGCACGGCCTCGAAGCCCATTCCCATCCACAGCGGACGCGAACTCGCCGCTGCCGCGTCTGCTCCGGCGCGCAATTCGAGCCGCGCGATCCACGCCACCGCCGATTGATTGGTGAGCATCGTGCGATAGCGATCGGTCATCGAGGCTACCGATTGGAGGTATGCCGCCGTCTGACCGACGAGCCCGTGCGGTCCGAAGAGCGCAATCGGCGCGACCAGCAGCACCACCGCGGCGACGATTGTCCATCCGAGCACGGCGAATCGTCCGCGCAGCAGCAGGTAAAGTCCGGCCAAAAGGGCAAACGGTTTTATCAGGATCGCGACCGCAAGCATCGCTCCTGAAGCCATCGAGCGCGATTCACGCGCGTACACGATCGACCATACGCAGAGCGCGAGCACCGGAAGATTGACCTGCCCGTGCTCGAAATTGTTGTTGATCAGGATCGAGGTCAAAAGCACCGGCACGACGACCAGCGCCGCGGGCAAAGTCCGCCCACGTCCGAACAGCATCGCAGCCGATCCAAGAATCAGCGCGACCAATCCCCATGCATTGATCAGGAAGAAGCCGCCCTGCGCCGCGTGACGCGGGAGGAGCGCAAACGGCGCCATCACGATCGCGAAGATCGGCGCGTACAGGAAGTGATCTTTTTCGCCGGGCGGATAGATCGCGGCGCCGTCCAGCACCCGCTTTCCCGCGGCGTAGTACACCGCGAAGTCGCCCTGCATGCGCAGGGTGGCCGAGATTCCGAGCGCGATGAGATAAATTGCGAGCGCGCACCACGCGAGCTTGCGCGCGCGCTCGGCCTCGAGCTGGATCATGGCGAATGCGGCGCGCGCGTCACTTTAGCGGCTGGGCTTCGTCGATCAGCATGATCGGGATGTCTTCGCGGATCGGATAGACCAGGCGGCATCCGTCGCAGACCAGGCCGTCTTTCGCGTCGGTCAGGTGCAAGCCGTTTTTGCATTTCGGGCAAGCAAGAATGTCGAGTAAATCCTGGCTAACGGGCATCGCGGGAAACCTCCTGTGCGGCGGCTGCGCCGGCGTTTGAGCTGCGGATTCGCGCGAGGATCAATTCGTCGAGTGCGCGCGCGTCCGCTTCCGGCATCGTCACCTCAAGGCGCAAAGCGTACAAGGAATCGCGTGCGAACGGAAATCGCTCGAGCTTGACCAGGTCCTTTTCAGTCGTGACGATCAGATCGACGTCGCGCGCGGCCGACGCGATCTCCTGCCAGTCGGCGGCGGTGTACGGATGATGGTCCGGGAAGTCGAGCACGCCGACCAAGTCAGCTTCGAGATCGCGCAGCATCGCATGAAACGCCGCCGGATCCGCAAGCCCGCTGACGGCGAGCACGCGGCGTCCGGTAAGTGACGGTGATGATTCGCACCAATTGCCGTTTGCAACGCTGATCAGGCTTTGCGGGTGAAGCGCGGCAGTAAAGACGCGCCCCTGGTTGATTCGCGCGAGCTGCGCCGCGGAAAGCGCGCTCTTGAGGGTCGCGTCGGCCGATACAATCACGACCGCGGCGGCGCGCCGCAGTGCGGAAAGCGGCTCACGCATCGGACCGGCAGGGAGCATCCATCCGTTGCCGAGTCCACGCTCGCGGCTGATGAGAACCAGGTCAAGGTCTCGGCGCAGTCGCGCATGCTGGAAGCCGTCATCGAGGATGATTACGTCGAGTGGACCGCGGGAACGCAGAAGCTCGATCGCGCCGATACGTCTGCGCGCGACGGCGATGGGACCGGTAAAGCGCCGCGCCATCATCGCCGGCTCGTCGCCGGCCAAGGCGGGGTCAAGGATCACCTCGCCCCGATCCGAGACCAGCGTGGCGCTGGCGGAGTTGCGGGCGCCGCTGTATCCGCGGCTCACGATCGCGACGCGAAGCCCGCGGGCGTGCAAGCGCATCGCCAGAAACAGGGTAAACGGAGTTTTGGCGTTACCGCCTACGGTCAGGTTGCCGATGCTGATTACCGGCACGCCCGCTTCACTCGCGCGCCATCGCCACCACAGGTTTCTGGCCGCGAGGGTGCCGCGGAAAATACCCGCCGCGCCGCGCAGCGGAAATGCGAGCAGATGATGAATGGGTTTCGGATCGCCGCGCCACAACCGTTCCAGGCGCGGGCGGCGCGAGGGTCGCGTCGGCATCGCGCGTCACGCGTCCACTGCCAGACGGCGCAGATGCTCGACGGTGGCGCGCGCGGCGCCCCCCGCACTTTCGGCAGCGGCCTTTGCGCGCACGCCGGCGTGGGCGCGGGCGTCCTCGTTGCCGAGCCACCTGGCGCACTGCTCGGCAAGCTCGGAAACGTCGCGGACGATCGCGCCGCCACCGGAATCGACCAGCGCCGTCGCCATCGCGCGTTGATTTTCGTGGAAGGGTCCAAACACAACCGGAGCCGAGACCGCGGCGGGCTCGCCGACGTTCTGGCCGCCGCGTCCCGCGATCATGCTGCCGCCAACGAAAGCGACACTCGCGCGCCGATACATCCCGCGCAGCTCGCCCATCGTATCCAGCAGCATGACCGAGGCGTCCTCGACGGGGGGCGGCCCGTTTTCGAGCGCGCTTGCGCGCAGGTACGACACCCCGGCCGCGCGCAGCGTTTCCTCGACTTCGGGAGTGCGCGCAGGATGACGCGGTGCGAGCACCAGCGCGAGCGCGCCAAAGCGTTTGCGCAAAATCTGGAACGCGGCGATCACGATCGCTTCTTCGCCGCGCGCGGTCGAGCCCGCGACCAAGAGCGGACGCCCGTGCGCGAACCGCGCCAACGCGTCGCGCAGCACAACTTCCTCGCCCGCGAAGGAAACATCGAACTTGGTGTTGCCCGTCACCGTGATTTTGTCGCTCGGCGCGCCGAGCGTGGCGAAGCGCTGTGCGTCCTCATCGCTTTGAGCAAGAATCAGATGCGCAGATTTGAGCGCGTGGCCGAACAGCGATTTCGCGCGTTTGTAGCGGCGTAGGGAGCGTTCGGAGATTCTTCCGTTGACGATTGCGACCCGCGCGCCTGCGCGATGCGCCTCGATAAAATAATTCGGCCACAGCTCGGTCTCACCTATCAGCACCAGGTTCGGGCGCACTCCGCGCAGGAACCTGCGCACGGTCGCAGGACAGTCGAGCGGTGCCAGCGCGCACGCCGTGGCCGAAGGGATTCGGCGGCGAGCCGCGTCGCGCCCGGTCGTGGTCATGGTGGTAACGACAATCCGCGCGCCTTCGAGCACGCGATGCAGGCCAGAGGCGACAGGGCGCATCGCTTCGACTTCGCCCACCGACGAGGCGTGAATCCAGATGCGCGGACCGGGGCCGTTGGGCGCAAGCGTGATCGCGCCCATGCGCTCGCGCCGGTCCTGGCGGTCACGCGCGCCTGTGGTCGCGAGCGCAAACGGGAGAGCCGGGTACCAGAGCGTATTGTATATTACGCGAAGCATCATTCACCGCGGCCGCGCGCAAAGATGCGCGGCGTGCCGCCTAGTTTACCAGGCCGTCTTCGGGAAGAGTTTCATCGCCCGAAGCGAACTGGAGATTGTAAAGTTTTCGATATTCGCCGTCGCGCTCGAAGAGTTCCTCGTGCGAGCCCTCCTCGACAATCCGGCCGTGAACCACCACCACGATTCGATCGGCGCGCCGGACGGTGGAGAGGCGATGCGCGATCACAAGGGTGGTGCGGTTGCGCATCAGCAACTCGAGCGCTTCCTGGACCGAGCGCTCGGACTCGGAATCGAGCGATGACGTCGCCTCGTCGAGAATCAGAATTGGCGCGTCCTTCAAGAGCGCGCGCGCGATTGCGATTCGCTGGCGTTCGCCGCCGCTTAAGCGGATCCCGAGCTCGCCGACCATCGTGTCGTACCCGTTGGGCAGCCGCATGATGAAGTCGTGGGCGTTGGCGAGCTTGGCGGCGGCGGTCACGCGTTCGAGCTTTCGCGACTCCGAGCCGTAGGCGATATTGGCGCGGATCGTGTCGTTGAACAAAAACGTATGCTGCGTTACCAGGCCAATCTGCGCGCGCAGCGAATCGATCCGGATGCGCCGCAGATCGATTCCGTCCACTGCGACGCGGCCTTCCTGCACGTCGTAGAAGCGCGGTATCAGATCCGCCAGGGTGGATTTGCCACCGCCGCTCATCCCGACCAGCGCGACCACTTTGCCGGCGCCGATCTCCAGGTTGATATCGTGCAGAACCCACTCGGCGCCGTAGCGGAAGCTCACGTGCTCGAAGCGGACGCTATGCGATCCCGCGCCGATCTCGACTCCCTCGGGATCGTCGGGCACATCGCTCGGCTCGTCCATCATTTCAAACACGCGTTCGGCCGCGGCGAGCCCTTGCTGGATTGTGTTGTTGGTTTTGCTGACCGATTTGAACGGCGCATACACGAGCAGCATTGTGGTGAAAAATCCCGCGAACGATCCAAGCGTGCGCCGTCCGGCCGCGACCGACGGGAACGCCCACCACACCACGACCACCACCGCCACCGCGCCGAGCGATTCGATCATCGGTCCGGTGATGGCTTTGATGCGGGCGACGCGCATGTAGATTCGGAACAGGCGGCGCAACTCGGCGTTGAAGCGGCTGCGCTCGTAGTCTTCCATTCCGAAGGCCTTGACCACACGATTGCCCTGAAAAGTTTCCTGCAGCAGCGCCTGCAAGCCGCCGAGCTGCTTCTGCGCGTTCTTGGTTTCCTTGCGCACCCGTTTCGAGAAGCTGACGATCGGGCCAATCGTGAGCGGGAACCCGACGAACGCGACCAGCGCTAGCTGCCAATCCATGTAAAACGCGGCCGCGATCAGCGCGATCAGCGAAAGTCCGTCGCCGAACAGCGAGAATACGCCGTTGCTGAGCGTCTGCACCACTACGTTCACGTCGTTGAGCACGCGCGAGACCATCATGCCGGTGGGTGTGCGGTTGAAAAAACTCAGCGACTGCCGCTGCAGGCTTTCGTTCAAGTCGGCGCGCATATCGAGCACGAGTTTCTGCGTGATGTATGCGCTCAGGTAATCGTCGGTAAGATTTCCGCCCGCACGCAGCAGGAATAAACCCGCCAGCATGAACGAGAGCATATGCAGTCCGGCCGCCGCCTGGGTCCGCGTCATATCATTGACGAAGCTTTTGATCACGAACGGGATACCGGCGTTCGCGCCCGCCAGCACGACCATCGAGACGCCGAGCAGCGCGGTGTATGGAAACAGATAAGGGCGCAGATAGTTGAACAGCCGCCGATGCATCGGGGAGAGGAGCTTCATGCGGAAATCTCGAGCGCGATCGCGGCGACGCGCGCAGCCGCTCCCGGAGCGCCCAGAAGGTCGCGCAGGGAGTGCAGCGCAACGATGGTCTCGCGATGGATCGTTTCGTTCAAGAGAGGTTCGGCGGCGCGCACGAGATTCTTCGCTGTCATTTCGCCCTGAATCAGTTCCGGTACAATTCTCCGTCCAGCCACAATGTTCGGCATCCCGATAAACTCGACCCCGGTTATCAGCATTCGGCCCAAGATATAGGTCAGCGCTGACACTTTGTAGGCTATCACCATCGGGCAGCCGAGCAGGGCGGTCTCCAACGTCGCGGTGCCGGAGGTAGCCAACGCAAGCTCGCTGGCCGCGATAATACTATACGTGTCGCCCGCGATTATACGGATTCCAGACAGGTCGGCGCCCGACTCCACCGCGATAGTATCGGCGCTTAGCGTCGGCGCGAGTGCCAGGATTGGCGTGAGGCCGTGCCCGTGCGCGAGGATCCTCGCGGCGTCGGCGAACGCGGGCAGCATGAAGCGAACCTCCGCGCGGCGACTGCCCGGCAGCAGCGCCAGAATTCGCGTATCGGCGCGAAGACCATAGCGCGCGAGAGTCTCGGCGCGAGGCGTGGCCGTGGCGACGCGATCGAGCAGCGGATGACCGACGAAGCTCACGCGGTCGCCGGCGCGGGCGAAGACTTCTTTTTCGAACGGCAGCACGACCGCCATGTGTTCAGCGCGATCGGAAATCTTTTTCACTCGTCCGCGCCGCCACGCCCACACCTGCGGCGTGATGTAGTAAAGGACCTTCACGCCCGCGCGCTTGGCGACGCCGGAGAGGATGAGATTGAACTCGGCGTAGTCGATCAGAATGAGCAGGTCCGGTGGATCGCGCCGGATGATGCGGCGCAGATGCAGGAACGCCTTCGCGGTGCGTCCGATGGTCGAGGCAAGTTCGGACAGGCCGAGTCCGTGAATTTCCTCCATCGTGACCAGCGCGCGCACGCCGGCCGCGCGCATTTTTTCGCCCGCGATCCCGAATAGGTCGCAGCCGGGGTCACGCGCGAGGATCTCGCGTGCGAGGTCCGCGCCGTGCAGATCGCCCGAGGCCTCTCCGGCGACGATCATGATCCGCCGCGCGGCGCGATTCGCGTGGGGCACAGCGGCGCTTGGTTCGGTCGAAAGCGGCATTGCGCAAATTGTGATTGAAATTCCCGCGCCGCACCACCGGGGTGCGCGCACTCAATGCGGCGGCGGCGTATTTGCCAGCATCGCCGACCACGCGAGCACGATCGCCAGCAGTACGCATTCGGCGGCGACATTGCGCAGCAGAATTTCGCGCGCGCTCGATTCTTCGAGCCGCGAGACGATCCGGAACCGATTGTGCGCGGCGAATGCGATGATCACGGCGAACGTCATGAGCTTCCACAACAGCGTGCGCCCGTACATCGCGTCGATCATCAGATACAGATCAAATCCAATCCGCTCGTAGGCATTGCATAGACCCGTCAACGTCAGAATTCCCACAGCACAAAAGGCGATGGTAGAGACGCGCGGCGTCACCGCGCGAATCCAATCGTCCCGCCCCGGTTTACCGGCGCATCCGAGCATCAGCGCCGCGAGCGCTCCGATCCAGACGCCCGCGGACGCCTGATGCACGAAATAAACCGCGATCGCGAGACGTCCAAAATCGATCGCGTGGCTGGTGATGCTCGCGAGGATCAGCAGGAGCGCGGTCAGCAGCAGCATCGCGATCGCCAAGACTCGAGCGCGCAGCGGTATCCACGCAGCGGCGGCGAGTATCACGACCACGCCAATCCGCCAGATCCACACCCGTCCGGCGTCAGTCTCGCGCACGATCTCCGGCACCAGCGGCACCACCTGCCACCAGCGCATCTGTGCCATGCCGCACGCCATATCCATGAATGCCAGCGGAGAGATCACCAGCAACGCAAGGGCGAGCACGCGCCAGAGCGTCGCGAGGCGGCGATTAAATTCGCTGACCGCGCAGGCGGGCAGATCGGGCGCGATCAGCGCGAACGCTGCGGTTCCAAAAATCAGCAATTGCGCGACGAGCAACAGCCACGCAAAAGTCGCCGGGCCTGCGATCAAGCGCCGCTTCCTTTCACGGTAAACACGTACGAACCGTTGGTGTGATGAGTATCGATTCCGACCACGGCCCACTTAACCGTATACACACCGGGCGCGAGCGCTCCGACCTTGACCGCGAGCGTCCGGGTGTCGTCGCCGAACGTCGGATCACCGACCGCGCAATTCTTTCCGTCGGGACCATCCACTTCCAGTTTTGCAAACAGATGCTCGATCGGCGCGTCGAATTTGATCAAGACCTGCGTGGGCGGCGCGGATAGAGTTTGCCCGGCCGAGGGCGTTTCTTCTTCGGGAAACGAATGCGCCCGCGCCGTCGTTGCGAGCGCAATCAGGACGATCGCGGAAACCAGGACGGCCAATGAGGTTCGCGTGATCCAGGTTAGCGGTAGATATGTACGCATCGTCATCTGCCTCAGTTGCCGAACAGCTTCCAGTTAGCCTGCGGAATTATCGAATCGTAAAAAATATCGAGCAGGCCCAACACCGCGGCATGCGTGCCGGGCACGCTCGCGTTATTGAGAGGAATTTGCGTGCCCACGCTAACCTCGAACCGATATCCGACGTATGCGATTCCCGGCGTCGCCACCAGATTTGGAAATGTCTCGCCGGACGGTCCTCTGACTAATTGCGAGTAGTTGATTTCAGTGAACAGGAACAGATCGCGAAGCGGACCTTTGAGGCCGATATCCTGCACGCTGTTACTCAAGTAGGGCAGTGAGTATTCGATTACCTGATCGGCGTTCAGTTGATGGCTGGTATGGCCGCCGAGCGCGGGCAGATATCCGACATCCGCCTGGAATCCGAACGGGCGCAGAAATCTGATGTACGGCAGATTAGGCAGATCGCCCAGCGCCTTTTCCCACAGAAGTTCCGGACCGAGACTGGTGTGCTGCTGCTCCTCGACGCTGGGGTTTCCGGCGGGGATCTGCATCTGCACCACGAACGACATCAGAAATTCATGAGCGGGAATTATCAGGAAGGCGTATTTCGCGAACAATTCAAGATTGCCGAAACCCTCTTCATTCGGTCCCTCTTTCGGCGACTGGTAGATCCACGAAGTGCTGCCGCCGACGCTGAAGCGCGGCAGCCCCTCGCTGTCGGTGCCGAGGACTTTCTCGATCGAGCTGCCAATCGAAAACGTGCGTCCTTCGGCGGTGCGAGTCCACTGAGGTTGGACGATATCCAGTTCGTTGGCGGGAGTTGGATCCTCAGCGACCAGCGGTTCCAGGAAAATATAGTCGCCCACGACTCCGTGCGCCCGTGCAGTCGGCACCCAAGCCATAACCGCGACTATCGAGAGTAGCAAAGTAAATCTTCTCACGGCGGTCTCCGTCGCGCCCCGCGCCAGGCGGGTGCGTATCCGCGAGCACCCCGCGGCGTCTCAGCCGCGCGGCCTCGTAATAATGCAAAACGGACAGACGTCGTCAGGAGAGCGTTTTGGGCGGCGGAGGGTCAGGCGTGAAGACCAAATCAGGAACCGCGGCCGCGAGAAATTCGGGCGCGTCCGAGAATTGCGTCAGTGCGAATTCGCGCGCCAGCATCGCGGGGCGCGCGGTCGCCGCCGAATCCTGCGCGCGGTCGATCGATTGTATCGGATGGCAGATATCGGTGCTGCAGCACGGCGTTTTCGAGCCTGTCGCACCCGCGAACACCGCGATCGGAACGCTCGCCCGCGCCAAACCGAGCATGAGGATTGCCGCGACGATTCGAGAAAGCAGATTCGCACGCGCGCTATGTATCCGATGCCGCATCGACGGTCTAGTGCTACACGGCGCGGCCCAGATGATCAAGCCGCGAGAGCCGCCAGGCGCACGCCGGGGTTTCTCCCAAGCGCGAGACTCCGTATGATTCCGTGCGCGAGGATCTGTGATGATTATCGTTACCGGAGCCGCGGGGTTCATCGGGAGCAATCTGCTGCGCGCGCTGAACCAGCGCGGCGACACCGATATTCTGGTCGTTGATCGGCTGGGCGCGAACTTCCGCAACTTGAGCGACCTGCGCTTCTCCGACTTCATGGAACCCGAGCCGCTGCTCGGCGCGATCGGGCGTGACGCGATGCCACCCAAAATCGAGGCGATTTATCATCAGGGTGCGTGCGCCGACACCACCGAGTCCGACGGCCACTACATGATGGAGAACAACTTCGCGTTCTCGCGCGAGCTGCTCGGCTTCGCGCTCGGGCGCCGCGTGCCATTCGTGTACGCGTCGAGCGCCGCGGTATATGGAGCCAATCACGTGACGCTCGCGGAGCCGGCGAACGAACGGCCGCTCAATCTCTACGCGCTCTCGAAGCTCGCGTTCGACAACCACGTGCGGCACGCCGCCAACAGCGCCGCCAGCACGGTCGTGGGCCTGCGCTACTTCAACGTGTACGGCCCGCGCGAAGCGCATAAGGGCAACATGGCCTCGATGGCGTATCAGGTTTTCCGCCAGCTCCGCGAAACCGATATCGCGCGCCTGTTTGTCGGCACCGACGGCTTCGGCGACGGCGAGCAGCGCCGCGATTTCGTGTTCGTCGAGGATGTCGTGAAGGTCAATCTATATTTCGCCTCCGCGCCTGCGCGCCGCGAGATCATCAACGTTGGCACCGGCACGAGCAGAAGCTTCAACGAGCTGGCCGCAATCCTGATCGAACTCCGCGGCCGCCACGGCGAGATCGAATACGTGCCGTTCGACGAGCGGCTGAAAGGAAAATACCAGAGCTTCACCCAGGCCGACCTGACCGCGTTAAGAGCCGCGGGCTACACCGCCGAATTCACCCCGCTCGAGCAGGGCCTCGCACAGTCGCTCCCGGCCTGGGATTGAAGAAAATTTCTTCGCGATGAACAGGCCGCCGGGACGGCGACCCACTGAAAACATCTTGTCAATAAAACCCGCGGCTGGCGGTGATTCTCAGCGCCGCGAGGATTTAGTTACGAGTTAACGCGGGCGATGTCGCTGACCATCGTTTGCGCGCTTACTTCCAGACCGTCGTACTGGCGCACCTGGCGGCCGTTCGGGCCGAGCAGAAACGCGGCGGTCATGTGCATGATCGAGCCGTCGGATCCGTGGCCGATCTTCAGACCGTAGATTTCGAGCACCTGCTCGATCTGCGCGGGCGTGCCGGTCAAAAAAATCCATCCGGAGTCGTTCGCGCCCATCCGATCGGCGTAGTTGGCGAGTTCGGGCGGTCCATCGTGCGCCGGATCGATCGTGAAGGAAATAATCTTGACCTTGCTGCCTAGCGCTGGTCCCAGCAGCTTTGCGACTGCCGCCATCTTCTGCGTCAGGAGCGGGCAGGTCGAGGTGCAGGTGGTGTAAATGAAATCGACCAGCACCGGAGTTCCGCGCAGCGAATCAAGCGGGATTTTATTCCCGGCCTGATCGACCAGCGCGAGACTATCTGGCAGGCATTGCGCCTGGTTGACTGCCGGATAGGAGCCGGGAGCGTCTGGGTGAGAGCATCCGGCGCTCGCCATTACAATCGCCACGAGCATCGCGGCGAAGACGCCCGCGAAAATTCGCGCCCGCGCGAGGGGTTTGTCCAAACGATCCATTTGGCTCGATCGAGTCCGCGCTTAAAACAGATAACGGCCCGATTCGAGATCGGAAGTCTTTATCGTTACTGCCGCACCAGCGTCCTGATGCGGCAGGCTTGCCGGAACACACGAAGCTTTGCCCTCGGTCATATGATTCATCGGATAATGATTTCCGCACACGCGGCAGATCAGTTCGCCATCGGAGACCTTGAAGCCGCGATGATAGGTGAAGCACTGCCGGCAGGCGTCGAACACCGAGCGCACCCTCCCGTCGCTCCCGCGCGCCAGAATGAAGCGCAGCTTCCTCCCGGCCGAGTCAGTGTAGCAATAGTCCTGCGCACTGCCGCTTCGCAGGTTGGCGACGCTGACCGTGACGGCGCCCGTGCCCGTGACCGGCACGCAGCTCGCGCGTGCGATATAGATCATCCATCCCGCCGCGAGGATCGCCGCGAATGCGCCGAGAACGATTTGATTTCTGCCGGGCCGCATTGAATCGATGAGCAAGATTTGCGCGGCCAGAGCCGAGGGTCAACCCCCATCTTCATGATGGCTATTTTCCTCGATAATCATCTCTCGCTTGATTCGCTCGCTCAGCTCCATCACGCGCAGGCCATCTTCGGCGGTGACGGCAGGTGTCGTCCGGTCGCGGACGGCGCTGACGAATGCCGCGACTTCGTCGGCCAGGGGATCGCCGCTTTCGAGATCGATTTGATCGGCGGAGATGATCGGAAACTTGGCGCCCGGCGGAGCCGGACTCTTGCGATAAACCTGCACGCGGCGCGCCTCGTAATCGACTGAGATATACGCGTCGGGCTGGAAGAAGCGAATCTTGCGCTCGCGTTTGGGGGCGACCCTGCTGGTGCTGATATTGGCGATAAGCCCGCTCTTGAAGCGGATACGAGTATTCGCAAGGTCGATAGAATCGGTCAGAATCGCGACTCCCACCGCTTCGACCGAGACCGCTTCCGAAGGCGCGATCGACAGGATCACGTCCAGGTCATGCACCATCAGGTCTAAAATCACGTCCACGTCGGTACCGCGTTCGGTGAACGGCGCGAGCCGATGGCATTCGACGAAACGCGGATGCGAAATGATCGAGCGCAGGCGCACAATCGCGGGATTGAAGCGTTCGAGATGGCCGATTTGGAGCACGCGTCCGGACTGCACACCTAACGCCGCCAGCTCGAACGCTTCATCCAGCGTCGTCGCCATCGGCTTTTCCAGCAACACATCGATTCCCGCTCGCAGCATCGCGGACGCTATCTCGAAGTGCGTGCTGCCGGGAGCGGCAACCGTGGCGAGGTCGATCCTGCCTGCCAGATCGCGATAATCGGTCAGCGCAATCGCGCCAGTCTCGGCCGCGAGTTTTTCTGCCGCCGCGCGATCGATATCGACGACCGCCGCGACGCGAACTCCATCTTGCGCCGCGTATTTGCGCGCGTGCAGGGTGCCGAGCCGCCCCGCGCCAATGACGGCGGCGCGCAACTCAGACATGGCCGTACACGGTGACTTTGGATTGCGCCGCAAGCTGCATCGTGCGCTCGCGCTCGAGTACCAGCGTCACGCCCGCCTCGACCCCCAGCATCGCTGCTCCGATCTCAGCAACCAGCGCGATCGTCTCCGGCCCAATCGCAGGACGGTCGAAGCGCAGGTCCTGTCCCGGTTTGGCCGCCTTGGCGATGATCAGGCGCGGGCCGACCAGCGCCGCCGCGCGCCTAAGCGCCGCGTCGGTTCCCTCGACCGCTTCGACCGCGCCGACAATTCCGTCACGCACTGCCACGGTCTGCCCGATATCAAAACTGCCGAGCTGGCGCGCGACGGCGAAAGCGAGATCGAGATCGCGAAGCTGACCCTCGGATGGCTGCGGTCCCCCGGCGAGTCCCGGATGCGCAAGACAGTTTTCGACCATCGGGACCGGGTCGATCACCGCGATTCCTTCGGCTTCGATTTCACGGGCTACGCCGCGCAACACAGCGTCGTCGCTCATACGGCCCAGTCCCGAAAGCATCTTGATCGCGCGCGCGTCGGGAGCGAACGAATCTTTAAGGCGCTCGCGTGAGATTCCGCCGGCCATCGCGACTTCGCTCACATTCGCGCGGCGAAACACTTCGATCATCTTTTCGAGTTCACCGACTTTGATCCAGGTGATCTGATCGACGCGGGATTCCAGCTCCGGACGGGTTTCGTGCAGATGCGCGATCGCAATCACACGGATTCCGCGACGGCGCGCCGCGTCTGCCACCTCGAGCGGAAAGACTCCGTTGCCCGCGATGAGCCCGAGACTATTCACGCTCGCGGCCGACCACGCCCCGCTCGGACGCGGCAATAAAATCGACCAGGCGGCGAACCTCGGGAACGCCGCCGTGCTGTTTGAGGACTTGCGCGATCGCATATTCGCGCAACAGCCCGGAATAGAAGAGCGTGCGGATTGCGGCTTTCAGAGCCGCGATCGTCGCCTCCGAGAAGCCGCGGCGCTGCAACCCGATCACATTGATTCCGACCAGGCGCGCCCTATCTCCCGCGACCATCGTGTAGGGCGGAACATCCTGCGCCGCCTTCGCGCCGGCGGCGAGAATCGAATGTGCTCCGACGCGGCAGAACTGATGTACTCCGCACATCCCCTCGATATTCACCCAGTCCTCAATCACGCAGTGCCCGGCGAGTTGGGTCGAGTTGACCAGGATGCAATGGTCGCCGATCTGGCAGTCGTGCGCGACATGCACGTACGGCATCACCAGCGTGTGATTGCCGATTCGCGTGAGCATCCCGCCCGCTTCGGTGCCGCGATGAATCGAGGTGAATTCGCGAAAGGTGTTGGCGTCGCCGATTTCGAGGATCGAAGGCTCGCCGCGGAATTTCAGGTCGGGAGTCGCAAGCCCGATCGCGGCAAAAGGAAAGAAGCGGTTGCGCTTGCCGATTGTGGTGTTGCTTTCAACGAGCGCGTGCGCGTCGATCACGGTCTCGGCGCCGACGCGGACCTTGGGTCCGATAACCGCGCCGGGGCCTACTTTCACCGTCGAATCGAGTTCCGCGCTCGCATCGATTACGGCGGAAGGATGGATTCGGCCGGCTATTTTACTTGCTCCTGGACTTCCATCGCGGACAGCTCCGCTTCGGCAGCCAGTTCGTCGCCGACCCGCGCGATCGCATGCATCCGCCACAGCGGGCGGCGGAACTTGATGATCGTCACCTCGAGCTTGAGCGCGTCTCCGGGCACGACGCGGCGGCGAATGCGCACCTTGTCGAGACCAGTCAGCATGAACAGTCGCGCAGGGTCGGCGCCCACTTCGCTGAGCGCCAGCATCGCCGCGGATTGCGCCATCGCCTCTACGATCAGGACTCCGGGCATGACAGGGTAGTCCGGAAAATGGCCCTGAAAGAACGGCTCGTTGAAGGTGACATTCTTGAGCGTGAGAATTCGGCCTTCGCCGATTTCCAGGACGCGATCGACGAGCAGGAACGGATACCGATGCGGCAGGCAGTCGAGAACCCGCCGAAGCTCGTTCATCTTTTCGTCCGCGGCCATCAGCCTGTCCTGAAAATCCGATCGAGAAGCAGCGGCTACTTCGAGATCGTCGAGCGCCTGGCCGCCGCCGATCCGAAGTCACCCAGCCCAGGCGCCGCTCCCTGCGACGCCGAGGCCGCCGACACGCTGGTGCCGTTCTCACCAAGAGTTCCGATCTTGACGTGAGTCGCGTTGTAACTGCGGATTACCTGATCGGTGACATCGATCGAAGGCGCACCCCACAGGATCGATCCCTTCTCGAGCACGAGAGTGTATCCGTCGCGCTCGCCCAGACCGCGGATAATCTGCGCAAGGTCGTGAACGATCCTGCTGGTGATCTCGTTGTCCTTGGCCTGCAGCTCGTCGCGGGCGTCTTTATACTCGCGATCGAAATCCTTGGCCTTGGCGACATACTGGTCCTGCAAGCTCTGCCGCTGATCGGGGTTCATGAGCATCCCCTTTTTTTCGATTTCGTCTTTTAGCGATTGGACCTCGCTTTGCTCGTGCTGAAGCCTGCTTTCGAGTGCCTGGACGCGGCCCTGGAAATCCGCTTTGGCGCGCTTACCCGCGTCACATTCGTTGAGCGCGCGCTGCACGTCAACATACGCAACTCTTATGTCGGCGCGCGCTGGCTGAGCGGCGACTAGCGTCGCCAACAGCAGCGCACCGGCTATCAGACGTAACCTCATCGTGAGCACAGTCCTCCTCGAAAATTCGGCTCGGGCACCAGCGAAGTCCGGCCCGACGATAATGCCGCGGGCATGTGCCGACATTAAAGCCGGTTTTGGCAGGTCGGCGCTAGAGCGGCGCGCCAGCCCCGATCTCGAACACGGTGCGCTGATCGGCGGGCCGCGGATTGACCGGGAACGCAAGGTCAACGCTGAGCGGTCCGAACGGCGACCGCCAGCGAACCCCGAAACCGACCGAAGCCTGCAATTGCGTAAAATCGATTCCCTGCTTGAGCGTGTACGCCTGTCCGGCATCGGAGAAGAGCACTCCACGCAGTCCGAGCCCCGACAGAATCGGGAACGTGATTTCGTTGCTCAAAATCAATTCCTCGCTGCCGCCTACATCCTGGACGCTGACCGGCTGGCCAGCCGCATTGTAAACCGTGACCAGCGGGCCCAATGAATAAAGCTGGTAGCCACGAACGTCGGCGGTGCCGCTGGTGCCGCCCGGAAAGAACCGCTCGTAAAGCGGCAGTTCGCCGCCGGTGCCGCTGTTAAGATTCGTACCTACGCCGTAAGTCAAGCCCTGCGAAACTACCCAAGTTCCCCAGGTCGAACTCTTGATGAATGGGTAGAAGTAACGGCCGTGGATCACCGCCTTGACGAAAGCATTGCCGCCGCCGATGCCGCCGATCTGGCCGTTGAAGGTCAGGACCGTCCCGGTGCGCGGATCGACCGGGTTATCGACGGTAAATCGGCGAAAGCTCGGCAGCAATTCGGAGGTCTGCGTGTAGCCCTTGTAGCGCAGGATATTGTAAGTCGTCAGCGGATATAGCCCGGTGATGCCGACGCTCTCAAACTGGTAGCCCAGCCCCACGCTTACGTCCTTGAGCGAGAAGGGCCCGAGTTTCTTAAATCCCAGCTCGGTCAGCGGATAATAAGTATTGACCGCAAATCCCGCCGCCGACTGATTGAAGCTCAGCAGAAATTCCTTGTTATCGAAGAGCTGGAGCCCCACGGTGAGCGGCATATCGAGGAACCACGGCTCGGTGTAGCTGATCGAATAATTCTGGAACAGAAATCCGATCTGCGCGTTGAGCACGATCGATTCTCCGCCGCCAAACAGGTTGGTGTTGCCGAGCGTGAAGTTACCGAAAACCGAGGAATAGGTGTCATATCCGCCAGCGACCTGCAGCGACGAGGTGTTCGCCTCGGCCACGTTCACATCGAGGTTGATCTTGTCGGGCTGCTGCGCGGGTTCGGTGGTTATGCGCACCTCGCTGAAATAACCCAGCCGGTCCAGCCGCTTCTTCGATTCGCGTATCGCCTCGGCCGAGTACGGCTCCTGCTCCTGGATTTGCAGCTCGCGCCGGATGATCTTGTCGGAGGTCTTGGTGTTGCCGGTGATATTGATCCGGTTGACGATCACTTCGTGGCCGGGGTTGATGTAGAAGGTGATGTTGATCCGATGCGTGACCGCATCGAGCTGGGTGCGCGGGTCGATATTGACGAACGCATAGCCGCGATTCGAGTAGAAATCCGACAGCGTCAGCACGTTGTGCTGCAAAGTCGCGCCCCTGAAATGCTGTCCGCGCTTGATCGTTAGCAGCCGCGCGATCTCGCGATGCGGGAACTTCATGTTGCCCGCAAGCGCGACCCGGCCTATCCGGTACACGGTCCCTTCATCGACATCGATTGTGATGTGCAGCGAGTCGCCGACGCGCTGGACCTTGGGGCTGCTGACGTGAACGTTCAGATAACCGTTTTGGTAGTAGAACGCGGTCAGATGATCGATGTCGTCCTGCAGTTTCTTTTGGTCGAGCGCGCCCTGGCCGGTAAGCCAGCTCATCAGCATACTGTAGGTGCTGGTCTCCATTACCGAGCGCAACTCGGCTGAGGTGAAGGCCTTGTTGCCATGAAATTCGATCTTGGTGATCTCGACCTTTGGTCCTTCGGTCACGTCGAAGACCCCGACCGCGGTGTTGTCGGGTTGCAGGATGGTGCGGAAGCTCACCTTGGCGTCGAGGTAGCCCTTGTCCTGATAGACCTGCGTGATCCCGTTGATCGTTTCCTTGACCTGGCCGGGATCGAGAATCGCGCCCGGATGAATCTTGGTCGCCGCGGTAATTTTATCGTCGGTCGAGCGAATCGCCTTCATCCCTTCGATCCGGATGTCAGTGATTTGCGGACGCTCGATGACCTTGTACACGAGGACGTTGGCGCCGTTGACCTGTTCGACGAAGGTATCGACTTTGTCGAAAAAGCCCATCTTGTAGATGGCCTTTACGTCCTGGTCCACTGCGGTCTGATCGAGCGGCTGATGCAGCGCCTGCGAGATGTGAATCCGGATCGCGTCGGTTTCGACCCGCTGATTGCCCTCAATCCTGATCTGCGAGATCAGCGGCGCGGAGCCCTGCGCGAACGCGTGGGTAACCGCGAAAATCAGCGCCAGCATCACGATTGGCGCGCATCTGGCGAGCACGCGCCTCGCGTTTAGGATAGGGATTCGGATTGTCACAGAAAAACACCAAAAAGCGGCGACCAACGTAACCAATCAGTACCGGTAAGTAAACCGAAAACTGGTTTTGCGCTCCGCGCCGGAAACGAGTGGCCCCGTTCCGGAGCTAGACGCGAGGCTCGTCAGACAGTTTTCCTTCCTTTAGCCGGAGCGCGCGGCTCATGCTCCGCATCAGGCGCTCGTTGTGAGTCGCGATCACGAGCGTGATTCCCAATTCGGCGTTTAGCAGATGAAACAAATCGTGAACTTCGTCGGCGGTATGTGGGTCAAGGTTGCCGGTCGGTTCGTCGGCCAGCACCAGGCGCGGCTTCAGCACTACCGCTCGCGCGACCGCCACCCGCTGCTGCTCGCCGCCGGACAGCTCGGCCGGGCGGCGATGCAATTTTTCGCCGAGCCCGACCACGCGCAACATTTCGGCCGCGCGCTCCTGCGCTTCAGAATCCGGTATCCGCGCGATCAGCGCCGGCATCATCACGTTTTCGAGCGCGTCGAAGTCCGCCAGCAGGTAATGAAACTGGAATACGAAGCCGAGCCTCAAGTTCCGGAACTCCGCGATCGCTTTTGGATCAAGCGCGAATAGATCCTGGCCCTCGAAGAAGACTTTGCCCGCGCTCGGCTCCTCCAGGCTGCCGAGCACGTGCAACAGCGTGGACTTGCCCTCGCCCGACTGTCCGACGATCGCGATCTCCTCGCCCGCGCGCACCACCAAGTCCAGTTCGCGCAGCACTCGAATCTCGCGGGTGGCGTCGCGAAAGGTTTTCACCAGTCCGCGCGCGTCGATTAGCGGATTGCCGTCAGATCGCGGATTGCAGTCGATCGCGCCTGGCGCCAGCGTGTCACTCATAGCGAATAACCTCGACCGGAGACAGCGAACAGGCGTGCCACGCCGGATATATCGCCGCCACGATGCATAGCGCGATCGAGGCTGCCGCGACCGCGAAAAAATTCATCGGATACAGCCGCACCGGAACCGCGCTGACCATGAACAGATCGGCCGGCAGATGGATGAGATGGAAGTGGCCAATCGCCCAAGAGACCAGAAATCCGCCCCCCACGCCAAGCGCCGTGCCGACGATTCCGAGCGCCACCCCTTCGCACAGGAAAATCAGGAAGATCGATTTCGTCCGCGTGCCCATCGCGCGCAGAATCGCAATCTCCTTGCGCCGCTCCATCGCGATCATCACCAGCGTCGAAAGAATATTGAACGCCGCCACCAGTACGATCAAAAGCAGGACCATAAAGTAGGTGAACTTCTCGAGCTGCAAGGCCGAAAACAGCGGCGCGTTGGCGCGCGTCCAGTCCAAGACCGTATAGTCCTTGCCCGCCACTTTTTCGATCGCCGCCGCCACCGCGGGCGCATCGAACATGTTCTTCAGCTTGACCTCGAGCCCCGACTGCAGCTCGGAATCGTCCGACAGCAGCTCGCGCCCATTGCGCAGCGCGACGAACACCAGGGTCGAGTCGAAGTCATACATACCCGAATAGAAGTACCCGGTGATCACAAACCGCTTGAGCCGCGGGGCGCCCAGTCCGCCGGCCAGACTCGCGGGCGAGATCAGGATTACCGAATCGCCCACCTGCAGGCCCAGATCGAACGCCAGCGTCTTGCCGACTATCGCGCCCGGCAGATCGACTTGGCGCTTCTTTCCCTGCTCGACGATTTGCACCGGATGCTCCGCGTCGAGCGACGCAAGCGTGCCCGATTGCAGCGTCTGCTGAAGTTCCGTCAACACCGGATTGTGCTCGGCCTCGACCCCGCGCAAAATTCCGCCCGAAACATAGCCCGGCGCGCCCGTCGGCGTGTTCGATACCGCCATCACCGGCGAGGTGATGAACGGCGCCACCGCGGCCACCGGCTCCATCGCCGTGATCGACTGGCGCAATTGCGCGGGATTCCATACCGCGCCG
This sequence comes from Binataceae bacterium (SeqCode), assembly GCA_035531855.1. Classification (GTDB taxonomy): domain Bacteria; phylum Desulfobacterota; class Binatia; order Binatales; family Binataceae; genus JBARDN01. Next base: position 21,092 of record DATKSB010000020.1, read on the forward strand.
TCCCTGCGCTCGACCGTCACCTCGGGCGTGAAGGCCAGCAGGCGCGAGCGCAAATCTTCCTGGAATCCGCTCATCACCGCGAGTGCCACGGTCAGCGCCAAAGTGCCCAGCGTAACTCCCGTAAGCGAGATCACCGCGATCAGCGAGACGAAGCGCTCGCGGCGCCGGGCGCGCAGATAGCGGATGCCGATCAGATACTCGAAACGCATATTTTTGCCGCCGGCGCCTGACGGATCGGACGCGGCGGCGAAACCGGCCGGGGGTGATGTGGGCGACGGGAAACTTTCATTGAATCAAGCGGGCGCGGGATTCGTCTATAGTCCGCGACCAATCCGGCTTTTGCAATGATCATGCGACGCTAAGAGGTTGCGCTATCTTGTGGGGGTGCCATATGCTCACGCCGAATTCGGTTGCGGAGGTTGCTCGGATGAACCGCTACTGGCCTGCGGCGATCGCCGTGGGGCTGATCATATTTTCATTTGCATCGATTGGTAGCGTGAAGGCGGCCGAGCGCCGAGTTTCTCCCGATCAGATCACGATGAATTTCCAGAACGTGGACATCCCGGTCCTGGCGAAATTCATCAGTGAGATTACCGGCAGGAATTTTATTATCGACGAAAGCGTGCGCGGCAAGGTGACGATCATCTCGCCCAGCAAAGTTACTCCCGAACAGGCCTATTCGCTGTTCCAGTCCGTGCTTCAGATCAAGGGCTTCACCACGGTGCAGGCGGGCAAGGTGATAAAGATCGTGCCCGCGCGCAACGTGCGCTCCGATGCGCCGCTGACCGAGTCGCAGCTCCCGGCCGATACCCACGGCGACGAGTACGTGACCCGGATGGTCAAGCTCAGGAACATCGACGCCGCTTCGCTGGTCGGAGTCGTGCAGCCGATGGTTTCGCACGACGGGCTGGTCGCGGCCTATCCCGAAGATAACACTCTCATCATCACCGACGACGCGTACAACGTGCAGCGCCTGCTGCAGATAATCGGCAGCCTCGATATCGAGGGCACGCAGGAGACGGTCGCCGTGATTCCGCTCAAGCTCGCATTCGCAACCGAGCTCGCGCCCGAGATCGAACAGATTATGGCCGCGCGCTACGGCGGCTCGAGCTCCACCCCGCAGGGTCCGCGTCCCGGGATGGGCGTCGTTGCTCCCGTCTCGACCGGGCCATCCGGCGCCTTCAAGGTAATCCCTGACGAGCGCACCAACTCGCTTATCGTGCTGGCCGCTCCGCTCCAGATGCGCGACATCACGGAGATCATTACCAAGCTCGATATCGTGCCTCCCAACGTGACCTCCCGCATCCACGTCTATCGGCTCAAGAACGCGCAGGCGCTCGAGATGGTTCAGGTTATGAACAACCTGCTCAACGGCGGCGGCGCTCCAACCACGCT
>DATKSB010000021.1:0-15132 GCA_035531855.1 Binataceae bacterium (SeqCode)
GAGCCGCGCCTCGGGATCCCATCCTCCTCGATGCATGTCCTCGAACTTCACACCGCCGACCGCGAGTTCCTTCGCGCTTTTTCCCGCGGCTGCGAGCAGGCCCATCGGAATCGAGCGCTCCATGTCCTTGACCACGAACACGTCGCCCATCTTGTCGTCGCGCACGACGTGCGGAGCGGAGTCTTTGTATTTGGGATCGATCCGATCAACGTAAGTGTTGGGCGGCTCGGTGATATGCGAATCTGCGGAGATGATCGGTTTTTGCATCATGCGTACCTCGGATATTTTCCGTGCGCGATGCGATTCTAGTCTGAGTATCCTTATATCGAAATACCGGCGTGGCGTACATCAAACCGCGGTGGCGCTCTCGCGTCGCCCGCAGCCGCATGGCAAAATAAACGACTCGAACGATGCAGGAATCAATCAAATACGCGTTCGATCGTACGGCTGAGACTTACGATCGCGCGCGGCGCAAACTCGTGCCCTGTTTCGACGAGTTCTACCGCGCCGCTATCGACACGCTGCCGTTTGCGCGTGAGCGCGAAATCACCGTGCTCGATCTGGGCGCAGGCACCGGATTGCTCTCGGCGTTCGTCGCGTTTTCCTATCCGCGCGCGCGAATCGTGATGGTCGATATTTCGGACGAGATGCTGGCGCAGGCGCGCGATCGATTCGAAGCCGGCGGCGCGCGTTTCAGCTTCGAGGTCGCCGACTACGGCCTGGGCCGAATCACGGGGCGTTACGACGCGATCATTTCCGCGCTCTCGATTCATCACCTGTCCGACGAACAAAAGCGCGCCGTCTATGCGCAAGCCTACGCGGCGCTGAACGACGGCGGCATCCTGATTAACGCCGATCAGGTGCGCGGCGAGACTCCAGCGCTCGAAACCCGCAATCATGCGATGTGGATTCGGCGCGCGCGCGAAATCGGCGCCTCGGAACCCGACCTCTCGGCCGCGCTCGAACGGATGAAGTTCGACCGCACCTCGACCGTGTCCGAACAGCTCGGATGGCTGGGTGCGATCGGCTTTCGCGAAGTCGGCGTCGCCTATCGCAATCTAATCTTCGCGGTCTATTCCGGAATGAAATAGTCCGCGCGCGCGTCAGACCCGCGTCCGGATTTCCAGCAGATGGCCGCCCAGCTCGCGGAAGTACACGACCCGACCTCCGAGCGAAGTGCCGACTTGCATGTCTTCGGATGATCGCGGCCCGCTGCCGTATGTCAGTTCCGCGGTTTTGATCCGTCCGAAGATCGCGTCGAACTCCTGTTCGCCGACGTGAAAGGCATAGTGATGCACTTCGCGCGGATGCCACCGGTCGTCAAAGTCCATCGTGAAAGTTTCGTTCACCCGGACCGGCGCGAACGGACCCATCGGCCCGTCGTAAGACAGTCCGAACAGGTCGGCAAAGAATTTAGCGGACGCCACCTTGTCGTTTGCCGGGACGATCGTGTGATTGAGGGTTATGCTCATGACTGAATCTCCGTGAAAAACATTTCTCGAATATTATTCCTCGAATAAGCGGTCGCCGCGAAACAGTCGCTCTGCTATCTGATAGGTCTGCCCTTGCGCTCGCACCGTCGGCGAATGCGCCGCAAGGTAGCGCGCTGTCGAGATCATCGCGTTGGCCCCCGCTTCGCGCGGCAGCATCGAATATTGCCGCACCGCCGCCTCAAGATCCTGGATGGTGTGAAAATCGCGATCCTCGCGCAGCATCGCGTGCCCGACCGCGGCGATAAGCCTGCCGCCCTCGCTCGACGGCGCGCCGAAATATTCCGCGACGACCGCCGCGACTTCGTTCACCTGCTGCTGCAAGTTCAGCAGGGAAGGAAGCGCCTCGATAAGCTCGGCGGCGGGCCGCGCCGCGCCGCTTACGCGCGGAATCCGCGTGGCGGGGACATTCAAAAACCGGTCGAGATAAACGCTCATTGCCGCGTCGAACGCGCCGCGAATCAGCTCGACCGACGGCGCGCGCCGCAGCGCCTGATGCACCGCATTCGAGAAGGTGTAGCTGTGATGCGCGGTGTCCCAATCGCCGAACTCGTTGCTGATGTGAAACCGCGCGATTCGCATCGACGCCGCATACGCCGCGGCGCCGCCCAGATCCGCGGGGCTGCATCCTTCGCGCAGCGCCGCCAGCATCGAATCCGCGACCGCCTGCGGATCGTCCCCAAGAATCACCTCCGCCAACCCTTCGCGGCCCGTCCATGAACCCGCGGCGCGACGACCGGCCGCGAGCGCATCAGCGATACTCTCGAACGCGCGCTCGACAATCGCGACCAGATCGACGGGGCTGCGCCACGCATTGGCTTCCTCCATCCTGTCGGCCATCGCGTAACTGCGCGCCAGGCTCGCCAAAACGGCGTCCGCGCGATCCGATCCCGCATGATCGAGCGCCTCGAACGCCTTGTTGGTGAAATCGAGCACGTGGCCGCCGCTCAGGTAGCGATGGTCGGTCGCCGCCGCGAACATCATGTCGGCGACTTCGCGCGCAGGCACTCCCGCGCGCACCGCGCTGGTGATGCAGCGCTCGGCGCCCTCGGCGTCGCGCACCTCAACGAAGCTCCGGAGCCATCCCTTCAGCATCGCGGCGCTGGCGCTCTGCGCGCCCGGCAGCGGACGCACCATGAAGCGCGGAGGATTTCCGTCGCAATCGGCGGCGACGCTGGAAAGACCCTGATACAACGCGCGCTGCCGATCGCGCGCGTCGAGCGATGGCAGCAGATTCATCATGCACGTCAGCGTCGTCAGCCCCGCGCCCCAGCCGTCCCGCCGGTGCGCCACGCCGAAGTCGAGCCCGGCGCGAAAAGTCGCCAGAGAGCCGCCTTCATCGCGCGCGGAAAGTGCGATGACCGATTTCGCGATCACCAACGGGATATCGCGTTCCAGCCCGTCGTTCAGGCGCGCGAGATAATGCCGGCTCAGATCGCGATGCTCCGCCAGATCGACTATGACTTCCCCGCCCTCGATCTTCACCGGAAACGCGCGCACGTCATCGGCCCATTGGTCGAAGGTCCCTCCGGTCGCGAGGTCGAAGCGCGCGTGATGCCAGTGGCAGGTCAGGATGCAATCCTTCACCGTGCCGCGATCGAGCGGAAAGCCCATGTGCGGGCATCGATTGTCCACCGCAAAGATTTTGCCGCCCGCGTTGAATAGCGCGATCACGTTGCCCTCGAGCGTGACGGTGCGGCTCGCGCCGTCGGGAAGCTCGGCCAGGCTGGCTGCTCTCACGAAGCGGGGGTGATTGGCGGTTGGCTCCATTGCGGATTCCCTCCCGGTGAGCGGCGTCGAACTAATTAGTGAAGTACTCTCTATAGTAATTATGTCAAGCAATGCCTTGATTAAAGATTCCGCTCCGGTAGGATCACCGCATGCGCCCAACCACCAGCGAATCCGACACCCGCACCGGCGACCGTATCCTCTATATTCTGAAGACCAAGGGCCCCGAGACCGCCGCGGCGCTGGGCCGCAGGCTCAAAATCACCGCGATGGCGGTGCGGCAGCATCTGTACCGCTTCCGCGCGGGAGGGCTGGTGGACTACAGCGATGAACGCCGCAGGGTAGGGCGTCCGGCGCGCATCTGGCGGATAACGGAGCGCGCGGCGGATCGCTTCCCGGAGAGCCACGCCGAGTTGACGCTCGAGATGATCGGAGCGGTTCGCGCGGCGTTCGGCGAAGCCGGACTCGAGAAGCTGCTCGCCGAGCGCACCCGCCAGCAGCTAAAGGCCTATCGCGCGCGGATGAGCGATGCCGGCGCATCGATCAGCGATCGCGCCCGCGCGCTTGCCGAGATTCGCAAGACGCAAGGCTACATGGCCGAGTGCGCGCCGCGCGCCGACGGCACCATTCTGCTCGCGGAGAATCATTGCCCGATCTGCGTGGCCGCCGCCGAATGCCAAGGGCTATGCCGCGAGGAGCTGACACTGTTTCGCACGCTGTTCGGAAAATCCGCGACGGTCGAGCGCACTGATCACATCCTCGCCGGCGCCCGCCGCTGCGCCTACGTCATCACGCCCGCGCGGCGATAGATCGAACGCCAGTCTTCAGCGGGACGCAGGAAGACGCACGTCTTTCGAGTTCAGCGCTTGACGTCCGGACAATATGGCGCAAGCTTGAGCGCAAGCGACGACAATGTATCGAGCGAAGATTACACCTGTCCGCATACTTGGCGGTGGAACCGCGATGCTCGCGCTCCTGACGATCGCGGGATGCGCGCTAGCCGCGTGGATGAGTCTGCCCGGACGCGCCGACTCTGCCGCGATTCAGTATGGAACCCCGTCGCGCGTGCTCGCGCTTTCGCCTACGCCCAAAGGCGGTCCTCCGTTGACGGCGAAAAAGATCGCGCAGGGCGTAAGCGTCGCCGCGAAAGCCGGCGTCACCGGCGACCAGCTTTTCAACCTCTGGAACGCGCTCGAGCCTTCGCCCGGCCAGATCGATGTCTCCGATCCCTCCGGCGGAATCAGCTATCTGGGCGGCACGCTCGGATGGACCCTCGAACTCACCATCGGAATACTCAATACATCCGTGAACGTCGTCCCTTCGGATCTTCAGGGCGTCGCGTTCGACGACCCGCGGATGATCGCGCGTTTTCACGCGCTGCTCGATCAACTTTTTCCGATTCTCAACTCTCACGTCGAGTATTTGTCGATTGGCAACGAGGTCGATGTCTATCTCGCCGCGCATCCCGACCAGTGGCCGCAGTACGAGACCTTCTATGCCGACGCTGTCGCCTATGTTCACGTGCACGCGCCCGGCGTGAGGGTCGGAGTCGCCACCACCTTTAGCGGCACCAGCGGAGCGTCGAAGGCCGAGGTCGCGGCGTTGAACGCCCCTAGCGACGTCTGGATCATCACCTACTATCCTCTCGGCAATGATTTTATCGTCGATCCTCCCAGCGCGCCGCTCTCGGATTTTCCCGCGATGGTCAATCTCGCCGGCGGCAAGCCGGTCGTCCTGCAGGAGGTCGGCTATCCGACCTCGCACAAGCTGAAGAGCTCCGACGCGATGCAGGCCGAGTTCGTGCGCAACGTTTTCAGCGCGTGGCAGGGGCAGGGCGATCGTATTCCATTTCTCAGCTACGTGATGGAGCACGATCTGAATCGCAAATTCTGCGACCAGCAATCCGCATACTACGGCATCCCCGATCCCGACGGTCATTTCAGCGACTACTTCTGCACGCTCGGGTTGTTGACGATTGGCGGCGGGAAGAAACCCGGATGGAAGATTTTTCTTGATCAGGCCGCCGCGCTTACCGGCGCGCCCGCCGCGGCCGGCGAATAGCGCGCCGCTGCCTTGAACGATCGGTTTGTCCATTGCCCTGCGTCTCGGCTACCTTGGGACCGCGATGACTACCGCCCCCGAGGACCACAGCCCTATCGACGAGCGCGCGTCCGCGACTCCCGCGCGAAAGCGCGAAGTCGAGGTCGCGAGTATCGCCGGGACGCTGCACGCCGAGGTAACTTCCGCCTCCGCGCGGTGGACGCTCGACGCCGAGAGCGCCGACGGCCCCGATCCGGTCACCGCGTTTCTGGGCGCGCTCGGCGGATGCCTTTTGATGTCGCTGCGAATCGCCGCGCAAGTGCGCAACGCCCAACTTGGCTGCGCCGGCGTCCGCGTCAGCGCGAATGAAAAGGGCCACCTCAAAGAAATTAAAGTGGAACTTGAAGTTCAAACCGCGCTCGATGACGAGCGCCTGGCCCGCCTGGTGGAAGTCGCCGAGCGCGGATGCCATATAAAGGCGATGCTCCGTCAGGACCTCGCATTCAACCTCACCGTGCGCCGAAGCGCCGATTAGAACCGCAAACCGGAGATCAATAATCGACATGGCCGACATCAACCTCTACCAATACCCGATCTCGCCGTTCACCGAGAAAGTCCGCCGCGTGCTCACTTACAAGGGCCTCGGCTGGAACCCGATCGATTGCCACTTCGAGGACAAGACCAACCTGCTCGCGGTAACCGGCGGCAAATGGACCCGCGTTCCGGTCGCCGAATGGAACGGCGAGGTGGTTTGGAACTCCGCCGACATTATCAAGTGGATCGACGCCAAGGTTCCGGCCCATCGCGTGATTCCCGAGGGCGCGCTCGGGCTGTGCGAGATAATCGATCACTTCGCCGACAACACGCTATTTGCGCCGATCCTGACCCTGACGATTCCCGACCTGCTCGACGCCGCGGGCGACCCGAAGCTCAAGGCGAATCGCGAAAAGCTCATCGGCATGACCACCGCGAAGATGCGCGAGGGCTCCGCTCCGGCGCGCGAGGCGCTCGGCGGTTTCGCGCGGATGATCGATACGCAACTGGCGGGCAAAGATTTCTTTTTGGGCGCGTCATTCACGATGGCGGATGCGTCGCTGTACCATCCGTTCTTTTTCCTGGCGCTCAACCCCGCGAATTTCGCGCTGGTGAAAGACTTCAAAAACCTGATGCGCTGGTACGAGCGCGTCCGCGACCTCAAGCACGCCTGATTTCACACGGAGGATTTCACGATGGCTCGCAAGCTCACGATCGGCGTCAACTGGCAGGGCAAGCTCGACTACAAGGCGGCGCTCGAACGCGCGAAAATCGCCGACGCCGCGGGTATCCATTCGATCTGGGTCGCCGAGGCCTGGGGCCGCGACGCCTTCACCCTGCTGACATTGCTCGCCGAGCACACCACCCATGCGCAGCTCGCAACCTCGATCGTCAATATTTATTCGCGCACGCCCGCCGCGCTGGCGCAGCATTTCGGCACGCTTGACGAATTCTCCGGCGGCAGAATGATCATCGGTCTCGGCACCAGCGGCCCGCAGGTGATCGAGCATTTCCACGGCGTGAAATTCAATCCGCCGCTCACCCGGATGAAAGAGACCGTCGAGATCATCAACCTGCTGATGGCCGGCACGCCGCTCAACTACCAGGGCAAGCTGTTCAAGCTCGGACGCGGCTTCACCATGCGCTTCGAGCCGCCGCGCAAGCATATTCCGATCTTTATCGCCTCTCTCAACGCCAGGAGCGTCGAGTTCACCGCGCGCCAGGCCGACGGCTGGATGCCGGTGATGATCCCGATAAGCGCGCTCAAGCAGGCGATCGATGACTTCCGCAAGATCGCGACCGACGCCGGCCGCGAACCCGCCGCAGTTGCGGTCAAAGCCCCCGGCGCCGTCACCGTCACCAAAAATATCGATCGCGCCCGCGCCGGACACGCCGCCAACGTCGCCTTCTACGCCGCGCGGATGGGCACCTTCTACGCCGATCAGCTCACCCGGATGGGCTTCGGCGCCGAGGTCGCCAAAGTCAAGGAGGCGTGGAATGCCGCCGGGTCCAAGGCCGGTACCGACGCGGTGTCGGCAAAGCTCCTGGCCGAGCTTGCCTATATCGGCCCGGTAGAAGGCGCGGTCGAGCGCCTGCGCGCTCAAGACGAAGCGGGAGTCGATCTCCATCCGGTCGATATCGACGCGGGCGGCGGCCCCGCCGAGTTCGAGAAAATCGTCGCCCGGCTGCTCTAGCATCTAAACTAATGCTCCGTCGCTATGAGTTACTGGGTTTACGAAAACTGGACGGTCAAGAAAGCGAGGATTCATCGCGGCGATTGCTCCCATTGCAGAGACGGTCGTGGAACTCATCCGGGCTCGAGCGATCGAAACGGACGGTGGGATGGACCGTTCTCTACGGTTACCACAGCAACGCAGGCGGCGGCACGCACTGGCCAACCCGTCTCGCGATGCGGTCATTGCAGACCGTAGGTGATGGGCCCGGCCAGTGTCGTTTTGTGTTCCTCGACGAGAGTAGTGATCTGAGCTAAATAAAAAAATTCAAAATGGAGGATTAGTCCTATGCGAGCTGCGGTATTTGAAGCGACCAAGAAACCCTTGGTCATCAAGGATGTTCCCGATCCCAAGTGCGCCCCCAACGGCGCGATTATCCGCGTCGAGGCCAACGGCGTCTGCCGTTCAGATTGGCACGCATGGTCGGGCGACTGGACCTGGATGGGTCTGGCTGCGCAGCCGGGCTCGATTCTGGGCCATGAGTTCGCCGGTGTCGTCGAAGAGACCGGCAGGGAAGTGCACAGTTTCAAAAAAGGCGATCGCGTGGTCGTTCCCTTCAGCCAGGGCGACGGCACCTGCGAATATTGCCGCAACGGCCAATCCAACGTCTGCCTGAACGCGCAGTTGCCCGGCTTTTCCTATCCGGGAGGCTTCGGCCATCTGGTCGCGGTGCCCGCGGCCGACATGAATCTCGTGAACCTTCCCGCGAAGATCGATTTCATCGAGGCGGCCTCGATGGGTTGCCGCTTCATGACCTCGTTTCACGGGATCATCGATCGCGCCAAGGTGCAGCCCGGCGAATGGGTCGTCGTCTATGGATGCGGCGGAATCGGCCTTGCCGCGATCAACGTCGCCAACGCCTGCGGCGCCAACGTGATCGGCGTCGATCTCGACGCGGCCAAGCTCGAACTCGCCAAGGGCGTCGGCGCGATGCATGTCGTCAATGGCAAGAAGACCGACGCGGTGCAGGCCGTTCTCGATCTGACCAAGGGCGGAGCGCATGTCTCCGTCGATGCGCTCGGAATCGCGACCACCTGCCGCAACGCGATCATGAGCCTGCGCAAGCAGGGGCGTCATCTGCAAATCGGCCTCACCACCTCGGCCGAGAAGGGCGAAATCGCGGTGCCGATCGATCGGATGGTCACGATGGAACTGCAATTGATCGCGTCGCTCGGGATGCAGGCGTCGCACTACCCGGCGATGCTCCAGATGATCGAGTCGGGCCGTATCTCACCCAAATCGATGGTCACCGGCACCTGCGACCTGGCCGGAATCAATCAGGTCTTCCAGGAGATGAACACCTTCCAGAACGTCGGCGTCACGGTCTGCAACAAATTCAACTGACGCGCGCTTCTCACGCCACTCGAGAGGAGGGCCCGCGCGGCCCTCCTCTTTTCAACTGTCTTCCAACACCGCATTAGCGTCATCCTGCCATGAGAGTTGGGGTGGTGTGAGTATTGTGTTCAAAGAGCAAAGCCATAGTGGCGCGGGCGTCTCGCCCGTGGTCGACGGCGGGCCAACGGCCCGCCCACCAATGAACGCGCCGCAGGCGCGCACATGCGAGACCATTCCGCTCCACCCATCCGCTGCCAAAAAGCGCAATTCATTGGTGGGGCGTGCCTTCGGCGCACCCGTCTCCCACGGGCGAGACGCCCGCGCCACTATCTCCTGTGCTGTTACCTGATCATTCATTGCCATGAAAAACACCCTGGAGCATTCCACTTCGCGGTTGCGCTACGCCAGCACCTTCCTTATCCCGATCGTATGAGATTCGGAATTCACGTTCCGCAGTTCGGCGACTACGGCGATCCGAACAAGCTCGCCGCCTTTGCGCATGAGGCCGAGGACTCCGGCTGGGACGGGTTCTTCATCTGGGATCATATTCAGGTCACCTGGCCCGCTCCGGTTGCCGACACCACCGTCGCGCTTGCCGCGATCGCGCTTGCCACCCGGCGAATGCGAATCGGTCCAATCGTGACGCCGCTGTTTCGCCGAAATCCGGCCAAGCTTGCGCGCGAGACTGTATCGCTCGATCACCTGAGCGGCGGACGGATGGTGTTGGGCGTGGGTCTCGGTGGCGATTGGTTTGGCGAGATCAGCACGTTCGCCGGGCCGCTCGAGGCTCGGGTTCGCGCCGCGATGCTCGACGAAGCTCTCGCGATAATCACCGGGCTGTGGAGCGGCGCGAAATTCTCGTTTGATGGCGCTCACTACCAGGTGCGCGACGCGCAGTTCCTGCCTGCGCCCGTTCAGCTTCCGCGGATTCCGATCTGGCTCGCCGGAACCTGGCCCAAGAAACCGCCGTTTCGCCGCGCTGCCCGCTATGACGGCGTGGTGCCGGCCAGCGCCGATATCGAGAAATTGCTCGCTCCCGACGACATCCGCGCAGCTCGCGATTTTATCGCGGCCAATCGCACCGCGACCGCTCCGTTCGATATCGTATGCACCGGCGAGACTTCCGGCGATCCCGCGCTTGCGCGAGAAAAGGTCGCGCCGTATGCGGAAGCGGGCGCGACCTGGTGGCTGGAGGGCAGGCTGCCATGGAAGGAATCGTTAGACGACTTCCGCCGCCGCGTGCTCGCCGGTCCACCCGCGCTCGCATGCGGCTTTTGACTCTGCGACCCGCCTCGTGCAGGTTCTATCTTCATGAAGGCAGTACTTATCGATCGGCCCGGCGATGAATCGGTAATGAAACTCGGCGACGCGCCCGATCCGGTTGCGTCCGACGACGAGATCCTGATCAAGGTGCGATGCGCCGGAATCAATCGCGCCGACCTGATGCAGCGCCAGGGCTTTTATCCGCCGCCGCCCGGAGCCTCGGAGATCCTCGGCCTCGAGGTCGCGGGCGAAGTCGTCGCCGTAGGCCGGCACGCGCACGGATGGAATCGCGGCGACCGCGCGATGGCGCTCTTGCCGGGCGGAGGCTACGCGGAGTTGGCGGTCGCGCACGCCGGCTCGGCGATGAAAATTCCCGCCGCGCTTTCCGATGAACAAGCGGCAGGTCTTCCCGAAGTCTATCTGACCGCGTTCCTCAATCTGTTCGAGCTCGCCGGCGTCAAGCCGGGCGACAGCGTGCTGGTCCACGGCGGAGGCAGCGGAGTCGGCACCGCGTCGATCCAGCTTCTGCGCGAGGCCGAAGCGCGCTCGATCGTGACCGCGGGCAGCGACGCCAAGTGCGAGCAATGCCTGAAGTTCGGCGCCGACGTCGCGATCAACTACAGGACTGGCCCGTTCGTTCCCGCCGTGAAGACTGCGACGAGCGGACGCGGCGCCGACGTGATCCTCGACAGTATCGGCGCGTCGTACCTGCCGCAAAATATCGAAGCGCTCACCCACGGCGGCCGCCTGGTGCTGATCGGCCTCATGAGCGGCGTGAAATCCGAGATCGATCTCGCCGCCGTGCTGCGCCGTCATCTACGGATTTTCGGATCGACGCTGCGCACCCGCTCCGCCGCGGAGAAAGCCGCGATAGTAAGCGCGTTCCTGTCCCGCTTCGGCCCCGCGCTCGCGGCGGGCCGCTTGCGTCCGCCAATCTACAAAACGCTCCCGGCGTCCGAAGCGCCGGCGGCGCATCGCATGATGCAAGCCTCCGAACATTTCGGAAAAATAATCCTGCGCTTCGCGTAACCCGCCCGATCTTTCCTCGATACGAAAAACGAAGGCCCGGAGGTTGCCCCGGGCCTTCGCGCTAGCGGCTGCGATCCATAGTTTGCGCCATTACGGCCGCGGGGTTCCGGTTCCTGACAGGCCGACCGTGAGCTGTTGAGATGCCGGCGCGTTGCCGACAATCAGCACGTTGCTCTGAAAATTGCCGGCGCGTGGCGGCCGGAACGAGACGACGACCTTGCGCGATTTTCCGGGGGCGAGCGAGAAATCGCCACCCCCTCTGATCACATAGAACGCGGTGTCGCGCAGCGGCGTAACGTATCCGGAAACTGATTCGCTGCACACGTTACTGATCTCGAAATGGTGCGTAACTCTGCCGCGGCCACCAGCCCGATTTGGGAAATCGAGCGCTGTCGTGCTGCTCTCGATACAGGCGCTTACAGGCGTTGGCGCAGCGGTCGGGGTTGCCGTGGCAGTCGCCGTCGCCGTGGCTGTGGCCGTCGCGGTTTGCGTTGCCGTAGCCGTCGCGGTCGCTGTTGCAGTTGCGGTTGGAGTTGCGGATGCGGTTGGCGTTGCAGTCGCCGATGTCGTTGCGGTCGGAGTCGTAGTCGGCGTTGCGGATGCGGTTGGTGTCGGTGTTGGCGTTGCGGATGGGGTTGGCGTCGGTGTCGGCGTTGCGGTCGGGGTAGCGGTACCGCTCAGCGCACCGAATGCGACGGTGAGAGCAATTGGGTAGTCGTTACACGCCAAGCCGCCGGCGTAATCGTCGTACGTCCAGGCATACTGCCGGGGACAGGCCTCGGTGAAGGTTTGGTAATAGGGCTTCGTTCCATCGTTGGTTCCATCACCTGCGGCCCAAAGAGCCGCCGCCTCCCATTCCGGGTTGAGCGGGGCGCCAACGCCGGTGAAAAGAGGAGTGCTCGCGTCGAGCGTGCCGAGACCGACAGTCGCCGGGTCGTAGGCGGGAAGGCAAGCGACCCCGTTTGTTACGCCCGTAGCCACTACGCACGTATAAACCGGACTGTTTGGATAGCCTCCGCAGTGGTTCCCCAGATCCGCTGTGGAAGTGCAGTTTGTTCCAGGGTGATCTAAAGTTGGTAATCCCGACGGATTTGGCATTGCGCAGATCCCAACGTATGACGGCAATCCGGCGATTCCAGTTGCTGTGGGGCCTATAAGGCAGGTTTCGCCGGGAAGGCAATCGAGATCGCCCCAGCACGTGCCATTGCCCCCCTGGTTCCCCGAGAACAGCGCCACCCCTTGCGTGTTGGCATCGGTATCTACGACCAGGCTCTTGTTAGCCGCGAAGTACATGTCTTTGTACCATGAACCGTCAGAGGTGAACTTGATGACGTTGTGGACCGTGCCGCTGGGGATAGCCGTTGTGCACTCCAGATCCGTGGCGCCCGGCGCGCTCACCGGTGAGGTAAAATTGCTCGGGCACAACGTATAAGGAGCGGCGCAGCCGATTTCACAGGTCTTGCCGCCGACACAGGAGCCTGATGCACCGATCGGGCAGGCGACGCACGCTCCGCTCTGACAATACTCGCCACCGCAACTAACGGAGCTGGCCGTGGAAGTTGGCGGCTCGATAATCTGCAGTAGGCTCGGGCAACTGGCATTGAGGTCGCTGACGCAGCCAACCGCGGTACACGAGTTGTTGTTTGCCGCGGTCGACGGAGTGAAGTCCAGGCTGACCGCTATCGGATCATTGTATCCGGAGACATTTGATACGTCGTAATTGGTTCCGCCGGCCCCGCCGTTGGAAGTAGATGTATCGGTGAGCTCGAACAGCGAGGCGGGAGCCGATGGACCCTGTTTTAGCGTAATAGTGTCCCACGTGCCTTGGCATTGGTACAGCCCACCGCCGCAATCGCCCGTCTTACAAACGGTCCCGGCCGCAAAGCCACAGAAGGAACCAGCGGTAAACGTTCCAGACGCCGAACCGGTATTAGCCACGCAAACGGAGTTCGGGAGCGCACTGCAACTACCGTTGGTGCCGGTGCTTGTGCTGCAATCGATTACGCACATTCCGCCCGCGCAGATGTGGTGGTATTTATCATTTGAGTTACAGTCGGCCGATGAGGTGCACGCCGTATAATCATTGTCGGGGTCTTGTCCGAAAGTGCCGCTGAAGTTGCATTCAGTCCGCGCCCAAAAAACCCCGGATACCCAATCGGGCGGAACGCAAAAGTTGGTTGAGCTATTGGGCGATAACTCCCAGTTGTTACTGGGCGGAGCCAAAACGTTGCTGTCTGTTTCCTCGCCAAGCCAGATAGGATACGGATTCTGGTTTTGCAGCGTCACGCTGGCTGAAGTGCAGGAAGGCACAGCCGCCGGCTGCGAGGGCTGCGCAAACGCCGTCACCGAAAACGCGGCAACCGCCGACACCGCGACCAGCATCATCCAACCCCGCAACCGGAATTTACGATTTAAGTTCCTCACAGCCTCTCCTCAACCCCGCTGGTTCCCCAGGTTGCGCTCGCCGCGGCGGCTGCGCGATATCGTGCGATTTTGCAAAACGACAATGTGGAAACGGAAATCACGCGACCCTAGAGCAATCACTATGCCGCGCGGCTAATCATCTTAAACGTTGAAAAAGCACCTACCGCTTGTTATTTTTTGCGCTGATCTGCATCTTTTGTTGCGCGAATGCAACCGCATCTCTGCGCGCGGCCGCCATTTCGCGTGGAAAAGACTCGCTGTCGAGAGCTGCGGTTGCGCCCTGATCCTTGTTGAAGCGCAAATCGCGTACGAAATGAACGTCCCGCGCGATAAAGGCGCGCGGTTTTTTTTCCGATCGAGCGCTTGCCGCCCTTGACCGTACATTGAGGTAAGGTTATTCTTCATCTTGTTCAGATTCGGGAGAATCCCATGTTGGTCACCGGAAAAATTACGCCCCCCTTAAACCGGTGACGGGTACTTCGAGATCTGGCAAAAGAGGCTCCGCGCTCTAAAGGCGCGGGGCCTCTTCCGTTTCTGCGCTCGCACCGCCGCATCGCGTGGCGGCTATAACCCCGGTGTGATACATTGTATGACATGAAGACCAGCGCAGTCACGGTTCGCCTCGACGCGGATCTGAAGCCTTTGCTCGATCAAGTCTGCCGCAACTCCGGACGGACCCGCAGCGAGGTTGTGCGCGATGCCTTGCGGCGTCATCTCGCACAGGCGCGCTTCGAGGACCTTCGGCGCCGGATCATGCCATTTGCCGAAGCACGCCGCTTTTTGACCGACGAGGATGTATTCAAGACTGTGTCGTGAGGGTCTTCCCGGATACCAGTGTTCTCGCGAGCGCGCTCGCGACTCGCGGACTGTGCGCTGATCTCCTGTTCTTGATTCTTTCTGAGCATGAGTTGCTGACCGGCGAGGTCGTCATCCAGGAATTGTGCTCGGTTCTTGAACGCAAGTTCAGAGCTCCCGCGGTGCTGGTAAAACAAACTGAAGCCTTTCTGAGGAGTTATTACGTCGAGGGACGGCCTCGCCGGCTCCCGCCTCTCGTGTTGCGAGAGCGCAATGACGTTATCGTGGTTGCGTCCGCACTGGCGGCACGTGCCGACGTGCTGGTGACCGGTGACAAGGAGATTCTCGCGCTCAGCCCTGCGCCTGCCGGGCTCAAAATCGTCGGACCGCGCCAGTTGTGGGAAATGATCAGACCCAGACCGCGTTGATCGCCTAAGTGGCCGACTTTGTCACCGCCGAACAGTTTGACCGTTCTGCGCCAAAGCCACTTTGATCTGCTCCCCACCCTGTTGTCGGCAAACGCCCGATGATATCTTCAAGAATTCATAACCGCTCGCGATGAAGCTCGACCAACTCGACTACGATCTTCCGCCCGAACTGATCGCTCAGGAACCGCTGGCCGAGCGCGATCAGGCGCGGATGCTGGTGGTCAGCCGGCGCGCCAAGACCCTTGCGCATTCGCGCTTCTACAAGCTCGTCGACCATCTTCGCGAGGGCGACCTGCTCGTCCTCAATGACACTCGCGTGCTGCCGGCGCGCCT
>DATKSB010000022.1:0-4027 GCA_035531855.1 Binataceae bacterium (SeqCode)
CGCCGCGCGTCGAGATCCATCGCTTTAACTACGTCCGCGATCACCGGCACCAGGATTTCCTTGATCCCGCCGCGGACCACGAGCACGTCATTGGCTCCGGTGGATAGAACTTCCTCGACGCGGCCGAGCCGTCTCCCGTCCGTCAGCACGACCTCGCACCCTACCGCCTGGTAGTAATAGAACTCGCCCGGTGCGGCCGCCGGAAGTTCGGATGCCGCGATCATCACGATTGCTCCCTTGAGCGTTTCGGCCTGATCGGCGTCAGAAAGACCGTCCACGATGAGCCGGATCATTCCGCCGCCGACGCGCGAGGTGCTTAACAGATCGTACTCGCGGCGCTTACCGTCGAGTTCGAGTGTGAGCCGCACGGCATCGGCAAAGGCCTCGGAGTCGGGATTGTCTGGGCGCATCCGCAGCGCGCCCGAAAGTCCGTGCGCTCCCGCGATTCGCCCGACCCGGATCATCGGCGAAAGAGAATTGGAGTTACCTTCAGGACGCGGCCGTGCCTCGAGCGAGGCGGTCGCGGATGAGGGCGGACGCGACCGCCGGTCGGCCGATACCATCGAGCTACTTGTCTTCGATAATCTCGAGGACGACCTTGCGATTGGTGCGCGACGCGACCGCGTTCAGGATCGTCCGGATCGATTTGGCGGTCCGGCCCTGCTTGCCGATCACGCGGCCCAGGTCTTCCTTGGCGACGCGCAGTTCGAGGATCGAGGCGGTGTCGCTCTGGGTTTCCTTGACCTCGACGGCGTCGGGATTATTGACCAGTTGTTGCGCCAGGAACTGAACCAGCTCCTTCATGGTTGGCCCCGTGCAGCGGGTCGCTTCAGGCGGAGGTCGCTGCGTTAGAAACCTGCTTGATCAACTTCCTCACGGTGTCGCTGGGCTTTGCCCCTACCTTGAGCCAGCGATCGACGTGATCTTTTTTGATCGCGACGCGCGGCGGATTAAACGCCGGGTCGTAAGTGCCGATCTGATCGACAAAGCGGCCGTCGCGCGGCGCGCGCGAATCCGCTACCACGATCCGGTAGAAGGGTTTCTTTTTGCCGCCGTGGCGGCGCAGTCGGATTACCAGTGCCATCGCATCTCCTATTCTAGCTCCCGAAGCCCATTCCGCGCATCATGGATTTTCCTGCGCCGAGCTTGGTCAGTTTTTTCATCATTTTGCGGGTTTGGTCGAACTGCTTGAGAAAGCGGTTGATTTCCTGAACCGAAGTCCCGCTGCCTGCCGCGATCCGGATTCGGCGCTTGCCGTTCAGGATCAGATGATTCTCGCGCTCCTGGACTGTCATCGAATCGATTATCGCCTGGATCCGCTTGAGCTCGAGATTGGCCTGATCGGAGTCGGCCGCACCGGCAAGCTTCTTCAGACCCGGGATCATGCCGATCAGGTCGCCGATCGAGCCCATCTTCTTGATCGCCTTCATCTGTTCGGCGAAATCAGTAATGGTGAATTCGTTTTTCTTGAACTTGCGCTGCAGCTCTTTGGCTTTGGTGGCGTCGTAGTTGGTCTGCGCTTTTTCGATCAGCGTCAGCACGTCGCCCATCCCGAGAATCCGCGAAGAGAGGCGGTCGGGATGGAAAATCTCGAATGAATCGAGCTTCTCGCCCAGTACGGCGAACAGAATCGGCGCGCCCGTCACCGCGCGGATCGAAAGCGCGGCGCCGCCGCGCGCGTCGGAGTCGAGCTTGGTCAGGATCACGCCCGACAGTCCCAACCGCTCATGGAATCCGAGCGCAACGTTGGCGGCCTCTTGTCCCGTCATCGCGTCGGCGACGAACACGATATGATGCGGAGTCAGCGCGGCCTTGAGGCGCGCGAGCTCGTCCATAAGCTCTTCGTCGATCTGCAGGCGGCCCGCAGTGTCGATAATGATCGTGTCGTGGCCGCCGGCGTCCGCTCGCGCCATCGCACGCGATGCGATCTCGACCGGATCCTCGGTCTCGCGGCTCTCGACCACCGGAACCTCAGCCTGCGCGCCCAGTACGCGCAACTGCTCCATCGCGGCTGGGCGATAGATATCGGTCGAGGCGAGCAGCGGATGCCGCTTGCGCTCGTTCTTGAGCCACTTGGCGAGCTTCGCAGCGGAGGTGGTTTTGCCCGCGCCCTGCAGCCCGACCAGCATGATCTTGACGGGAGGCTTGACCTTGAGATCGAGCTCGCGCGCCTGCCCACCCATCACCTGGGTCAGCTCGTTCGAGACGAAACGTACCAGATGCTGCTCGGGGCTGAGCGAGCGCAACACTTCCTGGCCGAGCGCGCGGGTTCGTACATGCTCGACGAAATCGCGCACGACCTTGATATTGACGTCGGCCTCGAGCAGGGCGAGGCGGACCTCGCGCAGCGCGTCTTCGATATTGCGCTCGGTGATCCGGCCTTGGCCTTTGAGCTTTTTGAAAACGCCTTCGAGGCGATCGCTAAGAGTGTCGAACATAAGTCAGAGCCGGATGCGGCCGGTACAGGATGCGGTGCTGGTACTTCCGATACGAGATCAGTCTAGCAAACCGGCCACGTTAGGCCAGCACGTCAAAGCAGTCAATCACCCTGGCGATCGGGGTGCCACGGGAATCGCGTGTTCCGGACTTTGGCCTTTGTCCAACTCGAGGGCGCCGAGTTTGGAAGACCTGCACCTCCTCGTTTAATCCTCTAATCCTCCCCCGTTAAGAAACGGGGGAGAAATCAGAGCCTATCGCCATAGATATTGCCACCACGGTGGTGACGCGGGAGGTTCAGAGTAGCCCATCTGTTTCACGATCGCGTTCATGTCCCATCCTGTGAGCTCCGCAAGGTTTTGCGCTTCCTGTGATTGCTCCGCGCGTACGCGCTCGAAGTATTCGCGCGCTCGCGGACAGGCGTCGGGCGAGCCGGTCCATCGATCGCGAATCACGTAGCGCGCCTGGTAGCTCTCCTGATCCTGCGTCTCCTGGAACATCAGGTCCTCGGGAAACGTGTCGGCCGAATAGCGAACGTGCAGCCGCGTGAGAATCACCGCACCGGGCGTGAAACGCTGGTACATCGGCACGTAGGGTCCGCGGCGCGGCGACGGACCGTTGGAGACACCGGCGCCGTCGCCGAGCCAGAACACGCCCAGAGCGCGCAAGTCCTCGGGTGACAGAGGAGGACCGGCGCACGGATCGCACCAGCTCATATTCCACACGTACTCGGTGAAGACGGAGCGATTGTCGTTCAGCGCCACCTGATGATTGAACATCGCTTTGTAAAAGTCGCCGAAGTTGTCGCGCACATGATCGGGAATGTCGATCGCGGTCGGAAGCTTCACCGTGCGATAGTTGGTGGTCTCGACGCGGCCCTGTTCGGTCAGCATGTAGATGATCAAATCCTGCGGCCCCTGCGCGTTTATCATTCCAAGCCGAATCGGCAGCATGAATTTCGGCGACTCGAACGCGAACTGGAGCGGGCGCAAATAGGACAGACCGGTGCGCTTCTGCTCGCGCAGATTTACTTTCGCGACGAAAAATTTCATGCCCTGGCGAATGTAGGGTTCGAGCGCGCGGCTTGCGCCCGCCGGAATCTTATAGCCCTGCTCGGTGAGCCACGTCTCGAGGCCGTCCGACTGCATCGCCGACAGGATCACGATATCGTACTCGCCCACCGTATATTCGCTTTCGATCGTGACGCCCAGCGCTTTCGCGCGCTCGCGCGATACTGACGCGGATGAATCGGCGCCAACTTCGGCCATGCGATGCATTACCGAAGACGGCGCGATCAGTTCGCACGGGTCGGAGTCGTGGTATTCGACCAGGCGCGGCGAGCTGTAAGCGTCGAGCTTGGAGAACAGCGCGCGGTCGCCGACATGAACTTGTCCTTTTTCGAGCACGGTCGGCACCGGCACCACCAGCGCGAATTCATCGAGCGGACCCACGTAATCGTTCATCAGGCTGATAACCGTGCGGTCGCCATTGCGAACGATCGCGACCTGCGAGGCGTGGTTGTACAGCGCCGCGTCGGCCTTGCCGACGTAGAAGCCGCAGAACGCGTGCGCGCTATGCGGCGATATAGTGG
>DATKSB010000023.1:0-6197 GCA_035531855.1 Binataceae bacterium (SeqCode)
GTGGCGGGAGCGGAATAGATCGCGCTGGTAAGAGCCTCGCGGCGCTGTTCGATCATCGCGGAAATGTCGCTGTAGAGTTGCGCCAGGTAGAAGCCGGTCGCGAAAATGATCAGCAGGAGCATCGCGCCTACCAGGTTCCGCACGCGCCATCCTGCGATCCTCCATTCGCCTTTATTGCGACTCTTCCCGCCCCGCCTGTCAGCCTTAGCCACCATCGCACCGCATAACCACGTGTCGCGATCATACCGGAATCACGCCCCGCGTCCGAAGCCTTTTCCGTGCCGAGGCTACTGCTTATAACCGAACCGCCGGAGCATCGCGTGCCGATCCTTCTGGTCCGCTTCGCTCTCGATGCCTTTGGGCGGTTCGCCGTCGATCACTCCGATGACGCCGCGCGCTCCCGCCTCTTCGGCGACGATAATCCGCAGTGCATTGGCGCTCGCGCAGAAAATCGTGCAGACCTCGGCAACCGATTTGATCGGGTTCAGCACGTTCACCGGAAACGCGTTGCCGAGCATCACCACGAAGATATGCCCCGCGCCGATCGCGAGCGCCGCTTCGGCCGCCGCACCCTCGAGCTCCGCGTCAGTGCCAGTATGCCGCACCAGGCAGGGGCCGGAAGCCTCGTTGAACGCGACGCCGAAACGGATCTGCGGAACCGCCTGCACCAGAGCTTCGAACAGATCCTCGACCGTCTTGATAAAATGCGACTGCCCGACGATCACGTTGATATCTTCGGACGGCTTCGCGATCGGTATCGACTTGAGTTCCATGACAGCGGCCCTCTCGCAAACGCGGTGGAGATTTGGAGATGATACGAAAGCGGCGGGCGCGCGCAAAGGCGCTTCCGCAGATCTGTGATGCCGACCGCGAAAAAGCCTCCCGCCCCGCGCAAGCTGCCCGCGTTTTTCTACCGGATGCCGCCGCTGGCGCAGCGCGCATACCTGCGCAGCGATGAGATCGGCAAATTCGAGTTCGAGCCAACCGCGTCCGCGCGCGCGGCCGTCGCGGCGCTCGGACGCGAACTCGAGTCGGGCGGCGCTGCCGCAATCGCCGAGGCCACTCGCGCCGTCGCGATCGAGGTCTGCCGGATGGCCGCGGTGATGCCGCTCGTGGTCGAGGTGCGCAGCGTCCGTCCGCGAAACCAGCGCGGCGAACTGCACGGCCTGTTCTATCCCTTCGATGCGCGCTCGCGCACTCCCGCGCATATCGTCCTGTGGATGCGCACCGCGCAGCGCCACGACGTCGTCCGGCCGCGCACCTTCGTGCGCACGCTCATGCATGAGCTGGTGCATTACCTCGATTACGCGCTGTTGCGCCTGGGCGATTCGTACCACACCATGGGCTTCTTCCGGCGCGAGTCGTTTCTGGTGCGGATGCTGCTGCCGCCGGACGCCGGCGATCCGCCGTCTTGATGACCCTGCCTACAATCCGCTAGCTAATGACCACGCCGCGGGACGACAGGCCGGCGCAGAGGACAATGGCATCAGCGATGGGATTCTTCTCGAAGTTCAGATCATCAGGTTCGCCCGAGAAACGAGCGGTCGATGAATTGGCCGAGCTCGCGGGCCGCAAAGAGGCGCTTATCGCGCGGCTTTTACGCCACGCCGCGCGATGCTCCTATCCGGCGATGGCTGCCGACCTGAAAACGCTGGCGGATAAGGAGGCCGCGCATTTCAAAACACTGCGCAACATTCTTTCCGATCGTGGGATGTGGCCGCGTCCGCCCGAGGATCAGCCGCGCGAGGGCTCGAGCAACTGGGAGCGCCTGGGCGGCGACCTCTCGATGCTGTCGGCGCTCGCGGCGGGGCTACGGCTGTGCGCGATGCACTGGGAGCCGGTCGATCAGGAAGTCGGCGACGTGGTCGCCACGATGGCGACCGAGGACGTCGATCACGAAAGCGATCTGCGCCAGATCGCGCTCAAGTGCGACCCGCAGGCGTTCGACTAGCGCGAACGCCCGCGCGCCGTATCGCTCTCTACTCCGCCATCCGCGGCGAGGTTCCGCCGTCGATAACCAGCAACGAGCCGGTCATGTAGCTCGACGCGTCCGAGGCCAGGAAGAGGCACGGGAAGGCGATCTCCTCGACCGTGCCGAAACGTCCGAGCGCGCGCGAGCGCGCGACCGCCTGTTTCACCTTCGGATTCGGCCACACTCGCGGCGCGGCGCCGACCGTATCGATCGGGCCGGGCGCGATACAGTTGACGCGGATTCCCTTGTCGCCCCATTCGCTCGCGTGCGAGATCGTCAGGGTGATCACGCCCGCCTTGGACGCGCTGTAGGGCAGCATGTGCGAAGAGCCGTCGATTCCGGCGGTCGAAGAGATATTGATAATCGAGCCGGGGGTTTTCTGCGCGATAAACTGGCGCGCCGCCGACTTCGAGCAGAAGAAGGCGCCGTCCAGGTTGATCCCGACCACCGCGCGCCATCCGTTGGGCTTAAGATCGAGCGTCGAGCTCGCGATACTCGCGCCGTGATTATTGATCAGCACGTCCAGGCGGCCGAAATGCTTGACCGCCGCCGCGACCATCGCGTCGCACTGCTCCGGCTCGCGCACGTCGCATTGCACCATCTCGCATTTGCCGCCGGCTTTGCGAATCTCGTCGCGCACCTTCTCCAGGTTTTCAACTTTGCGGCTCGCGATCAGCACCGGCGCGCCGCGGCTCGCGAATTCCTTGGCAATCGATTCGCCGATACCGGTCCCACCGCCCGTGACAATCGTAACTTTGCCTTCGACGCTGAATGGATCTTTCATTTTTGTTGTTCCTCCTGAAGCTTCAGCCCGCGCCATCTCGCGCAAGTGCCGGCATTAGCGATCCAAAATTTATCGCACGCCGCAATCCAGATAGCGAGAGCGTGGTTTGCTCTTCAGCGGGCCCGCGATCATGCAGAGGCTACGATAATCACGGCGCCGAGACCTCGACCGTCATTTCGAGCGAAGCGAGAAATCCCGGGCGGAGGGCGCTGCATGAGGCGTTGGCGTCGGAGCACGGACGCCTCGGGATTTCTCGCCCAGGGCTCGAAATGACGGACGAAAATCTCGGCGCCACAATCATTGTGGTCTTCGCACAATCTTGATCCGCCGTTTCGGCCCTACTGGTTTTGTGATCGATCGGGCCCCTGCCCCGCTACCCAGCCCGCGCGCCCCGGCAGCTCGATTCGGACGATCTCGCAGATCGGCAGCTCGGCGCGATTCATCCGCGATGCGACCTCGCGCATCGCTACGAACTTCGCGCCGCGCTCCTTGAGCGCGCACAGCATTACGCGAAAACTTTCCAGATGCGCCATCCCTTCGGTCTCGGCGTGAACCGTATGCACATTAAGCGCGTCGGGCGTGAACTGCTCGAGGTAATAGCGCATCACCGCCGCATCGTCGGACAGCTCCGCGCGGCCCATCACCTCGTCGAGGGTCGGAAGCGTGGTCGGAATCTCCGGCGTGGCGAGAATCTTGTCGCCGATCGCGCATCGGAACGGATAGCGCCCGCGCGTGTCGCTGCGATACTCGAGCTTCTCCTCCTCGAGCGCGAGCGACGCGGCGTCATTGGTGCGCCATCCGGGCGCGGCGAAGCCTTTGGCGGGCTCGCCCATGATCGCGCGGAAGGTCTCGAACGCGTCGTGTAATTCGGCGCGCACGCCGCTGTCTCCGATCGCGTCGATTCGATCTTGCCATCGCACATGGTCGTAGCCATGCACGCCGACCTCGAAGCCGCGCGCGCGCAGATCGCGCATCACGGCGGGATAGGCGAGCGCGATCGGCCGCGCGGGCAGAATTGTTCCGGAAAGAACCGTTCGCAGGCCGTACATCGAGACCGCTTTGGTCCGGAACATCTTTTTAAGGAAGCCGCGATTTTTGAGCACGCGCACGATCGCCCGCCCCGAGTTGTCCGGCCCCATCGAGATATAAAAGCTCGCCGCGACGCCTTCGCGCTCGAGCATCGCGGCCATCCGCGGCACTCCCACGCCAAGTCCCTGATGCGTATCGACGTCGATCTTGAGCGCCACTTCCATCGCGCAAATCCGATCCGCGATCGCGCGCGCTCAGCCGCGCAACTCGCTGCGGAACCAGTCCATCGAAAGCTTCACCCCTTCGCGCAGCGAGACTTTCGGCGTGACCCCGAGCAGCGATTTCATCTTCGAGTTATCCGGCACCCGGCGCTGGATATCCTCGTAGCTGTTGCCGTAAATTTCTTCCTTGGTCACGTGCTTGATTTTCGATTTGGTCTCGCCGAACAAATCGATCATCAACTTGGCGAATTCGATCACGCTGGTTTCCACATCGACGCCGATATTGATCGCCTGCCCGTTCGCTTCCGGCTTGGTGCCCGCCGCCACTGTCGCCTCGACCGCGTCAGTCACGTAGGTGAAGCATCGCGTCTGCGCGCCGTCGCCGATAACCGTCAGGTCCGCACCGCGCAAAAGCTGGCCCATGAAGATCGTGAACAGCCTGCCGACATCGACCTTGTCCAGCCGCGGTCCGTACACGTTGAAGTAGCGCACCACTGTCACCGGCAGGCCGAGCTTGTGATAGGCGAAGCAGAAATGTTCGCCAACCGCCTTCGAGGTCGAGTAGCACCAACGGTCGATCGTGGTCGCGCCGAGCACGCGGTCATCGTCCTCGCGCCACGGCACCTTCGGGTTGCGCCCGTAAACTTCGGAGGTCGAGCTGAACACCACCCGCTTGTTGTACTTGTACGCGGCCTTCAGGATGTTCTGAGTGCCGTTGACGTTGACGTTGAGCGTCTCGTACGGATCGCCGACGTAATGCTCGACGCCGACCACGGCGGCCAGGTGATAAATCAAATCGGCCTTCGCGACCAGCGTATCGATCAGCTCGACGTTGAAAATCGAATCGTGGATGTAGTGAAAGCGATGGTTGTTGAGCAGATGGCGGACCTTGGCGATCGCTCCGGTATCGAGGACGTTCACTTCATCGCCGCGCGCGATAAACGCGTCGCTCAGATGCGAGCCCAAAAAGCCCGCGCCGCCTGTTATCAGAACTCGCATGATTCCTCCGCCAGTTAGCTGAATGTGATCGATCCTTCGAGCAAGTTCGCCGCCGCCACGTTGCGCGCCGCACCTTCCGCTCCGCCATCGAGCTGCGCGCGGATGACGAGCACGCTGCCCTCTCCCGCCGCGACTTCCAGCGCGCCACCCGCGTCTTCGCCGATTATCTGGCCCGGCTCTCCACGCGATCCACTTTCGCTCGCGATTCGCGCCTGCCAGATGAACAGCTTGCGATCGCCAAGGTAGCAGAATGCGCCGGGATAAGGATGCGTCACAGCGCGGACCAGATTGCAGACTCGGCGCGCGGACCATCGCCAGTCGATCCTGCCGTCCTCCGGCCGCCGCCGTCCGAAGTAGCTTCCGGAATCGAGATCCTGCGGCGTGCGGGACGCGGTTCCCGCCACGATTTGCGGATGACACTCGCGCACAATCGCCGCGCCCGCCGGCACCAGCTTGCGATAGAGCGTAAGCGCCGTGTCGGCGTCATCAATCGCGACCATTTTCTGCGCGACGATATCGCCCGCGTCCGCCCGCGCGACCATATGATGCAGCGTCACACCCGCTTCGCGCTCGCCGTTGGCAAGCATCCAGTTGACGGGCGCCCGCCCGCGATAGCGCGGCAGCGGAGAAGGATGCAGGTTGTACGCGCCCATCGGCGCGAGTGCGAGCACGTCCGGCGCGATCAGGTGGCGATAGGAAAACGAGTAGATGATCGCCGGGCGCATCGCCGCGATCTTCGCGGTCCATTGCGCGTCAATCTTGTCAGGATAATTCACCGGGATATGGCGCCGCGCCGCAAGCTCCGCGCACGATCGCCACCAGATTTCTTCGTGCGGATCGTCGCGATGCGAAAACAGCGCCGCAATCGGCGCGCCAAGCTCGATCAGCTCCGACAGGCACGCATGCCCCATCTCGTGATAGGCGAACACCACGCACACCGCGTCCTTGACCGCGAGTTCCGGGCCGACACTCACAACTTATCCGCGGGCTTCGGGCGTGTCGTTTTTATGATCGCCATGCACGTCACGCACGATGTAGGTCGGGCGCCGGCGCACCTCGATATAAATCCTGCCCACGTATTCGCCGATCAGGCCGAGCGCAAGAAACATGAAGCCGACGAACAGAAACAGAATCGCGAACAGCAGCCACAACGCACCTTCCTGCTGCGGTCCGAAAATCAGCCGATGCAGAA
>DATKSB010000024.1:0-17124 GCA_035531855.1 Binataceae bacterium (SeqCode)
GAGGGAATTCCGATCACCGCGCATTCATCGACGGACGGATGGCTCATCAGCACGGTTTCGATTTCGGCGGGCGCGATATTTTCTCCGCCGCGG
This sequence comes from Binataceae bacterium (SeqCode), assembly GCA_035531855.1. Classification (GTDB taxonomy): domain Bacteria; phylum Desulfobacterota; class Binatia; order Binatales; family Binataceae; genus JBARDN01. Next base: position 94 of record DATKSB010000024.1, read on the forward strand.
ATAATCATGTCGTCCTTGCGGCCAGCGAAAAACACGTAGCCGTCTTCGTCGATCCAGCCGAGATCGCCGGTCGCGCGCCATCCTTCGGCCAGCGCGGCGTCGTCGGTGCGGCCGGCGTAGCCCTTCATGATACGCGGGGTGCGGATGATGATTTCTCCGACCTGCCCGCGCGTGAGCAGCGCGCCGTCTTCGTCGCGCACGCGGATTTCGACGTCGGGAAGAGGTTTGCCAATCGAGTTGAGTCGCCGGAGCTTCTGTTCCTTTTGTTCGGGAGTGCCGGTAATCCGATGGTCGTCGGGACCGAGTACAGTCAGCGACGAAGTGGTTTCGGTTTGTCCGTAGGCGTTGACGAATCCGACCGCGGCGGGAAACGCCTCGATGGCGCGGCGGATCACCTGGATCGGCATCGGCGCGCCGCCATAGGCCAGGTTGGTCAGGCTCGAAAGGTCGGTCGATTTGAATGACGGATCGTCGAGGACCTGCTTCATCATCGTGGGCACGACGAATGCGTGGGTGACGCGCTCGCTCGCGACCAGTGCGAGCCACGCCTTGGCGTCGAACTGCGGCATCACGATGAGGCGCCTGCCGGTCCAGATATTGGTCATGTACGCGGTGGTTCCGGCGATATGGTAGAACGGCACGCACACCAGCGCGACGCCGCGGTCGGTGCCGTCGGCCATCTCGACGTTGGCGGTCACGTACGCGGTGAAGTCGCGGAACGAGAGCATCACGCCTTTGGGCAGCGAAGTGGTGCCGCTGGTGTACATCAGGATCGAGGTGTCCTCGTCCTCGACTTCGGCTTCGGCTTCATCGGGAGCGGCCTTCGCGATCAGATCGGCAACCCGCGGGATCCCGGGGTCGCCATCGCCAATCGCCAGGACCTTCGCGAGCTTGAGGCGCGGGCGCAGCCGTCTGATCAGATCGAGATAGCGATCGCCGGCAAGCAGAACTTTGGTGCTTGCGGTGTTGATCATGTATTCGAGCTCGGCTTCTTTGGCGCGGTAGTTGAGCGGCAGGAAGGTGAGCCCGGCTTTGGCGGCGGCGTAGTAGGCCGCGATGTACAGATCCGAATTGGTGTCGAGCACGGCGACGACGTCGCGCGCGGCGAGCCCCTGCTGCTTGAAGACCGAGGACAGGCGCGCAACGGTATCGGCAAACTGCGCGTAATTCAGCCGCCGATTCCCAAAGATGACAATCTCCTGATCGGGAACGATCGACGACGGAATCGTCAAGAAATTAACGGTGTTCACTTAACCGCGTTACCTCCTGAATTGTGCCGCTCGATGTCGTTGCGTTGCGTCATTAGCGCCATGCGCCGGGCGAGCCTGCGTTCGAGATCGAGCCCCTCGCCAAGCGGCAGGTCGAGTCCGCCCCACACCGCGAGTTTGGCGATTGCGGAATGCTCCCGGGGCATGCGAGCAAGTCCGCGCGCGATTTCGAGTGCGCGCCGCTTAAGCCGCGAAGGCGCAACGACTTCGGCGACCAAACCTATAAGCAATGCGTCTTGCGCGTCAATCCAGCGGCCCGTCAGGTTCAGATCGAGCGCGCGGCCGAGGCGCAGGCGCCGCGAGGCGGTCTGCGTGCCTGCTACACCGGGAATCATGCCGACGCCGGTTTCAGGCAGGCAGATGCGGGTATCGGCGGCCGCGATCGCGAGATCGCAAAGGAGAGCCATCTCGAGTCCGCCGCCGACGGTGAAGCCGTGCACGGCGGCGAGGGTCGGGACGGGCAGCGATTTGAGGCGTCCCCACACGTCGCGCCGGAAACGAATCCATCGCGCGGCGACGGGCGACGGCGCGGTGCCGAACTCGTGCAGATCGCCGCCGGTCGAGAACGCGTTGCCCGCGCCGCACAGGACCATCGCGCGGATTTCAGGGTCGTCGTGAATCGCGCTCAGAATCTGAAACAGGGCATCGCGCATCGCGACGTTGTATGCGTTCAACTGCGCCGGGCGATTTAGCGTCACCCACGCGATCGCGCCACGCTTCTCATAAAGGACCGCGCTGCTGTCTTTCTCCACTGGCGTCATGATCAGCAGGTTTCAGGTTGAATGAAGATCCGCGCTGTCGCTGTGCGCGACGGCGGGACGGCCGCGTTCGTACACCACGCGCCCCGCGATAAGGGTCAAATCGACGTTGAGCGCGAGCAGCTCGGCAGCGTTAAGCGTCATCGGGTCGCGCTGCAGCACGACCATATCGGCGAGCATCCCGGGCGCAATCTCACCCGCCTCGAGGCGCTGCAGGCGAGCGGCATCGCGCGTGAAAAGCGCGAATGCATCGGCGGGCGGCAGGCGTTCGTCGGCGCCGATTACATTGCCGTCGATCGTCGCGCGAGAGATTGCGGCCGCGATGCCGGCCAGCGGACGCGCGGGAGTCACCGGGGCGTCCGAGGCGCCTGCGAGCTCGATTCCCGCCGCGCGCAACGAGGCGGCGCGGTACAGATGCGGCACAAGTCCAGGCTCGGCCGAGTATTTGGGTCCGCGAAAATAAATAAACCCCGGATCGGTGACGACCCACGCGCGCGCGGCCGCGATTCGCGCAATGTGGTCTGGCGAAATCACGCCGCCGTGTTCGATTCGGCATACCGCAGGCGTGTCGGCCGAACCGATCTGGCGCTGGGCAAGCTCGATCGCCTCGAGCGCTTCGTCCAGTTCCTCGATTTCGGTCGCATGAAACGCGCAATCCAGTCCGCTTGAGAGCGCAATCCGCACGCGCCGCGCCGCGGTCGATCCGTCGTAGGCGGCTCCGGGCATGAATTTTAGCCCCGCCATCCGGATACCGGCGGCGTGCGCAACCTCGGCGCTTTTGGCGGCGGCTTCAAGATGCCGCGCACCGAGCATCATCGCGACGCGCTGGCAGATCGCCCCCGACGCCGCGAGCTTCGCGAACAAAGCGACCTCTTCGGGGCCGTTGCGCACGGTCGCGTCGGTGAACGCCGTCACTCCCGCGGCGCACAGCTCACGGCTCATCGTGCGCGCGCGCGCCTCGAGCTCGGCCTTGGTCACCAGCGGCAACTGGCGGGTCAACCATTCTTCCATCCCGACCACCAGGCCGGTGAGCCTGCCGGTGCCGTCGCGAAAGATCGTGGCGCCGGCGGGCGGACGAAAATCTTTGGCTTCGAGTCCGAGCTGATTTATCGCGCGGGTGTTGAGCCATGAGGCGTGAAGCGTCTGATGCCGCAGGCGCAGCGGATTCTTCGCAACCGCCTGATCGAGTTCATCGCGAGTGGGACCGCGCTTGCCCTGCAGCAGCGCCTCGTCGCATCCGAAGGCGCGCAGCCAGTTGCCGGGGGGAGTACGTCCAGCGCCGACGCGAAGATCGGCGAGCAGGTCCGCGACGTTGCGGCATCGCCATACCGCGAATCCACTGACGGCGGAAGCGGCTTCGAGAAAATGCAGGTGCGCATCGACAAAGCCCGGGGCGAGCGTTCGCCCTAAGAGCTTGATCAGATGCGTGCTCGGCCCGACCAGCGCCTTCAACTCGGAATATGGGCCGTGGCTGACGATCCTGCCGCCGCTGATCGCGACCGAGTCGCTATCGCGATGCCCAAAAATCACGCCCTGATGCAGGACGAGATCGGCCTTTGCGGATGTAGCTGCCACCGCGCGCCCGCCGGTTCCTAGTCGGAGGAAGGGAGCGGCTTGGCCTCTTTGATTTTCATCTGCAGGTCGCAGCATTCGAGCTCGCCCGGGCCCGCCTTGTTGCACAGGACCTCGGTGCCGCATTTTTCGCACTGGTAACGTTTGCCCAGAGTATTTGCCATTGGTTTTGCTCCTTTGCCCGTTCGCGAACGCAGGCCCGCGGGCCGCGAAAACTTAAAGTACTGCTTTAATCATTATGATGATCAATATAATCATCAATGAAACGGAATCTCGCTGGTTCGCGCCGCGATTTCACCGCCCGGATCGGCGATTGAAAGCGCCGCCACGCCGTCCCACGCGCTCTGATTCAGGATCGCAAGACCGATCACGCCCTGGGTTGGCGAATGCGCAACGCTGGTGACGCGCCCTACTTCCTTTTCGGCGAGCATCACCGGCGCTCCGGGCCGCGGCGCGCGCGCGCCCGCGATTCGCAGGCCGAACAGGCGCTTGCGGAGTCCGCCGCGAGCGGTCGCACGCTCGATCGTTTCCTGTCCAACGTAGCATCCCTTGCGCAGCGAGATCGCGCGGTCAAGCCGCGCTTCGAGCGCAATAGTTTTCTCGCCGGTATCGACGCCGGTCAACGCCAGTCCGTTCTCGACCCGGAGAATCTCGAGCGCGCTTTCGCCGACGGCGCGAAACTCCGCGCCGAGCGCGGTTATCTGTGCGAGGAGCGATACGGTCTTTTCGGCCGGAGCTAAAATCGTGAACGCGCTCGTTCCCAGACGCGGCAGATTGCCGACCGTCACCTCGTCGGCACGGACCAAAGTCCATTCGCCGAGCGCCGCGGCCTTCTCGCCGGCGACCGCGCGAACCGCGGCGGCGGCGCGCGGACCTTCGATATCTATTACAGCAAGCCCGGTCAGATCCTCGAACTCGACGTCGTCGGCGACCAGCAGCTTTTCCAGATGCGCCCGCGCGCGGGTCCATAGCGCGGAATCGATGTCGATAAGAATCGCGTCAGGCTCGACCCACGCGAAGAAGTCCGCAATCAGATGCGCATGCTCGGTCAGGAACAGCGCCGGCAGGATCGCCCCCGCGCGCGCCTGCTTGATATCGTTGCTGCTCATCCCATGAAGGAACGAAACCCGATCGTCGCCGGTCACGCGCACGACCATGCGCTGGCCAAGCGCGAGCGCGCCCGCGCCTTCGCGCAGGGCACGGTAGTCGGCGGCGACGGCATTGATGTCAGGATTTCCCACGGGTACAGACGGCGTCAGATCACGGATCTCAAGCGAGCATTAAGAGCATTAAGAAGGATTTTACTAACAGATCACGGCGCGGCGCCACAACCTGCGGGGAGCGGGGCCAATTGAGGAGATAAAAAGTGGTTTCTTTTATGGACGCCAGTTGGACTATAATTGCGCCTTGAGGAGCCGACGATGGGTGCGTTTCTTCTAGGACTGATTATTGGGGCGGCAAGTGCGCTCGCGCTCTTCATCTACAACGAAGGCGAGCTGTTCTTGAAGCTCGGCCGGCTGATCAAGCAGACCGCCGATCGATACAAACAACCTTCCTGAGGTAAGTCTTCGGGGGCGATGCGAACCGTACGGAATTTTCTCTCTCTGCGCGACGTGATTTGGGCGCGGATCGGTCGAACGTCCGCCGCGATTGCCGCGCTTGGCGCGGCGGTTGCACTCGCGACGCTGGCTCCGATGATCGCGCGCGCCGATACCCCGCGGGAGGTGGCGTCGGGCCTAAGCGACTCGGCCTTTGCGATGCTCAATTCGATCGATGCCAGCGCGAAGGCCGGCGCGATGCTGGCCCCCGTGGCGAGCCTTGCCAGCGACGCACAATCGCTCAGCGGAGCGCTGGACAAGGGCGACCGCGCGGGAGCGGGGCATGCGATGGCGGCGATCGTGAAGGATCGCAATCAAATCGACGCGGCGCGCGCGGTCAAAGATGCGCCGGAGCTGCCGCAGTGGAATGCGATCAAAGGGCAAATCGCGGCGCTCGAGGCGCAGGTGACGCCGATCGCGGGTCCGGTGGCGACCAGCGCGCCGCCCGCGTCCAGTCCGGCGGCGCCGTCGGCGAGTTTGCCGCCGGAGGCTCCCAACGCTCCGCAGGTAGTGATCAGCTCGCGCTCGTTTACCGGCGGCGGGGTGCGGGTGCGCGGATTTTTCGAGGGGACCAATCTCCGATCGGCGGGAATTTTCGACGGATCGACGCCGGTCAAGACGATCGCGGTCACTGACGTGAGCGGCGAGCAGCGGGTGAATTTCGATTTCGGATTGCAGGATCCGTCGCCCTCGCAGACGCTCGAGGTGACCGACGCGCTAGGCCGCGTCGCACGCGCGCAACTGGCGCCGGACGCCGCGGCGCTGACGCATTCGCATGACGGGCGTGAAAAGATGATCGAACTTGGCGGCGGCGAACTCGATTCCGAGGCGGTCGCCTCGGCCGGTCCGGCCGCGATTCCTGGTCCGCGCAATAACACCGAAGAAATTCCGCGCGCCGACGGCTCCGAAGACGCGACCGGCGCGCCCGGACGCAGGCTGCCGGGAGGCGTCGAGGGGCCTTTGACCAACGTTCAGATAAACGTGCTGGGGGTGATGCCGTCGCCGTCGCAGCCGGGCAGCTATGAAGTAGTCGGACAGATCTCCGGCGCGGGAGTCCATCGCGCGGGCGTGTATGAAAACGGCAGGCTGATGAAGGCGATTCCGATTGGCGCGGGCTCGTACAACTCTTTCGACGTCATCTTCCAGATGGCTCCGGGACAACAAGCCTCGATTCGCGCATACGGCCTGGGCCGCAATTTCATCGAGGCGTCAGTCGATGCGAACAACGACGGGATGAGCACCGCGAGCGCGCCGCCCGTCGTGGTGGTCCCGGGCGGCAGCCCGTACGGCTACGGTTCGCCGTACGCGTACCGAAGTCCGTATGGCGCGCCTGTGTATCCGGGCGGTTATCCTCCGGGTTACGCCGCACCCGGCTACGGCGCTCCTGGCTACGGCGCTCCCGGCTATGGCTATCCCGCGCCGGGATACGGCTATCCTCCGGGCTACGCGCCCCCGGGCACCCCGTGGTATCGCCGCCTGATCCCATAGCGCGTCGAGTGCGTCCTTGCTCCGATAGTCCGCGTTGGATAAGTTTTCGTTCTTAATCCTCGAATCGAGAGTGCATCTACAATGTTGATTCAAGCGACGCAGCTGCGCGCCGGAATGGTGGTCGAGTACAACAAGGATCTGTGGCGCGTGATGACCATCACGCATATCACGCCGGGCAACTGGCGCGGGATGGTCCAGACCAAACTGCGCAATATCAAGACCGGGTCGCAGACCGAAAACCGCTTCCGCTCTGAAGATCGCGTCGAGCGCATCATCCTGTCCCAGCTCAAGATGCAGTTCCTCTACCAGGACGGCGACGACTACCATTTCATGAACACCGAGACCTACGATCAGATCACGATCCCCAAGGAGCTAATCGAGGACGTGGCCGGGTTTCTGACGCCGAACCTGGAAGTCGAAGTCGAGTTTCACGAGTCCACGCCGCTGAACGTCACGCTGCCCAAGACCGTCACGCTGAAAGTGACCGAGACCGAGCCGGGCAATCGCAACGCCGCCGTGACCAACACGCTCAAGAACGCGACGCTCGAGACCGGGATGGTGATCCAGGTGCCGCACTTCGTCAACACCGGCGACACCATCACGATCAACGTCGAGAACCACGAGTATCTCTCCCGTACCAAGTAGGCAGCCGCCCATAGCCGAACGCGGCTCAAGGAAAGCCGTGAACCGGTTTCAACGTCAGGTCCGAGTAAAACGCGCGCCGCGCCCCGCGCCGCAATCGCTGCACTTCGGGCCCAATCAGTACATCGCGCAGACCCAGCCCGGTTTCGAGGCCATCGCGACCAACGAAATCCTGGCGCGGGTTCCGCATGCTCACGAAGTCGGACAGCGGATCGTGCCGGAACGCTGCGGGATGGCGATTTTTTCCGCGCCGGATCCTTCGGCGCTGGTGCGGCTGCGATGCGCCGAAGATATCTTCGCGCTGGTGGGGTACCGCGCCGGCCCCGACCCTGAGGCCGTCACCCCGGACCGCATTCGCGCGGCGGCGCGCGACGCCCCGCTGGTCGAGGCTGGAATCCTCGCGCGCGTGCGATTCGACCCGAAGGCGCGCGGAGGACGGCGGCTGCGCTACCGCGTGGTCGCACGGCAGGCGGGCGAGCATGAATTTCGCCGGGTCGATTTGCAGCATGCCGTGGAACGCGGAATTTCCGAGCGCACCGACCATACCTGGCGCCACGACGACAATGAGGCCGACGTCGAGTTCTGGGCCACGATGTTCGAGTCCGAGTTGCTGCTGGCGGTCAGACTCTCGAGCGAAGCGATGCGGCATCGCGATTACAAGGTGGCCCATCGACCCGCCTCGCTGCGCCCGGCGGCCGCGGCGGCGCTAGGATGGCTCTCCGGCGTGGACGAGCGCGACGTCGTGCTCGATCCGTTTTGCGGCGCGGGCACGATCCTGATCGAGCGCGCCGGTCTGGGCCGCTACGCGGAACTGATCGGCAGCGATCGCGACAGCGAGGCGCTGGCGGCCGCGCGCCTGAACGTCGGACCACGCTACAAGCCGATCCGGCTCGAAGGATGGGACGCCGCGGCGATTCCGCTCACCGATTCGAGCGTGACCAAAATCGTCACCAATCTTCCGTGGGGAATTCGCTACGGCACGCACGGCGAGAATCGCAAGCTCTATCCCGCGTGGATCGCGGAGTTCAACCGGGTACTCGCCCCGGGCGGCCGGATGGTTTTGCTCTCGGCCGAGTGGACCCTCATGCGCGAGCTTGCGGCGCGTCGGCGCATCCGAATCGAGAAGGCGATACAAGTCGCGATCCTCGGCGCGCGCGCGTCAATTTTCATCTGCGCAAAAACGTGATGGCGCGATGGACTACGACCAGACGAAAATGCCGTCGGCGTATGATGCGGGGCGCAGCTACGCGCCCGCGGTGCTGGCTTTTTGGCTCGGAGTGATTTCGCGATGGGTTCCCAAGGGAACCGTTGCCGATATTGTTGATATCGGCTGCGGCACCGGCCGGTACTCCGCGGCGCTGGCGAATTATTTCGATGCGCGCGTGATCGCGCTCGATCCGTCGGAAAAGATGCTCGCGGAGGCGCGCAAGAAAGCGGCGCCGCCGCGCGTGAATTATGAGCGGGCGTCAGGAGAAGCGCTGCCGCTGCGCGACGCGTCGGTGGATCTGGCCTTCATGTCGATGGTCTTCCATCATCTTGCGTATCCCGAAAGCGTCGCCCGGGAATGCCGCCGCGTGTTGCGCCCGAATGGCGCGGCCTGCCTGCGCGCCGGCACTGTGGAGCGCAGCGGTTCGTACGCATACGTGCCGTTCTTTCCCGGCGCTCGTGCGATCCTGAACAAGTCGCTCACATCGCAAGCGCGCATCGAATCGGTGTTCGCCGCGGCGGGATTTTGTCTCGCCGGCCACGAACTCGTTCCGAGCCAGGCGGCCGAGAACTGGAATGCATACGCGCAGAAGCTCGCGCATCGCGCGGATTCGACTTTGATTCAGGTTTCCGATCGTGAATTCGAGCAGGGCCTCGCCGTGCTCCGCGACTATGCGGCCGCTCGTCCAACGAATGAGCGCGTGATCGAGCCGATCGATTTTTTCGTCTTCCGCCCGGCATGAGACTCGCCCCGCGTAGCGAGATACGATGCCGCATCCGGACAGCGCGACAGGCCGCCTGCCCGCCGCGCTGTTGCTTCGCCTCTCGCTTCGGGTAGTTTCATCCCATGTCGGAAGCAAAGCGCGAACTGATTCTGGTCGATGGTTCCGGTTATATCTTCCGCGCCTTCTTCGCGCTGCCGCAGCTCAACAACTCGCGCGGAATTCCCACCAACGCGGTTTACGGTTTTATCCGGATGCTGGTGAAGCTGCTTAAGGACGCTCGTCCTTCGCATATCGCGGTGGTCTTCGACGCGCCCGGCAAGACCTTCCGCGACGATCTGTTCTCCGACTACAAGGCCAACCGTTCCGAGACTCCAAACGATCTCCGCAGCCAGATTCCGTACATCCATCGCGCGGTCGATGCGATGCGGATCAAAAAAATCGTCATCGACGGCTACGAGGCCGACGACGTAATCGGCACGCTCGCCGCGCGCGCCGCCAAACAGCGCATCGAGACCGTGCTCGTCACCGCCGACAAGGACTTCATGCAACTGGTCGGTCCGCATGTGACGCTGTGGGACACGATGCGCGATCGGCGTATCTCGGCGCGCGAGATCAAAGAACGCTTCGGCGTCGAACCGCGCGCGCTGGTCGATATCCAGGCGCTCACCGGCGACACGATCGATAACGTCAAGGGCGTGCCCGGAATCGGCGAGAAGACCGCGTCGGCGCTGATCCAGAAATTTTCGAGCCTCGACAATTTGTACCAGCATCTCGACGAGGTCGAGCACAGCGAGATTCGCGGCGCGAAAAAAGTAATGGAGCTGCTCCGGACGCATCGCGCCGACGCCGAACTCGCGCGCAAGCTGGTCCGCATCGAGCTTGACGTGCCGCTCGAAGTCGGACCCGACGATTTCGAGTGGAAAGGAATTGACGAACGCGCCGCCGCCGATCTGATGCGCGAGCTCGAATTCCATTCGATGCTGGCCGAACTGGCTCCGAGCCAGGCCGAGCTGCCGATGGGTCCCGCGGTGGCGCAGTCGCAAGCGAGCCACGGCGATATCGCTACGATCGTCGCGGCGCTCAAATCCGCCGGGAGAATCGCGATCGATCTGTCCACCGACGCGGCCGGCAGCGAGCGCCTGTCCGTTCGCGCCGTCGAAGAATCCAAGCCCGGCGAGTCTTTCGTGATCGACCGCGAGCTGATCGGCCAGATGGCGGAGATTCTTTCCGCGCCCGCGCCGCTCAAGGCCTGTCACGATTTCAAGACGCACCTCACCCGTCTGGCCCGGCTCGGGATCGAGCTGCGCGGGGTCGATTTTGACACGATGATCGCAGGCTTCCTGGTGAACTCCGGACGCCCGGAACCTTCGCTCGACGATATGTATCACGAGCATCTCGCGCCGCTCGGACCGCGCGCCGAATCGCACGCCCGCACCGACATTATCGCGGCGCTGCATCCGCTGTTGGCGACCAGGATGCGCGAGGCCAAGCTCGAGCCGCTGTTTCGCGATATCGAGATGCCGGTGGCGGCAATCCTTGCCGAGATGGAAGCGTCGGGAATCGGAATCGACGCCGACGCGCTAAAAAAGATCGGCGACGAGTTCGGCGGGCAGCTAAAACGCCTCGAACGCGAATGCTTCGAGCTCGCGGGACGTGAGCTGAATCTTAACTCGCCGATTCAATTGCGCGAGGTGCTGTTCACCACGCTTAAGCTCCCGACCAAGGGCCTCAAGAAAACCAAAAGCGGGTTCTCGACCGACGCCGACACCCTCGAGAAGCTCGCCGCGGCGCATCCGATGCCGGCCAAGCTGCTCGAGTACCGATCGATCGCGAAGTTGAAATCAACCTACGCCGACGCGCTCGGCGGACTTATCGACCGCGCCGACGGCCGGCTGCATACCACGTTTCATCAAGCGGTCGCCGCAACCGGACGCTTAAGCTCGAGCGATCCGAACCTGCAGAATATCCCCACCCGCAGCGAGGAGGGCCGCCGCATCCGTAAAGCCTTCGTCGCGCGCGAGGGCTTCGTCCTGCTGTCGGCGGATTATTCGCAGATCGATCTGCGGGTGCTCGCGCATCTGTCGGAGGACCCTACCCTGGTTGACGCCTTCCAGCGCGGCGAGGATATTCACGCGCGCACCGCGACCGAGCTGTTGGGAGTCAGCGCCGGCAAGGTTGACGCCGACGCGCGCCGCGTCGCCAAGACAATCAACTTCGGGCTGATCTATGGGATGGGGCCGCAGCGCCTGGCCGCTCAACTCGGGATACCGCTTGCCGCCGCACAGGATTACATCAAGCGTTACTTCGAGCGGCTGCCTCGCGTGCGCGAGTATTTCGACGAGTCGCTCGCGCGCGCCCGGACTGACGGTTTCGTGACCACGATGTACGGGCGCAGGCGCTACCTGCCGGAGCTAACCGCCGCTCCGGGCGGCGCCAGGGCGCAGGCGGAGAGGATCGCCATAAATACGCCTATCCAGGGCACGGCGGCGGACTTGATTAAGCTCGCGATGATCAGGCTACATAGCGAGATTCGCCGCACCGGGATGGAAGCCGTCATAGTGATGCAGGTGCATGACGAGCTGCTGCTCGAAGTGCGAAAAGACGCCCTCGAGCAGGCGGCGAGGGCCGCGCGGGCGGAGATGGAAGGCGTCGCCGCAATGCGGGTGCCGCTTAAGGCAGACCTCAAATGGGGCCCGAACTGGGCCGAAATGGGTGGGGGGAAATGAAGATTCGGCTGAATTTCGTCACCCTTGCCCGCGTCTAAGGAATTGGGAACCCCAGGGCGCCAGGACGGCGACGAAGCCGAACTCATCGCACGGGCATCGAAGGGCGACTCGGAAGCCTTCGGAGTCCTGGTCGAGCGTTACCAGCGGCGGGTCGCAAATGTAGCGCTGTCCGTGGTCCATAATCAGGATGATGCAATCGAACTGGCGCAGGAAACCTTTGTCCGAGCCTACGAAAATTTGTCGAAGTTCGAGTCGCGCTCGAGCTTCTCGACCTGGCTCTACCGGATCGCCGCCAACCTTGCGATCGACTTCTGGCGGCGCGAAGGCCGCCACGTCGTCCTGCGCGGCGAGGATGCCGAAAATGAGATACGTAAGCTACCGAGCGACACCGGCGATTCGTTCAAAACCGCCAGCCGCAAAGAACTCTCGGCCCGCCTTACCGCGGCGCTCGAGGAGTTGACGCCGGAACATCGCACAGTGATACTTTTACGCGAGGTGGAAGGATTATCCTACGACGAGATCAGCGCAGCGCTGAATTGCCCTCGCGGCACGGTGATGAGTCGGCTGCATTATGCGCGCAACCGCCTGCGTGTCTTGTTGAAGGATCTTCCGGAGAGCTGAGTTACGATGGCTGAATGCAATCAAATTGGCCTTATGCTGGGCGCGTTCGAAGACCATGCTCTCGAACCCAACGAATACCAGGAAGTCGCCTACCATCTGGCGCGATGCGATAGCTGCACGGCGGAGTTGGCCGACTACGGCATGATTGGCCGCGAGCTCCGCACCCTGTTCGAAGAACCTTCGCTCGACGGCTTCAAGTCTTCGGTGATGCGCCGGATAGACAGCCTGCCGGTGCCGCTCGGCCTCCGAATCTCACGATGGTTCAGCCGCGCGGGTGAGCAGCTTTCCGGAAGCCTCGCGATGGCCGGTGCCGCGGCGGCGGCGGCGGTGGTCACCGCGATCCTGGTCACTCCGTACGCGCAGACGCTGCGTCATTCCGGCTACGACCTTGCCTCGCTCGAGCGCGCCACTATCAGCGCGCCGATGGCGGTAGCGTCGGTCGCGGCAGGCCCTGCCGAACTGGCCGACGTAGCCGATGACTCGCACGCCGTCATCTCTCGCCTCGAGTCTGAGATTCCCTCCGTCGCGGTCTGGAGCGAGCCCAAGACCGATACGACCGTGATCTGGCTACCCGACCAGCCATAGGGAATTGATGCTGTCGAGCCCGCGAAGTCTTAGCCTGCTCATCGTCGTAGTCTTCGCGATGGTGGCCCCGATGGCGGGCCTGGTAGCGATCCAGGGACAGGCGCTAGCCCAATCGGCGCATCCGCTGCGCACAGTGACCGTGCGAGTCAATTCCGTGCTCGCGGCCGAGACCAACGAAGGCGTCGATCCGCGCTTGCAATCGATGGGCCCGCGGCTGCAGGCGCTCTTCAGCTACAGCACCTATCGCCTCGTCAGCGATCAAGCCGGACAGACGCAATGCGGCAAGATGATCGCGTTCCAGCTACCGGGCGGACGAATCCTGCACGTGCAGCCGCGCGAAGTTGACGGCGACATGATCGTGATGGAGATCATCCTGTTCCAGGGACCGCGCCCGCTGATGACCACCGACCTGAAGCTAAAGAACAATGGCATCCTGATCATCGGCGGTCCCCGCTACGAACAAGGGATGCTGATAATCTCGATCGGCGCGAGCACCGGCGTGCCGCAGATACATTCGCATCAACCGCCCGCCAGGGCGACCTCCGAAGAAGCGGCTCCCCAAGACTAGCGCCAGTTATTCGCGCGGGCGGAGCTTCAAGAATGCTGGATGCCTGAACGGGTCGCCAGGCGCGAGCTTGCGCGACATATCTTCGAAGATCGAGCGCGCCTCACCTTCGGCATTGCGTCCGACCACCAACCCCGGACGCAGCACAAATCTCGCGTCGTCGCCAAAAAATCGCAGCGACAGCGTACGGCGGCGTTTTCCGCGATGCGTCGGAGCGCCGCCGTGAAGCGTCGCGGGATGAAACACGATCACGTCGCCCGGCTCGACACCGAACGAAACGATATCCCAGCGTGAACGATCGCCTTCGATATTCGGCAGCCGGGGCATCGCCTCGCCGCCGTAGAGCGGCGCGGTATCGTCGGCGGGATCGAATCGCGAACCGTCGTACAGCACGCCGCGGTGCGAGCCGCGGACAAACTCGAGCGAATCTTCACGCGCAACCGGGTCGAACGAAATCCACATCACGGCGATCTGGCTTCCCTCGATCGGCAGGTAAGAGGAATCCTGATGCCACGGCGTGCGCCGGCTCTCGCCGCCCTCTTTCAGAAACACCTGTTCGTAAAGGAACCAAACCTCGGGGGCGCCCCACAGCGCGGCGGCAAGATCGGCGGCCGGCGATCGCAGCAGCATCTCGCGATAGCCGGTCAGCGCGTCGGGATTGAGCAAATCCTGGTAGAAGCGGTCGGGCGCGTCGGCGGTGCCCTGAAATTGATTTGCGGCGCGGCCGGGATTGGCGAGGCTCCAGTCGAAAGCGCCGCGGGCGCGGGCGAGTGCGGCGCCGTCGAGAACATTGCGCAAGCATACGACGCCGTCGGTGGCGAAGCGCTCGCGCGTCGATTCGATTTCGCCGCGATTCAAGGAACTTGCGCAAGCGTCAGAGGACATGGCTTCCTCTTCGCACAGGAGAAACGGGATCGTCAACTCGCGCAAGATCCGCTTATCGCGCCCGACGAGGAGCGCGGCGCGCGTCAGCGCGAGGGACTGGCGTTGCTGCTCGAACTGCTGAAGCCGCCGCTAGCGGCAACTCCTCCGACCACTCCACCGCCGACCGCGGCGGCGGCTCCGGTGGCGGCTGCCGCGGTGCCGAGACTGCTGGCTCCGCCGGCGGCAGCGGCGATTGCGGCGGCAGCGGTCGGCAACAAGGCGCACGGCACGATCGACTTGTAGCCCGGATGCAACTCGACGGTGTTAGCCGGTGCGGAAACGTTCGCGACGTCAACCGTGCCGTCATAGACGGCGACATCGGTGAAGCGATGGCAGCCTTCAAACTGTTTGCGATCCACGTTTTCCTGGTACGACACGTCGTACTTGGTGCCTCGGGCCGCCGCGACGGCGTTGGGAGTATGAACTTCGAAGGTGGGCGCGCCGGCGCTGGCGGCATGCACCACGTATGATCGAACCACACCGGCTAGCAGGCTTACCTTGTCGGCACTGGTGGTGGTTGCGCCGCGATGCGGGATATCCAGCTTGACCTTGGACAACTCGCCAATCTCAAGCGTGCTCTTATCGACCAGGGTTACCGTCGCACTGGAAGCGGCCGCGGTGTCAACTTCGTCGCCATCGAAGACGGCGGTTCCCACGGCTGCCTGATTCGATATTCCGGCGTGAACGACGGTGACCCCGCCGGTTACGACGGTGACGGTGGCGTCACCGGTTTGCGCCCATACGGGCGCGGCGATCGCGAAGGCCGCAATCAGGGCGGAGAGCATCGCGAGCATGGGCATCGCGGCGAATATTTTCCTTCGTTGCCAGTCGATCTGCTTCATAAGGTGAATTCGCGCATTTCCATGGGCACACCGAGCTGAAAACGTCGTAATCCGGGACTGGAGGTGTAACATGGCGCGATTGCACTATCAATTAAGCATTGAAGACACTGATATGGCAAATGCGCATACGGCCCGCTGACGGACGCTCACCGAGTTCAGCCCTTGGGCAATCCCAACGTGCGCTCGCCGATGATGTTGCGCTGAATCTCGCTGGTGCCACCGGCGATCGTGTACTGGCGCGAACTGAGCACACGATTTAGCCATCGCGGCGCGTCCGGCACCGCCCCGGTAGGATCTCCGAGCAATCCGTAGCCGCCAAGCAGCTCGGTCGAGAAGCGCGCGATGCGCACGCCCAGCTCGGAACCGAACAACTTCAGCATCGAGCCTTCGGGACCCGGCGGCTGCCCCTTCAGCATCCGCGTGAGGGTTCGCAGACGCGCGTATTTCGCGGCCTCGCAATCGATCAGCAGCTCCGTCAGGCGCTGACGCACCCAAGCTTGGTCCCATGCCGGGCGTCCGTCGATCTGCACAGTCTTGGCAAGCGCGGCCAAGCGCTCGACCTGTGCGCGATGACCTCCGCCGCCGGCGAAACCGCGCTCGTAGCTTAGCGTCGTCATCGCGACCTTCCATCCTTCGTTGACTTTGCCGACCAGATTTTCCTTCGGCACCTGGACGTTCTCGAAGAAGACCTCGTTGAAGTGCGCGTGCCCGTTCATCGTGACCAGCGGACGCACCTCGACGCCGGGACTCTTCATGTCCATCAACAGGTAGGTGATTCCCTTGTGCTTGGGAGCGTCGGGGTCGGTGCGCGCGAGCAGGAACATCCGGTCCGCGTATTGCGCGCCCGAGGTCCAGACTTTCTGGCCGGTGAGAAGAAAATAATCGCCCTGATCGACGGCTCGGGTCGAGAGATTGGCCAGGTCGGAGCCGGCGCCGGGCTCGGAATAACCCTGGCACCAGATATCGTCAGCGGCGAGGATTCGTTTCAGATAGCGGTTCTTCTGCGCGTCGGTGCCCCAATTCATCAGCGTGGGACCGCACATGTTGAGCCCGAAGTATCCGGGCATCACCGGACCGCGCGCTCGGTCATACTCGTCGTCCCAGATGAACTGCTCGATGACGGTGGCCGCGCGACCGCCGTATTCGCGCGGCCACGCCAGGCCTGCGTAGCCCGCGGTGTAGAGCTGGTTCTGCCACGCGCGGCGGCGCTCGAAGATCGCGCGATTGGGCGCGATCCGCTCGTCCTGCGCGTCGTCGATCTTTAGCTCTTCAGGCAGATTCGCCGCGAGCCACGCACGCACCTCGCGCCGGAAGGCCTCCTGCTCGGGAGAAAATTCAAAATCCACGAATGACGTTCCTTAGCGGTGGGGAATTACGGAAGCCTCGACGCTCAAGCCTGTGCCGTCGCCGCTCGGATGATAGTGCAGCTTCTCAAACCCGATCACGCGTCCGGAGGAATCCTTCATCAGGATCACCTCGTCGGTGGTTTCTTCGGATACGTCTTCGAGATG
>DATKSB010000025.1:0-41992 GCA_035531855.1 Binataceae bacterium (SeqCode)
CGTCGGACTGCTGGGTCCCAATGGCGCCGGCAAGACCACGACGCTCTCACTGCTCGCCACCCTGATCGAGCCGGACTCCGGCACTATCCGCATCGCCGGCGCCATTCCATCGCCAAAACATTACGCGTTGCGCCGCCGCCTCGGCTTCGTACCCCAGGCGATCGCCCTGTACCCGTCGCTCAGCGGCTTTCGCAATCTCGAACTGTTTGCCCGCCTTCACGGCCTCTCGAGGCGCGAGGCGCAGATCGAAAGTATGCGTGCCCTCGAAGAGGTCGGCCTGACCGAACGCGCCCATGATCCGGTTGCCGTGCTCTCCGGTGGCATGCAGCGGCGGCTCAATCTCGCCTGCGGGTTGGTCCATCGGCCCGACCTGCTATTGCTCGACGAGCCGACCGTCGGCGTCGATCCGCAATCGCGCGAGCAGATTCTCCTGACCGTCAAAGCCGCGGCGGAGTCGGGCACCGCCGTGATCTACAGCACGCATTACATGGAAGAGGTCGAGAGCATCTGCAGCCGCGCGCTGCTGATCGATTACGGTCGCGTGGTGGCACAAGGCACGGTGGCCGAGTTGATCGCGCTCGGCAGACGGCATCCGAGGATGGAGATCGCATTTCAGGATCCGCCCGCCGATGGCTGGAGCGCGGGGGTCGATGGGGTACGGCAGCTCGCGCGAGCGCGAATCGACGGCAAAATCGATCTCGAACTCGCCAGCGTCGCGCAGGTCAGCGAAATCCTGGAACGGATTCGCGCCGCTGGCGGACGAGTGATTGAATTCGGCGTTCACAGCCCCAGCCTCTCGGACGCATTTATCGCCCTGACCGGGCACGCATTGCGCGAAGACGGACCCGCAGGGCGATAAACGATGTTGCGCACGGTCCGCCTGATTTTTCTAAACGAGTTCCGGCTGCTTGCGAAAGACCGCGTCGGGCTTGCGATGCTTCTGCTCGCGCCGGTCGTGATTATCGCGGTCGCCGGATTCTCGCTCGGAAACATATACGGCGCCCGGCCCTCGGCCCACGCTTACTCCATCTCGGTCATCGATCACGACCACGGACCGGTCGCGCAGGCTATCGTGGCCGCGCTCAAGCGCGAGCCCGCGCTGCGGCTCGCGATGGTTCCCAGCGTGGCCGAGGCGCGCGCAATCGTCGGCCGGCGCGCCCGCGCCCCGCTCGCGATCCTGATTCCCGCCGGCACCAGCACCGCGCTCAAAGCCGGAAGCGCCGCGCGGATCGTGCTGTATGTCGATCCGATTAAACGAATTGAGGTGGCGGGTCTCGAACTGCGGCTTAGCCGGATGTGCGCGGAAATCACGGCGCGCGCGCAGGATGCCGCGCGCGCTCGAATCACCGCCGCCAGCGCCGAGTTGCGGTCGCGTCTGGGAGCGATCGCCGCGCAGGCGTCCACCGCTCAGAACGCGGGCGAGCGCTATCGTCGCGAGAGCTTGATACAGCGCGATGCGGCGGAGCGCGAACTTGACGCGCAACTCCGCAGCACGGTTGCCGACCTGGAAGCGCAGACGCGCGCGGCGGCCGAGCGCTCGGAAGCGTCGACAAAAGCCGCAATTGAGAATTCGCTCGCGCCGCGGCGCGCCGCGCTGAAAGCGGTCCGCGAATATTTGCTTGCGCTGCAAGCGAGCGAGCATGACTTCAACCGATGGCTTTTCGATCTCAAAACCGCGGCCGGATCGCATAGCGGCGAGATTCCACCGCCGCCCCCCTTTCCGACGCCGCCATCGCAAGCGCAGGTGGCCGAACTATCCAGGCCGCTTGAGATTTCGATTCCGTCGCCAACGTTGCCTGCTCCCGTGCTCCCCAGGCTGTCGATTGCGAACGTGGCGATACCGCCGCTCGCGACTCCGGATTTCAGCGCCGAGATCAAATCGCTCTCGGCCGCCGTGCCGCCGACGCTTCCCGGCGCGCTAGGATGGACCGAGCTGTCGGCCGGAAACGGGCCGCCGCAGGTAAACGCATTCGATCAATACGTCCCCGGTTTCGGAGTCACGTTTCTGCTGATCGGAATGCTGATGGGAATATCGCTCGGGCTGATCGATGAGCGCGACTGGGGCACGCTTGCGCGGCTGCGCGTCAGCGGCGCGCCGCTGGCGGGAACGCTGGTCGGCAAGCTTTTGTCGCGGTTCCTGATCGGCCTGGCGCAAATGATTTTGCTGTTCGCGATCGGATGGTGGATTTTCGGAATCTCGCTCGGAGCCGAACCGTTGATGCTGCTGGTTCCTGCCGCCGCGATCGCGTTCGCCGGCGCCGCGTTCGGCCTGATCATCGCGTGTGTCGCGCGCACGCACGACTCGGTCATGCCGTTTGGCGCAGTGGTCAGCATGGCGATGTCCGCGATCGGCGGATGCTGGTGGCCGATCGATTTCGAGCCGGGATGGATGCGCACGCTGGCGCTGTGGCTGCCGACCACGTGGACGATGCAATCATTCAACGATCTGATGATCCGCGGCCTGCCCGCAAGCGCGATCCTATGGCCGACGATCGTGACCTTCGGACTTGGGATCGCTTATCTTATCGCGGGAATCGCGGCGGCATCCTGGATCTACGACTGAGCGCGGCTCAATGCGCGGGAAGCGCCGGCGCGGCCGCGGCCCACTGTGCGATCGCTGCCTTGTCGGAATCCGTAAGCCTGGCCAAAGGATGGAGCAGCGTGAAATCCCACGGCGGCATTTCGCCGTCGGCGACGACACTGGCGGCCAGGCCGCGCGCCTGCGCCTTGGTCGATTGATCAAAATTGTTCCAGTCCGAAAAATTCATCTCTGCGCGCGCTGAGTTCGACATCAGGTACGACGGCGCCACCGACGCATACCAAGGCGCGCTTCCGCCGTTCGAGTGGCAGCCGTAACAGGAGTTCTCGAGTATCTGCTCAACGGCGGCATTCGAGGTCACTCCCTTGGGCGTCGTGTCCATCGACTCCGCCGAGTTGCCGGAGGTGCTCGCGCATCCCGCGATCATCGCGGCGGCGGCCACTGCAATCAGCGTGCGAGTAATTACCAGGTGTCGATGCATGGGCGCTTCTTTCCAGTCCGAGTCGCCGGTGGCGGCGCGGATTTCAGGCCGACCATAATCCAGTGTCGCGATTCGAGCGGATCGATTACATCATCGATCTCGAAATGTGAAGCGGTATTGACCGCCTTCCCGTGCGCGTACATCCGCGCGACCATCTCATCGAACAATTGCTTGCGCTTGGCGGGATCCTGCTCGGCGGTGAGTTCATTACGGTAACCGAGCTTGACCGCGCCCTCCAGGCCCATCCCGCCAAACTCTCCGGTCGGCCATGAGACCGTGAAAATAGGTGCTTTGAAGCTTCCACCCGCCATCGCCTGCGCGCCGAGTCCGTATCCCTTGCGCAAAATGATCGTGAAGAACGGGACGGTGATACTCGCGCCGGTTACGAACATCCGCGCCGCATGGCGAACCAGCGCGGTCTTTTCAACTTCGGGCCCGACCATGATTCCGGGCGTATCGCACAGGAACAGGAGCGGGATATCGAACGCGTCGCAAAGCTGCATGAAGCGGGCGGCCTTGTCGGCGCCACTCGAATCGATCGCGCCCGCCAGATGCGTCGGGTTGTTCGCGACCACGCCGAGCGGCCGACCTTCGATTCTGACCAGCGCCGTGACCATCCCGAGCCCGAAGTTGCGCCGCAGCTCAAGCACCGAACTGGAGTCGGCAAGCGTCTCGATAACTTTGCGCACGTCGTAGATGCGCAGCCGGTTCTCGGGGATTATCGCGCGCAGTATCCGCTGATCAGCGCATTCCCACTTGCGGGTCGTCCCCTGAAAATACGAAAGGTAGCGTTTGGCGGCATTGACCGCGCCGGCTTCATCTTTGACCGGAATATCGACAACACCGTTTGCCACCTGCACTCTCATCGGACCGACTTCCTCCGGCCGGAAGATTCCCAAACCGCCGCCCTCGATCATCGCGGGACCACCCATTCCGATATTCGAATTCTCGGTCGCGATTACCACGTCGCAGCATCCGAGCAGCGCGGCATTACCGGCAAAACATCGTCCCGAGTTGATCCCAATCAGCGGCACCAGACCGCTGAGCTGACCCCAGTATTGGAACGCCATGCAATCGAGTCCCGCAACACCAACTCCGTCGGTATCCCCGGGCCGGCCACCGCCGCCTTCGGTGAAGAACACGACCGGCAGGCGCATCCGCTCCGCGATTTCGAACATCCTGTCTTTCTTGCGATGGTTCTGCTGACCCTGGGTGCCCGCCAGCACCGTGTAGTCGTATGACATCAGCACGCACTGCGCGTGCGCGTCCTCGAACAGGTCGCCGTTGACGCGGCCAATGCCGGCAATCATTCCGTCGGCCGGGGTGCGCTTGATCAAATCGTCGAGCGCGCGCCGGCGGCGTTGCGCCGCAATCACGATCGAGCCGTACTCGATATAGGTTCCGGGATCGCACAGGTCATCGACGTTCTCGCGCGCGGTGCGTTGATGCGTCTTGCGCCTGCGCGCGACCGCGTCGGGCCGCGCGGGATCGAGTCCGAGCGCATGGCGCTCGTGGACCTCGGCCAGGTCGGGGCGGATTCGATCGAGATCGATCTGCTCCGCGGCCGCTGCGGTGGAATCTTCGACCTGCGATTGTTCGATAAAGATCAGCGGATGTCCTTCGAAGACCGCGTCGCCCTTCGCGACCGAGATTTGGCGCACGACTCCGCTAACCTGCGCGGCGATGACGTGCTCCATCTTCATCGCCTCCATCACTAGGAGCTGTTGTCCCCGGCGGACCGTGTCGCCTTCCTGTGTATCGATAGAAACGATCGTGCCCTGCATCGGCGCGGTGATAGCAACTGTGCCTTCGGGTCCGGCAACCTCGTGCGCGGGCGGCGCGGGCGCGGCGACCGTCAGGACATCAGCAGGTGCGGCGCTCTCGGATTTTCCGTGATGCAGCACTGCTAGCGGGTCGCTGGTGTCGATCCTTGCTCCAGCTCCTGCCCGGCCCGGCGATGGCGCAGAAGCTCGCTCGAAGAACAGCCTGCGATGCGCGGAAGGCTGCGTGGCGGTCAGCTCCGCTGCATGCTCTTCAACGAAACGGGTATGGATTCGGTTCGCTGCGAACTCCGGATGCCGCAAAAGGTTCTGGAGAAATCCGATATTGGTAGCGATACCTTCGATCCTGAACTCGCACAGCGCGCGATAGGTTCGATTGACGGCATCGGAGAAATCACCGCTCGACGAATGCGCGATCAATTTTGCGATTAGCGAGTCGAAGCGCGGATTTGTGGTGTAGCCGGCGTACGCGAAGGTATCGATCCGCAGGCCTGGGCCCGACGGAAGCTCGAACACTGCGAGCGTTCCGCCGGCCGGCTTCGCGCCGCCGTCCGCGGTCATGGTTTCGGCATTGATGCGCGCCTGGATCGCAAACCCGCGTGGCGGCGCAATAGCAATCTGAGTCAGGCCGAGATCGGCGAGTCGCATTCCGCCTGCAAGCTGCAACTGAACCTTTACCAGGTCCACGCCGGTGACTTCTTCAGTCACGGTATGTTCCACTTGCAGGCGCGGATTCGCCTCGATAAATGCGAACGCTGCATTCTCGCTCGCCCCGCCGCGCGCTTGGGCCGCAGCGAGCAAAAACTCGAAGGTGCCAAGGCTGTCGTAACGGACCTCGCGCGCGATTCGCACAGCGGCGCCGGTCAGACGGTCGCGGGTTTCGGCGCTGATACTCGGACTCGGCGCGATTTCAAGGATCTTTTGATTACGCCGCTGGATGGTGCATTCGCGCTCGTAGAGATGGACTACCTCGCCGGAGCCGTCGCCGACTATCTGCACTTCAAGATGCCGCGCACTCGGCATCAGTTGCTCGACGTACACGTCGCCGATTCCGAACGCGCTGCGCGCTTCGGATTGGCATCGCGCAAAAGCCTGCTCGACATCGGCGGCGCGATGCACCGCGCGCATGCCGCGTCCTCCGCCGCCCGCGACCGCTTTGATCATCATCGCGCCGCCTTCGCCGAGCGACGCAAAGAAAGCGCGCGCCTCATCCAGATTGGTGGCGGCGGTTGTGCCGCGCAGGACAGGCACGCCGCAGCGCTGGGCCAGTGCGCGCGCCTGCAGCTTGTCGCCAAACAGTTCCAATGTTTCCGGGCGCGGCCCTACAAAACAGATTCCGGCGGCGGCGCAGCGGCGCGCAAATTTCGCGTTCTCGCTCAGAAAGCCGTAGCCCGGATGGATCGCGTCGCAACCCGCGTCTTGCGCCGCCGCAACGATCTGTTCGGCATCGAGGTATGCCGCGACGCCGGCCCCGCGCAACGCCCGCGCATCATCGGCTTTACGCAGATGCAGCGACGCGCTGTCATCGTCTGAAAAGACTGCGACGGTGCGGACACCAAGTTCGGCGGCCGCGCGCATAATCCGGATCGCTATTTCGCCGCGGTTGGCGATCAGAAGACTCTTCGCAAGCATAGGAACTGCCGTCATCCCTTCGCTCGTCGTATCGGCATCGTCCGATCGGCGGCGCGTTATCGTGATCTAGCATCTAAAGCACGCTCGCGCCGATCTTTGAAAGTGGCGGCGTATCGGACGAAGGCCGGTTCGCGATGGCTATGAAACGGGTATTTGCCTACGATGGCTTCCGGCATCTTCATCGTCTCCAGATGCCGGATTGGGGGTATCGTGGATGCGCGACGTCCTTAGGGCAGCTCCAGAGCACGCCCGAGCATGGTTCTCCCGCGCGAAGGCGTTTGGGCGGACCCGCCGCGCGCGTCGCATCGGTATCGCGATCGTCATCGTAATTTTTCTGTACGGAGCGGCGGGTTTCTTCGCCGTGCCGCCGCTCTTACGCCACATTCTGACTGGACCGGTCGCCACACAGATCAAACGGCCAGTCACCGTCGGCGCGATAAGCTTCAATCCCTACACGCTGAGACTTAATGTCGATCGGCTGCATGTCGGCGATACCGATCCGCAGAAGCCGTTCGTCGATCTTGGACATCTGAACGTAAAGGTCGCGTGGAGTTCGATCTTTCGGCTCGCGCCGGTCATCGGACAACTTTCGCTCGATCATCCTTCGATCCATATCGTCCGGACCGCGCCGCAGCGCTTCAACTTCTCGGATCTGCTCGAATCGAAAGCGCCGCCAAAGCCGGTGCAAACCCCGTCAAAGCCGCAAAGGTTCTCGGTCTCGAACATCAAGCTGTCCGACGGCGACCTGCATCTGGACGATCAGGTGGTCGGACAGCAGCACGCGATCGAGCACATCCAGATCGGAATTCCGTTTATCGCTAATCTGCCGCGTGACGTTAATATTTATGTGCAGCCGCTCTTGCACATGGACGTGGACGGAAGTCCGGTGCGGATTGGTGGACAGAGCAGACCCTTCGGCGCGACCCGCGATTCGATCGTCGAGCTCGACCTCCATCGCATAGACATTCCGCGCTACGTCGGCTACGTGCCACGCAAGCTGCCGGTAGAGATTTCGCAGGGAACGTTTTCGTGCGCGCTGCAAGTGCATTTTGTCTCCAAAGACACCGGCCCCGTAATCGCGATCGCCGGCGAGATGGCGATCGACCAGCTCGACGTGCGCGATTCCACTGACGCGCCAGTCACCTCGCTGCAACATGCGATGACCACGCTCGACGACGTCGAGCCGCTACAGGGAAGATTCCATCTGGGGAAAATCCGGGTGGACGGGCTGGCCGCCAACGTCGTGCGCAATCACGATGGCACCATCAACCTGACCTCGCTAAACGGCGCCAATCCGCCGGCCGCAGGCAGTGTCGCGCCGCCGCAGCCGGTAGCGGCCACTGCGGTCGAGGCGGCATCCGCCGCGCCGGGCGCGCCGCCCGACGTTTCGATCGATTCGTTCGAGCTGGCGCAAAGCTCGGTCAAGGTAACTGACAACACCGGCGCGACTCCGGCGATACTGTCGATCACGCCGATTCACGCTCAACTCGGCTATTTCAGCCTGACCGGCACCACTGCGACATCCTACGGCTTCACGGCGAGTCTCGGCGGAGGCGGATCGATCGAGGTCAAGGGCGGAGTTGATTACGCGCACAAGCAGGCGACCAGCGACGTGACGATCGAGCAAATCGATTTGCCGTCGTTGCAAGCATTCGCTCAGTCGATCCTCGCGGCGAAGGTGACCGGCGGAAAGCTCAGCGCCACTGCCAGTGTCAAAACCGATTTTGCGCCGTCGGATTTTAACGTCCACGCCGAGCCGGCCAGCGTTTCGCTCGACAGCTTTGCACTCAGCACGCTCAACGGGCGCGAGAAGCCGATTGAGTGGAACAAGCTCAGCGTGGCGATCGGTCAAATCGATTTGGCCTCGCGTCAGGCCGCGATTAACGAAATCCGCACCGATGGAATTCACGTCGCTGTCCGCCGCGAACGCGACGGAAAGCTGAGCCTGCTCGAGTTGATCGCGAAACCTGCGCCGCAGCCGCGTGCCCGCCGCGAGACAGCCGCCGAAAGACGCGAGCGCGAACGCCTGGAACGAGACCGCCGCGAGCGCGAGCGCGTCGAACGCGAGCATCAACGCCGACAGCCAGTGCAGGCCAAAGCGCCATCGGTTAAGCCCTGGCAATTCACCATCGCTTCGATAGCGATCGAGAAAACCGACGCGCAGATCGAAGACGCCTCCGCGCCGCGTGCGGTCAAAATCGCGCTCTCGCCGCTCAACATCCATCTCAAGGACGTGACCAGCGACTTCGCAAAACCGTTCGGCGTCGATCTCGACGCCGCGCTCAACCGACGCGGCACTATCAAAGTGACAGGTACGGCGGCGATCGCGCCGCTCAAAGCAAATCTCCGCGTCGTCACGCAACGCCTGGATCTCTCGCCTGCCGATCCGTACGTCAGCAGCCACTTGAACGCGACAATCAAGAGCGCGCTCCTGACGATGAACGGCGCGGTAGGCCTGGCGCAGGAGCGCAAGGATTTTCGGATCACCTATCGCGGCGACGTCACGCTCGGCGACCTGGCGACGCTCGACAAGCTGACCGGCGAGCCCTTTCTGCGATGGCGCGCGCTGAGCGTCAGCCGAATTGACGCCGACTTGGGTGCGGGTCCGCCCAAGGTGCATATCGGCCAGGTCGCACTCTCTGACTTTTATTCCCGAATCATCCTCAACCGGACCGGCAAGCTGAATCTGAAGGACATCACCGCGAATCCCAACGCCGCGCCTAAATCGCTGACTGAAGCACAGCCGCAAGAGCAAACTCCCGCGCCCGAAGCGGCGCCGTCGCCGTCGTCGCCCACCGGGCAGCCGCTCAATGCGGATATCGCATTGGGGCGAATTACGCTGCAGGGCGGCAAAATCGACTACAGCGATTTTTTCATTCAGCCGAACTACACCGCGAATCTGACCGGCATCACCGGAAAGGTGGGAGCGTTTGGAACCCGCTCGACGACCCCCGCCGACGTCGAAGTGCAAGGTCAGGTCAACGGCAGCGCGCCGATCGATATCAACGGGTCGGTAAATCCGCTGGCGCCGACCGCGTATATCGACATCAAGGCCAAAGCCGATGGAATCGAGCTGACCGGGCTGACCGCCTATTCCACCCGCTACACCGGCTATCCGATCACCAAGGGCACGCTCACCGTAAATGTTCACTACCTGCTCGATCAGGGCAATCTGACCGCTGACAATCACATCTTTATCGATCAGCTAACCTTCGGCGATCGGGTCGCGAACTCAACCGCGACCAATTTGCCGATCCGGCTTGCGGTTTCGCTGCTGAAAAATTCGAAAGGCGAGATCGACGTGGACGTGCCGGTCTCGGGGTCGCTCAAGGATCCGCAATTCAGCATTGGCAGTGTGATCCTGCACGCGTTCATGAACCTGATCGTCAAAGCCGCTACCTCGCCCTTTAGCCTGCTGAGCTCGGCGTTTGGCGGCGGCAAGCAGGATTTGTCATACGTCGAGTTCGCGCCCGGCTCCGCTGCGTTGAGCGCGGACAGCAAATCCCGCCTCGACACGCTGACCCAGGCGCTGCAGGAGCGCAGCGGCCTGAAGGTGAATATAGAAGGACGGGTCGATCCCGCATTCGATCGCGAGGGGCTTATCGATCAAGCAATGAAGGTGCAGAAACTGAAAGACACCGGCGCGAAGGGCGACTCGGACAGCGTAAAGATTGAGCCCGCTGAGTATGACAAGTACCTGACCCGCGCGTACAAGGCGGCCAAGTTCAAAAAGCCGACGGATTTCCTCGGACTCAACAAATCGCTGCCGCCGGACGAGATGAAAAAGCAGATGCTCTCTGCTACCACTGAAAGCGATTTGCGCGCGCTCGCCAACGCGCGCGCCAACACGGTGCGCGCCTACTTGAGCGCCAAAATCGATCCGGCGCGGCTGTTCCTGATCGCGCCCAAGCTGACTGCCGACGGAATCAAGGATCAGGGCAAGACCACCCGCGTCGATATGATTCTACAATAACGGTCGCCGGCACGAGAACGATCTCAGGATCGTCGCGGACTTCCTGCCGAGCCATCCGACAACGGCGCCGGCGAGGCGGATTCGCCCGTCCAGTGCCATCCAGCATTCGGCGGCACCGAATACATTTGCGGCAATTGCACCGCCGCTGGAATCGCTATCGCCATCCCAAGCAGAATCAGCAGCACACATACGACGCGTCCCCTGACTCCCGCGGTGCGCAGCGCTTGTACCATTGCGACAGCGAGCCAGGGTAGAAATGGAACCCAATATCGCGGCCCGTAGCAAAAACCCGGTCCAAAGCCGGTTAGGGCGAGCACGAACAGATACAGCATCATTGGCCACGCCATCCGGCGCAGCATCGCGGAGTCAGTGTCGAAGCGATCGAACGCATGCGCGATCGCGAACACGGCGAAGATCGCCCACGGCGCGAAGACCAGCACCCCATGCGCAGGATCCAGCAAAGTATCGTGAAGCGGCTCGAGGTCGCTCGCAAGAAACCATGCTTCCGAGCCCGAGATTAGTGGGGTTCCGGACAGCCAATAGTTGAACGCGCCAAGGGCCAGCGCGCAGATACCAAGCGCGGACGCCATCTTGAACGCCTCGCGCGCACGCCGTTCGCGAATCGCTTCGATGAGGAACCCCGCGCCAACCACCGCGAACGACGGCTTTATGATCGCCGCGCCCGCGGCGAAAAGCGCGGCCATCACCGGCCGGTCATCGCTCCACGACCAGATCGCGAGCACCAGGCATAGACCAATGGTGGTTTCTGAAAAGTAATCGCGGCAGTACGGCAGCCACGGACTGGCAAGCAGCAGCGTTCCTGCCGCGAGCAGCGCATAGCCGCGGTTTGAGCCTCCGGCGCGCGCCATCAGATAGGTCGCCAGGACGCCAGCCCAACCGATAAGCACCAGTACGATTCCGACTTCTGGTTCGACCTCCGCCAGTGACGGGTGAAATGGCGCGAGCACCACCGCCAACAACGCGGGAAAGGCGATTGGATGCGCCGGCACCTCGTAGGCGTCAGGCCCGGGTTGAAACTCCGGCCTGGGGTTGCGAACTACCACGCCGGCGATCGAGTACATCCATAGGGCGTGATCTCCCGTGCGCCGATTGACGAGGATAGTGTGATGATCCGGCAATTCGCGGCGCGCCCCCGCTCCCGCCTCCAGGCCGCCGTGCGCGACCCGGTCGTAAGCGCCCTGCACCTCCGGGCTATGCGCGAATAACAGACTATTGACGATGATCAGATAGTGGGGACCGTCGCCCGAATTTGCCTGGCGCGGGACTATCTGGAATCCGTAGCCGGGCGTGAATTGGATTTCCGTCATGATCCAGATGAAAGCCAGCGCCAAACCCGCCAGCACGAGCGTTCCGATACCGTACCAGCGGTCCGATCGAATCGCCGCGAGACGCGAGACCGCGCCCGCTACCCGCCTCATCATGATCGAGCGCCGCGTGCGCGGACCATTGGCCTCACGCAGTCGAACATCGTCTATTCCGTGGGCGCGGAAATTTTCGCATTGACTATCCGCGCTCGGAGCGCAAAGTGGTATTTTGCCGGTACCATTTGCTCGACTTGAAACCCGAAGGCCTCCAGGCGCGCGCGGGCCTCGGCGCTGTTGTAAGTGTGATCTCGCGGCGGCCCGACGGGACGCTCGATTGACGAATCCCAATCGATACACAGGACTGTGCCAGACGGCTTGAGCAGATTTTTGATTTGCCTTAGCGCGTCGTCGCCCAGCTCGTGCAATACATTGAGCGCCAGTATCCGATCTGCCGCGAGCGCGAATCGATCGATCTCGTCAGTGAGTATCGCTACCAGATTCTGAAGGCCCTTCACCTCTGGTTTTGCCCGAAGCAACTCCAGCATCCCGGGCTGTTCATCGAGCGCGACAATTTGCAAATCGCCGCGCCGCTTCGCGATTTCGATCGCAAACGTTCCGGTGCCAGTTCCAAAATCGACTACCACACTGCCGGGTGGAGCTTCCAGCATCGCCAGAACTTGCGCCACCGATAGGTAGTCAAAGCGCCGCGGATCATCGAGAAGCGCGGCGCGAGCGGGGTTGAATGCGTCCGGCTGCCTGGCGCCCGTCCGCCCCGAGCCATGACGATGAGAGTGGCTTCGATCGCGAGCGTGAGAATCTTTGTCGGAGTTCATTCTGATTTCTCTCCTGAAACGCCGGATGTCTCTCAATACCAGACACCGACGCCGAAAATGAATCGTAAAGTCCATATTTCTGAGAAGAAGGTTGGCGCGCACCCCTGCTCCGCTTAAGATGAATCGATGAAAGCGATCTCGAGCTTCCTGATCGCCTTGGCTGCGACCATCATGAGCTCCGGCCCCTCGAGCGCGGCGGCATGCGGTCCGTTTGGAGACCCGCCCGCGAAAGTGGATCACGGAACATTCGCAAGTTTCCTCTCGCGGCATTCTCCGATCTGCCGCGGTGGCAAGGTTCTCGGCCCATGGACCGACGCCGATGGCGATGAGCGATATGCCTGCCTTTACGAACCCGCAAATGCCGGCAAGTCGAATCCGCTGCCGATCGTGGTCTTCCTGCACGGCTCGGTCGCGACCGCTGACTCGGTCTCGTTCACGGGGTTGACCGATTTGATCGACAAAGCCGACCTTGGCGGGACCCGGCAGGGCTTCATTCTGCTCGCGCCGCAGGGCCGCTATACCTCACACTTCTATCCCGGCGCGGATTCAAACGCATTCGGATGGGACAACTGGTATCGGCAGTTGAGTCCCTCGGGCTCCGTGACCGTTGGCGGCACGGTTTATCCCGAGAACGTGGACGCGGCGGCGATCGATCACTTCGTGTCCGAGGTGCACGCCACTGGCCACGTCGATTCGCGCCGGATCTATCTGATGGGATGGTCCAACGGCGCGGCTATGGCGATGCTGTATGCGATGAACCGCCCATGGGTCGCGGCGGCCGCGGTCTATTCGGCGCCAAACCCGTTCGCTGCTTTCTCCGACGAGTGTCCGCAGGTTCCAGTAGCGGTGGACGCATCCGGAAATGGTCAACTGCGCCTTTTTAATCCGGATGTACCATTGATGCACGTACGCAATTCCTGCGACATCGGGGGCATTTGTCCCAACGCGCGCATGTTTGCGGCGCGAGTGCGGATGATCGGCGGCAGCATCGACGATGTTGTCCTCGATTCGTCGGGAGTCCAGGTACCTTCATGCGATCAAACCTGCGGCACCGACGAGATGGCCACCAGCGATATCGGCAATCTCGCGGGTCTGCGCGGCCTGCTTCATCACATGCGCTGGCCGAAAGCCTGGAACGACAAAATGCTCGCCTTCCTGAGGCAGCATCCGCTGAAAGGTGGATTCAATCTTTCTAACTCGGCGCCCGCGATCACTGGCGTCCAGCCGATTCCTTTCTGACCATGCGCTATTTTGATTTCCGTTCCACGCATTGAATGGGGCTGAAGGTGCGAAACGATAAGCTGCTCGCTCCCGATGAACCGCATCCGTTTCAGATCGTCCGTGAGCGAGGAAAGTCGGCGTATTTCCTCACTTGCGACCATGGCGGAAATCTACTGCCGCGGGCCTTGGGAACTCTGGGGCTCGTGCCCGCCGACTTGGAGCGCCACATCGCCTGGGATCTTGGGGCTGCCGCACTCGCCAGACGTCTTGCCGATGCGCTCGATGCCTTTCTGATCGTTCAGACTTATTCGCGGCTAGCGATCGATTGCAATCGTCCGCCGCATTCGCCGTCATCCATTGCGCCAATCAGCGAATTGACTCCGATTCCCGGCAACCGGCAGATCGCGGCGGCGGATGCCGACGCCCGCCGGCGCGAAATTTTCCAGCCCTACCACGACCGGATCGCGCGCGAACTCGACGCGCGCAAGGCCTCCGCACGGCCGACTATCCTCGTCGCCGTGCACAGCTTCACGCCGATATTCAAAGCTGAAAGGCGGCCATGGCATGTCGGAATTCTCTATAATCGCGATACCCGGCTCGCGCATATTCTGCTCGCGGACTTTCGCGCCGAGAGTGGGCTCGTCGTAGGCGACAACCAACCCTATTCGGTCAGTGACGAATCCGACTACGCCATTCCTGTTTACGGCGAACGGCGATCGATTCCCCACGTCGAGATCGAAGTACGCCAGGATCTTCTGGCTGACGAATCCGGTCAGACGGCGTGGGCGCGGCGTTTGGCGCACGCCCTCGATCGAGCCAAACACCAGCTCAACTGACCTCTGCAACTTCGTCTGTAAAGACTTTGAAGCTGACAAGGGTGTTAGGACCGAACGTGCTGCTGATTGCGACATCGGCGGCGTCGCGCCCCCGGGCAATCAGCACCCGGCCGATCCTTGGAATGTTATTGCGCGGATCGAATGTGTACCATCGGCCGCCGAGATACGCCTCGAACCAGCCGGCAAAGTCCATCGGACCATAGGGCGGCGGAATACCGATATCGCCAAGATAGCCGGTGCAATACCGCGCGGGGATATTCATGCAGCGGCAGAACGCGACCGCAAGATGAGCGTAGTCGCGACATACGCCCTGACGATCCTTGAACACCTGCTCCGCCGTCTTCGTGGGGCGGGCGTGCTCATATCCGAAAGCGATATGCTGATGCACAAAATCGCAGATCGCCTGAACTCGCGCCCATCCCGGCGGAAACTGATCGAACAGGTCCCAAGCTGCCTGCGACAGATGATCCGTCTCGCAGTAGCGGCTGCCGATCAGAAAGCCCAAGGTCTCGGCCGGTAGGTCCTGGACTAGATGCTGGCAAGCCGACGGGGCAACTTCGTCGGTTTTGCCACTGTCCCGAACCACGCCGGTGCTGGCGATTCGAATGCGCCCATTCGGCGCCACGATTCTGGTACACATATTCCCGAACTGATCGTGATAAGCGGAAACCGGAACAACCGGGTCCGTCGTCATGTAGTCGGGAACGACAATATCGGCAGCGCGGGTGGAATGAATCTTGAGGTTGAGAATCATCGGAGTAGGCTGCGGACAGTCATAGATTAGTTCGTAGCCAACTCGGATTTGCATACCTAGATCCTTAGTCTGATCGCGGCACTCGATGGACCCACGCGACTTCCCACTGCGGGCCACGCTTTGGGACATGCATGAGTCGAGCCGATCCAAACCCGAAGAACCAGCGGTCTATTGCTGCAAATCGTAGACGGAGAGGCATCGCGCGCTGCCTCGCCCGAGGTCCGCACGCTCATCTAATGGGCAAGTGGATGAGGTCTGTACGCGTTGATTTTATTGGTGGACCTGACGCGGATCGAACGCGCTACCTCCCGAATGCCATTCGGTTTCATACCGCCCCCAGCTCCAAGCAAAGCCAAGAATCTCCGATAACAATCAAGGTTTCTCGCACTTCGCCTTGGGATCTTTTGGAGCCTGTGTGTGGCGAATTGCTGATTTTGGCAGAACCGGATGCCGGAGTGCAGACTTGCTAACGGTCGAGAGACGGTGAGCAAATCTCCAGTGCCTTCGGCCTCGATATCAACAAGGATGTGGTCCGACGCATATTGGTTCAGTACTACGTATCGGCACCCGGCGGCCTTGATCCCTCCTGGCTCTCGATTATGGGGCAGGCCCATGACACCCTGTGGAGCATGCCGCGGAGGGATCGCGGCGCTGCCATCGCCCGCAGGATAGGCGACCCGCCAAGGCGCAGC
The DNA here is from genome assembly GCA_035531855.1 of Binataceae bacterium (SeqCode). Classification (GTDB taxonomy): domain Bacteria; phylum Desulfobacterota; class Binatia; order Binatales; family Binataceae; genus JBARDN01. The sequence continues at coordinate 16,068 of DATKSB010000025.1, forward strand.
GGATTTCGGTGACGCGGGCAGATGGAGGTAAGGAGAACTGCCTGCGGAATCGATTGGAAAAACGGTATTTTCGGGTGTTTTGGTGTTAACGTGAGACGGGATTGGCCCGTTGCGGCACGGGACAAAGCACCTGGACGAAAACTCCAGCCGTGAACTTTGCGTTTGTGAGCGGCCCGGTGTTGGTGCGAGTCTAAACCACGGGTCAAAATAGAAATCCCGGATCAAATCTTAACGTATTCGGATAACCGAGCTTTCGCTGCCATTTGTGCTTTAGATAACCAACTTGTTGCCTGGTTCATTGGCTGCCCAATGCATGCCCAACGTATAGTTCGGCGGTAGCAGCACTATTGTTGGGAGACGAAATTGCAACCAGTTAGGGCGACATAACGTTGGCGTCGCAAAGTGCTCTAATCTGTGGCAGAAGTTTCAAGAGCGAGCTTCATTCTTTAAGGGCACTTATTCCGGTTAGGAAGGCAACCAGGTTAGATAACCGGAAGTCCGGAGACGCGGCTAATGAAACTTCGAGAGATCGGAATCCGCCGCTATCTGCAAGTTGCGAGCAGCTTGATTATTTTTGGCCTGCTCGTCGAGATTTTCACCCTGCTTTGGTTTAGCCCACTTTCGTTCGTGCTTTTTGTGGTCGTCGGTGTGACCCTAATAGGAGTGGGCATCCTCGTTTATCTCGTTTCGCTGGTCTTTGCCGTTTCTCCACCTGCAAGTGATCGCGCATGAAATAGGAACCCTCACGCTGGGCTCAGATTCGGCGGGCGCGAAGTAACTGGGAAGTTATGCTCGGACTAACCGGTATCCTAATCGCCTTGGTCGTACTGACGATCATTATGGCCGCAGTGTTTCTCGTGTATCCCTCCGTGACTGTGGAAGCTTCGGGCAAGATTCTCGCCTTCATTGCGTTATGCATTCTCCCCACATTATGCATCGGCACGGGCATGTCCTTTCACAATCAGCGTTCGCAACAGACGTCATACTGTGTTTCGTGCCACACCATGGTAACCCACGGGCGAAGTCTGCACCTGCTGGATAGTCATTATATCCCTGCCCAACATTTTCAGAACCACCTCGTGCCGTCGGACCAGGCCTGTTATACCTGCCACACCAACTACACCATGTACGGCCCATTGAAGGACAAGCTTAGAGGCTTAACGTATTTGTACATGGAGTATCTGAGTACTCCGCCAAAGACACTTCATCTAATCGGCACCTACCCTAATTCGGAGTGCCTGCACTGCCATTTGGGCACCCGCGACTTTGAAGATAATCTCGCGCGCATGCCGCCTTTAGCGGTGCTCAAATCGGATAAAGTATCGTGCATCTCAAGCGGCTGCCACGATATGATTCACGACGTTTCCAAAACAGATCATATGAAATTGTGGACTGGCGGACCGGTGGCTTCCGATTCGTCCTCAGCCTCGCCGGCTAAGGCGAAATCGGACGCCGCGAACGGGCCAGCTGGAGGTTCGGCGGGCAAGACCACTGGCAGCGGGGGGAAGGCTATTTTCGATTCTCACGGCTGCAAAGGATGCCATGGAGAGGCTGGTGCCGGCGGTGCCGGGCCGGCGCTGACTCATATTTCCACTAAGTATCCGTCCGCTAAATTGACCGCTCTTCTGAAAGCCCCGACGGCCAAGATGAAATCCGCCGGCATGGTCCCGCTGACCTTGAATGCTGCTGACATGAAAGCTCTGGTTAAATACCTTGGCAGCCTTGGCGGCGGATCAGCCGCCGCAGCATCGACACCATCTGCTGCCGGCTCGTCCTCAGCCTCGCCAGCTAAGGCGAAATCGGGTGCCGCGAACGGGGCGGCTGGAGGTTCGGGCAAGACCGCTGGCAGCGGGGGAAAGGCTATTTTCGATTCTCACGGCTGCAAAGGATGCCATGGAGAGGATGGTGGCGGCGGTGCCGGGCCGGCGCTGACTCATATTTCCAGTAAGTATCCGTCCGCTAAATTGACGGCTCTTCTGAAAGCCCCGACGGCCAAGATGAGATCCGCCGGCATGGTCCCGCTGACCTTGAATGCTGCTGATATGAAAGCCCTGGTTAAATACCTTGGCAGCCTTGGCGGCGGATCACCCGGAGCAGCATCGACATCGTCTAGTTCCGGCTCGTCCTCAGCCTCGGCAGCTAAGGCGGAATCGGGCGCCGCGAACGGGCCAGCTGGAGGTTCGGCGGGCAAGACCGCTGGCAGCGGGGGAAAGGCTATTTTCGATTCTCACGGCTGCAAAGGATGCCATGGAGAGGCTGGTGGCGGCGGTGCCGGGCCGGCGCTGACTCATATTTCCACTAAGTATCCGTCCGCTAAATTGACCGCTCTTCTGAAAGCCCCGACGGCCAAGATGAGATCCGCCGGCATGGTCCCGCTGACCTTGAATGCTGCTGACATGAAAGCTCTGGTTAAATACCTTGGCAGCCTTGGCGGCGGATCAGCCGCCGCAGCGTCGACACCATCTGCTGCCGGCTCGTCCTCAGCCTCGCCGGCTAAGGCGAAATCGGGTGCCGCGAACGGGGCGGCTGGAGGTTCGGGCAACGCCGCTGACAGCGGGGGAAAGGCTATTTTCGATTCTTACGGCTGCAAAGGATGTCATGGAGAGGATGGTGGCGGCAGTGCCGGGCCGGCACTGACTAATATTTCCAGTAAGTATCCGCCCGCCAAATTGACGGCTCTTCTGAAAGCCCCGACCGCCAAGATGAAGAGCGCCGGCATGGTTCCGCTCACCTTGAATGCTGCTGATATGAAAGCCCTGGTTAAATACCTTGGCAGCCTTGGCGGCAAATCATCCGCCTCAGGAGCCGGCAAGAAGCCAAGTGCCGCGGCCGGGTCATTGAAACAAGAGCCCAAAGCGGCGTATCAGAGCTTCTGCGCCTCCTGTCACGGCGACAACGGGACAGGAAACGGGTCTGGAGCGGTGGCATTTAATCCGCGGCCGGCTGACTTCACCGACTGCGCAAAAATGAAAATGCGTTCCGACGAATTCCTCTATGAGGTTGTGGCTAAGGGTGGTGGGGCGGAGGGTTTGAGCCGCACGATGCCTGGTTGGTCGGAAGCGTTCACCGGCACTCAGATACATGGGCTGGTAGGGTATTTGAGAACCTTTTGCAAATAGACGTCAAGTGCCAGAAACACTCGCGCAGTGCGCTTGACGCAACGCACATCCTTTCCCGAGTCGAGGTGGGTTAAGGACGGCCAAACGATTCTAGACTGAGAGATTCCGTGGCTGTCTGGTTCTATTGTCCGGGACCGATGTTCATGCGGGTGAGGGTCAGAGCCTCGCAAGCAACGGCGGTGCCCGCCAAAAAAGCACCAACTCAGTCTGCCGGGATAGCTATTTGCAAAAGCTTCTCGAGTACTCAACGAGACCGTGAATCTGACGATCTTTGAAGGCCGCCGACCATTCAGGCATAGCGGAGCTCAAGCCTTCGGCGGAACCACCTTTTGCGATAACCTCGTAGATAAACTCGTCAGTACGCATTTTCATCTTGGCGCAATTGGCGAGGTTAGCCGGAGGCGGGTTAAGCCCTGAGGCAGCGGTCCCGTTGCCTTTTCCATCGCTGCCGTGGCAGGAGGCGCAGTAACTCTGATATTTTTTTTGGCTGCGGAGAGATCCGCCGGCAGAGGCTGATACCAAGGCAACGCCCACCGTCGCTATGAGAGCAAGCGCGCCGAAACCGCGAAATGCCTTCATCATCAAGATTCCAAGGCTCAAAATACGAGCCTTGCGTTATTGCGAAACCATCCAGGTCACGCTCAGCGGCCGGCCTTTAGATACTCAAGGATCGCCCGCGCATCTTCCGGCGGGAGATTTCCAAGAGTCCGCATATGCATCATTATTTGATCCCATTCATAGGGTGCCTTTTCGGATCCCGGCCGCGCGTTATGACAGGTGTTGCAGTAAACTGGCCACAGCTTCGCGCCCTCCCGGAACAGGCGTTTGTGCTCGGCTGGGGAAATATTCTCCTGCGCCGAAACGCGAGCGCCCGTCCATCCGATCAAGAGTGTCGCTAGTGCGATTGCCGCAAATATTTTTTTCATGATCGTGACTCCTCTCAGAATCCGATCGTGAATTGGCTTAGGAACGCGCGATCGTTCGGAATTGAACCCGCGGGAGTCTCCGCTCCACTCGGTGAGACGAATACTCCTCCTGCACGCGGCAATTCGATATCGAACTCGTTCTGCCAAACGATCGATGGTGCGATCCAATAGTCGAGGCCCAACGCCACTTCGCGGGCATGCGGCGCATATATGGCCGGTGAACCGTTGATGCCAAAATCGGGAACCAGTCCCACCTGAAGGCCGCCCTGGCCGACGCCGGTACCGGCCGCTAAGTCGTCGGTTGAAACGCCGCGCTGGTTGACTCCCGAATACCGCACCAGGGGCTCGAATCGATGGATATAGCTGTTGAGCATGTCGGGAAAGAACGGCACATTGAGATCGGTCAGGAAGTAACCGCCTTGCAGGTACCATCCTTGGCGATTGTCGGCAGCCCCCCCCATCGGCATTTGGCGGTACGATTCCAGCCATTCACCACGGGTCTGCAGGTTGCCTATGAAGTAGTTGAAATCCACGCCCCATGAGTTGTACCAATTCCCGTTTGCCCACTTGCCGTTGTAGGTGGACGCTCCAAGCTCGAGGCGGCCCAATTCAGAATCAAGCGGGATTGGATAGATGCGAAAACGCGCGCCGATCGACTTGCCGTTGGTCTGGCTGTTGGCAATCGCCGTCGGACTGCTGACCACGGCACCAAGGACGGGCGAGCTGAAGCTGGGGCCGTTTCCGACCCAGACTGTGTAGTCAAAATCCTGACCAAGTGCGCCGAATTGCATACCACCGCGAAGCTGGACTCCGATTTCCGCAGGTGGAACCACCGGCTCAACTCCAAACGGCAGCGGCGCCGTGACAAACCGGTTCACCCACATCGGGCTCTGGTTCTCGTACCAATCACCGAACGGTTGATCGAAAAGCCCGGCCACGACCGTCATATATTTGTTCAGAAAAATCTGGAAATTCGCGGCTGACAGGTCGACTGCGGTCCCGGTACTTCCAAACGCCGTGCTGATCACGCCTTCGAACAGGATCCAGTCAGTCGGGCGGTACAGAAACATCGGCTCCCAGTCAAAAAAGAACGAGTTCTGCGACGCATGGTGAAGATCGTCGAGAGCACCGCTTTGCTGGTCATAGATGAAGTTGCCGCCGGCGGCTCCGGTTATCGTGAACGAGTGCGATCCGAGGTATTGCTCGACGGCGTCGCCAAACTGCGAAGACGCTATCGGCGCATCGACCTTCGTCTGCAGGCTCTTTACCTGGACGTTAGTCTGCTGAAGCTCGAGCGTTGTCTCCTTCAGCTTTTGATCGGTGCTCTGCAGTTGCTGCGTGGTGGTCTCGACCCTCGAGTCTTTCGTCTCGAGCTGCTGAACCTTGATCTCGAGCGAGCGAATTTCTTCGCGATCATGCTGGCGCTCGTCCCGCAGTTGACGCATCTCGCTTCTGATTTCCTTCATCGCGGCAGCGTCGCTGCCATCGCTGTCGGCCGCGCGCGCCAGTCCTGCCAGCGATAACACCGCGACGCCGAGTGCAAACAGAAATATCGAGAAAATTCGTCCGGCTGGCATAATTCCCCCAATCGGCGCCGAAGCGCATTCGTCTGAGAGCAACATTTTGTGCCCCGGCCCCGCCGAGACGCGTCGCTACCTGTTGCGATTAGAAGACCAACTGTCCCCCGCTGAACATCGCCGGCATCGGCCGACACCTCCGGAACTTATGGCAGAACGCTGAAATTTGCCGGAGATGATTTAGCATAGCTGCTCCCCAAAGAACAAAACGCTCCTGCCTGTGCCTGCGCAAAACTCCATTTGGTGTGAGATTCTGGGCTGCGGCGAGTAGGCTGCGAGGAAATGTCCGAGTTGATCCTCCGATCGGGCGGGTCAGTCCGTGGAGTCAGTATTTGCAATGTGGATTTTGCGCGCGACGGCAAACCTCGCCCCGCAACGCGTGAGCGTCGGAGATGCCGTAGACCTCGAAAACAGATCAGGCGGCGAGGCGTTCGCGCTGATGAAGCCCGCCGACTTGAGGAATCGCGATCACTTCGCCGCAGTTCGGCGGCCGGACAGGGCGAGCATCCGGGCAGTCTTTGTCGAGTGAAAGATAGGTCCGCGAGCGGTGACAGTAATCGACGTACGAGAATAGGACGCGGCGCAGATGGCGGTCGTCGATCACGAGTACATATCCAGGCACTCGCGGCGAATCGAGCCGATGACCCGCTCGACGTAAGGGTTCTGCCAGGTTGAGCTCGCCGGAGGTCCGCACGCTCATCTAATGGGCAAGTGGATGAGATCTGTGCGGGTCGATTTTATTGGTGGAGCTGACGCGGATCGAACGCGCGACCTCCTGAATGCCATTCAGGCGCTCTCCCAGCTGAGCTACAGCCCCACCGATAACGCGGGTGATGCGGGTTTTCAGCTAATCCGATGCGCGATGCTTAGTCAACGACGGCGCGGCTCAGCGGGCGGAGCGGCGTTTGGTTCGTCGAGAAATCTCAGCACTTGCCGTCTGCCGCGCGCTACGGATTGAACTGGCTAAAGATTCCCGAGTACTGGAATTGCGACTGGATGACAATTCCGGCCATGCAACCCGCCGTACGGGGCGCTTCGGACTCGTGCGCTCAGCCTTGCGCGCGCTCGAGTAGCTCGCGCGCGGCGCGGCGAAACTTCTCGCTCGAAGCCTCGCCACCGAGCATCCGCGCCAGTTCGTCGGCGCGTGCGGCTTCGGGCAATAGCGCGACCCGGCTGCGGGTCGAGCCGCGCCGCTCTTCCTTTTCGACGTGAAAATGTGTCTGCGCGAAAGCCGCAATCTGCGCCAGATGGGTAACGCACAAAATCTGATGATAGCGCGCAAGTTGGCCGAGCTTGCGTCCCACCACGGTTGCGACTTCGCCGCCGATCCCGGCGTCCACCTCGTCGAAGATCATCGTCGCTACGCCGCGCTGCTGAGCCTCGAGCCTCTTCAATGAAAGCATCACGCGCGAAAGTTCCCCGCCCGACGCGATTTTCGCAAGCGGCATCGGCGGCTGCCCGAGATTGGGCGCAATATGAAACTCGACCGCGTCGGCGCCCGCCGTACCGAGCCGCGCGCCCTGATGAGTGAACGCGGCTTCGTCGGCGCCGAGCGGCATCAGGCGTGGCTCGAATCCCGGCGAGCGCATCCCGAGCGACTTGAGCTCCGTTTCCATCTTGCGCCTTAGCTCCGCCGCGGCCGCGGTGCGGCGCGCGCTTAGATTCTTCGCGCGCGCCGCCAGATCATCCAGCGCGAGGGCGAGTGCGCGCTCGGCGTCGGCTTTTGATTCGGCGACGTTCTCGAGTTCGGCGATTTCGGCGCGTGCACGGGCGAGGGTCTCAAGTGCGCTATCGATCGAACCGCCGTACTTGCGCTTTAGGCGCGCAAGCTCCTGGAGCCGGTTGTCGATCTCTTCCAGACGCGCGGGATCCGCTTCGATTCGACCCGCGTAGGCGGACAACGCGCGCGCCGCCTCCTCGAGGTTCGCCCGCGCGGTCTTGATCATCTCGAGTGGCTCACCGAGCTTGGCGTCCAGGGTTGCCGCTTCAATCAGCCGCGTCTCGGCGGCGGCCACCGCGTCGACCGCGGCGCCCTCCGCGCCATAAAGCGACGCTTCCACTTCGGCCGCGGCGACGGCAAGGCGCGAAGCGTTGGCCAGCACGACCCGTTCCGCGCCAAGCGCCTGATCCTCGCCGGAAGACATGCCGGCGCGATCGAGCTCGGTCAGCCGAAAGCGCGCGAGTTCGAGCAGATCCGCGCGCTCACGTTCGCGCCGCCCGAGATCGCCGAGATGGACTTCAAGCTCGCGAGTCCGGTCGAACGCCGCGCGATAGGCGACGATCTCGCCGTCGAGGCGCGCGTAGCGATCGAGAATTTCGCGATGACTCTCCGCGCGCAACAGCGACTGCTGCTCGTGCTGTCCGTACACCTGGACCAGAGCTGCGCCGATTCGCGCGAGGCTTTGCACGGTCGCAAGCTCGCCGCCGATCGTAACGCGTGAGCGTCCGCCTTCGGCAATCACGCGGCGCACCAGCAGCTCGCGCTTGCCGGTTTCGGGCGTATCGAGGCCCGGAACTTCGCCCTCGATATCGAACAGCGCTTCCACGATCGCTTCTTTCTCGCCCGTGCGAATCATGTCGGGCGACGCACGCTCGCCGAGCAGCAGCCCGAGCGCGGTCAGGATAATCGTCTTGCCTGCGCCGGTTTCGCCGGAGAGCACATTCAGGCCCGCGCCGAACTCGAGCGCGGCTTCCTGGATAATCGCGAAGTTGCGGATACGCAGTAGAGCCAGCATCGCGAGCCGCTAGCCCCAGTGCAGTTTGTCGCGCCAGATCTCAAAATACGGATGCGCCGAACGCACCAGCGAGACCGCGGAGCGGCCGCGACGAACGCGGATCGCATCTTCGGCGCCGACGATTGAAGATTCTTGGCCATCGACCAGCAGCGTCGCGTCGTGGTCGGGCGCTTTCACGCGGATTTCTATCTCGAACGTATCCGGCAGCACGACCGGCCGGTTGGACAGCGTATGCGGACAGATCGGCGCCAGCACCATCACGTCGAGCGTCGGATAGATGATCGGACCGCCGGCGCTGAGCGCGTACGCGGTCGAGCCGGTGGGCGTGGCAATGATCAATCCGTCAGCGCGATAGGAACAGAAGGGCTTGTGATCGGCAATCACTTCGAGCTGGAGCATCCGGCCGAGCGGTCCGCGATTCAGCACGATATCGTTGACCGCGACGAAGCGTTCGAGGCGGCGCGAATCGCGCTCGAGCCGCTCGACCGTGGTATCGAGCGTGATTCTGCGATCGACCTCGTAGTCGCCCGCCAGCACGCGGTCGAGCGCGGCCTTGGCCTCGTCGATCGTCACCTCGGTCAAAAATCCCAATCCGCCCAAGTTTACGCCCAGGATTGGGGTCTCTCGCGCCGACGCCATCCGGGCCACGCCAAGCAGGGTGCCGTCTCCGCCCATCACAACGATCAGATCGACGCGTTCAGCCAGTTCGCCTCGCGTGGCCGGCTCCGCGCCGATTCGCGTCGCGATTTCCGTGTCAGCGACCGGAAGGATGCGTCTGGTCCGAAGATGACGCGCAAGGTTTTTTGCGAGCGTGACTGCATCGGGCCGGTCGCGCTTGACAACCAGGCCGACGGACTTTATGGAGCGTTTAGACACCGCGCCTTGGCACTTATCATGCGCCCGATCGCGCGGCAACGCAGGCGCGCCGCACGACCTCAATGCGAGATTGATTCGCCAGACGGGATATTCGGATTGTTGCCATATATGATCGCTTCCGCGTCAATATAGTAGCCCACCAGCCCCTCTGTCGTTTGCGACTTACTGGTCAGGATAACGATCGCGTCAGCGCCGCTCTCGCAGGCCTTGCGCTTGATCGCTGGTAGCACGTCGGATTCAGCGTCGTAAACGCTTCCACTCGCCTCGATCAGGCCGACCTTGCGATACTGTGCCAGCGGCTCGTGGCGCAGCACCGGGATATCGCAATCGGGAGGCTTGGCGGCCGATCCGGAAGGCTCGATCTCGGTGTAGACCGCCTGCGGCGGCAGCGTGGCGGCTTTGAGGCATCCACACACGAACGTTGGCGCCGCGAGAATCGCAATCGCAATCAAATAATGTCGCACGACGTTAACGAATAGCCGCAATCGCGGGCGCTCGGCAAGCGGCGATGACATCGGCCGGCCGATCACGCTAAGATGCACGCCGGACGCGGCGCATGCGCTGCGCAAATATCACCGATGACAGAATCCACCATCCACCAACGTCCACTGCTCGGCGCGCACGTTTCGATTGCGGGCGGCGTTTCAGAGGGACTCATCCGGGGCAAAGAGCTCGGATGCGACGCGATCCAGATTTTCACCAAGTCTTCGCGGCAATGGGCCTCGAAGCCCTATACCGAGGAGGAAATAGCCGCGTTCAAACGCAACTGGCGCGAAACCGGCATAGCGACCGTCATCGCGCATGATTCTTATCTGCTCAATCTCGGCGCGCCCGCCGAACCGCTGCGCAAGCGTTCGGTCGGTGGATTTATCGACGAACTCGAACGCTGCGAGGCGCTCGGCGTGCCGTTCCTGATCGCGCATCCCGGAGCGCACGTCGGCTCGGGCGAAGAGGCGGGAATCAAGACGATCGCGAAATCGATCGACGAGGCGCACGCCGCCTGCAAAGGCTTCACGGTGAAGATCGCGCTCGAAGTTACCGCTGGACAAGGCAGTACGCTTGGCTACAGCCTTGCGCAAATGGGCCAAATCTTCGACGCGGTCACTGAAGCCGACCGGCTGCGGCTATGCTTCGATACCGAGCATGCGTTCGCCGCCGGTTATGACCTGCGCTCGACCGAAGGCTACGAACAGACTTTCGCCGAGCTCGACAAATTCATTGGGCTTAAGCGGCTGGCCGCTTTTCATATGAACGATTCGCTCAAGCCGTTTCATTCCCGCGTCGATCGGCATCAGCATATTGGCAAAGGGTTCATCGGTATCGAGGCGTTCGGGCGAATCGTGAACGATCCGCGCTTCGCGGGAATTCCAATGTGCCTCGAGACCGAACCGGGCGAAGAAAGCAAAGATATCGCCGCCGACCTCGCGTTGCTCCGAGGCCTTCTCAAGTAACTACACGCCTTATAGTCTGTATCGATGGTCAAGCGAATACTCACTGGCGACCGGCCCACCGGGCCGCTGCATCTCGGGCACTACGTCGGCTCGCTGCAAAACCGCGTTAAGCTGCAGAGCGAGTACGATACCTTTGTGCTGATCGCCGATATCCAGGCGCTGACTGACAATTTCGAACGGCCCGAGATGCTCGAAGCGAACGTGCTGGAAGTCGCGACTGACTATCTCGCCGTCGGGCTCGACCCGGAAAAGGTGAAGATAGTAGTTCAGTCGATGGTACCGGAGCTGACTGAGCTTACGATTTACTACATGAACCTGGTGACGACCGCGACGCTCGAACGCAACCCCACGCTGAAAGAAGAAATCAAGCAAAAGAACTTCACCAAGGGGCTGCCGGTCGGCTTTTATACCTACCCAATCTCGCAAGCCGCCGACATCACCATTTTCAAAGCCGAGCTGGTGCCGGTCGGCGAAGACCAGTTGCCGATGATCGAGCAGACGCGCGAAATCGTGCGGCGCTTCAATCGGTTATACAAAAATATCCTGGTTGAACCGCGCGCGATGGTCGGCCAGGTCGCGCGGCTGCCCGGTACCGACGGGGGCGCCAAGATGTCCAAGTCGCTGGGCAACTGTATTTATCTGGGCGACTCGCCCGAGCAGATGCGCAAGCGCGTGATGTCGATGTACACCGACCCGACGCGAATTCATCCGACCGATCCGGGCCATGTCGAGGGCAATCCGGTCTTTATCTATCACGACGTATTCAATCCCGATAAAGCCGAAGTAGATGATCTGAAGGATCGCTATGTGAAGGGTGGCGTCGGCGACGTCGAGGTGAAGGAGAAGTTGTTCAAAGCACTGAATAACTTTCTGGAGCCGATCCGCTCGCGACGCGCGGAATATGCCGCCAAGCCAGAGCGCGTGCGCGAGATTATAGTCGAGGGCACGCGCAAGGGCCGCGCGGTCGCGCAGAGCACGATGGAAGAAGTGCGCGGCGCGATGAAGATTTCGTACAAGTTCTAGCCGCGATGGCGGATCGAGGCGTTCGTCGAAAAACAGTCCACAGATTACACGGATTTCACTGATTAAGGCCAGTCAGTCCGCGCCGCAGCGGCGCGGACTGACTAATCTGTGTTAATCCGTGAAATCTGTGGATTGTTTTTTCCAACGACTGGCTAATACGCCTTCGCGAAGTATGCGCGCTCGGCGGCTGGCTGTCCGCATACTATACAATTGCCGGTGGCGCAGGTCTGACTAATCGGGATTGCCCGGCAGGTCGCTTTCGTCTCTTCGCGGATTTTGGTTTCGCATGCGGGATTCCCGCACCAATAGACATTCGCGAAACCCCCGCCGCCCTCGCCTTCCATCTGCTTGGTAAGTTCAGCGTATGAATCAAACTCACGAATCTGCGACGCGATCGCGGCCTTCGCCTGCTCGAAAAGGCTCTTCTGAATCTCGTCGAGTATCGCCCGCGCACGCATCGCGAGCTCCGGAATCGCGGCTTTGGATTTCGCCTCAGGACCTTTGCGATCCCGCCGCGCCAGCACCGCTTCTCCCGACGCGACATCGCGCGGACCGATCTCGATCCGCAGCGGAACGCCGCGCATTTCCCAGTCATTAAATTTGAATCCGGGAGTTAGACCTTCGCGCGAATCGAGGCGCGCGCGCAGCCCGGAATTTTCCAGCGATTCCAAAATCGCGCGCGCCGATGCCATCACCTGCGCGCCCTCGTCCGCTTTGCGATAGATCGGCACGATCACCACCTGCGTTCCCGCTACCGCCGGTGGGAGCCTGAGACCCTGGTCGTCGCCATGGACCATCACGATCGCGCCGAGCAGGCGAGTCGAAACGCCCCAGCTCGTCTGCCACGCGTGCTGCATCTGGTTCTGATCATCGAGAAATTTGATGTCGAAAGCTTTGGCGAAATTCTGGCCGAGGAAATGCGAGGTTCCGCATTGCAGCGCGCGCCCGTCGCCCATCAGGCCCTCGATCGTGTAAGTCTCTTCCGCGCCCGGAAAGCGTTCGGCCGCGCTCTTGCGCCCTACGATGAGTGGAATCGCAAGATATTCCTCAACGAACGCGCGATAGACCTCGAGCATCGTGAGCGTCTCGCGCTCGGCCTCTTCGCGCGTCGCGTGCGCGGTGTGCCCCTCTTGCCAGAGGAATTCGGTGGTACGCAGAAAAATCCGCGTGCGCATCTCCCAGCGCAAAACATTGCACCATTGATTGACCATCATAGGCAGGTCGCGATGCGAATGAATCCACTGCCCGAACATGTGATTGATGATCGTCTCGGAAGTCGGCCGCACCACCAGCGGCTCATCGAGTTTCTTCCCGCCGCCATGAGTGACAACCGCTATCTCAGGCGCGAAGCCTTCAACGTGCTTGGCCTCTTTCTGCAGAAAGCTCATCGGGATCAGAACCGGAAAGTAGGCGTTGCGCGCGCCGGTCTTTTTGATCCGTCGATCGAGCTCCGCCTGCAGCGCCTCCCAGATTGCGAAGCCGTCGGGGCGGAACACTATGCATCCGCGCACCGGCGAATAATCCGCCAACTCGGCGCGCAGCACGATATCGTTGTACCACTGCGCGAAGTCCTGGCTGCGGGGTGTAACTTTGCGGTCGTCCTGCTTCTCAGCCATCGCGGGTCATCCCTCTGCGTATCGTCAAAGGGATAAGTCTCCGGCTATTATCTGCGTGGATCAATGCGTCGGGCCGAGCGCCCGGGGAGTATCCGCATGCGCGTCAAATTTGCTTCAGCGCTTTTCGTCCTGGCCATAGCCATACCGGTTGCAACGCTTGCCGCGCCGATGGACCCGGCGAACGCAACCGAGCAAGCGGCGAGAACGATCGTGGTGTCCGGCAATGGCGAGGCCAGCGTGGCGCCTGACGAGGCGATCCTGGACTTCGCGATCGAGACGCACGCGCAGACCGCCGCCGAAGCGGCCAAACGCAACGCCGCGCTCGCAACAAAGGTCATGGACGCGCTCAAGTCCCGGCTCGCCGGCACCGGACAGATCTCGACAGGTGGATATTCGCTGAACCCCGACTACCGGCAGCATCCGGGCGACGACAACGCGACGATTGTCGGCTACACCGCGCAGAATTCGATTCGGGTCGAGACCGCAACGCTCGACCTGGTCGGCCCCCTAATCGATTCGGCGATCGCGGCCGGCGCCAACCGCATCAACTATCTGAGCTTCACCGTCAAGAACAACATCAAGGCGCGCTCGCAGGCAATCACCGCCGCGGCGCACGACGCGCAGTCGCAGGCGCAAGCGCTAGCGGCGGCGCTCGGGGTTAAACTCGGCAGCGTACTTAAGGCCTCGACTGAGGCCGAGGTCCGACCGGTCCCAATGATGCGAGCGATGGCCGTCGGGATGGCGGCGAATGTGTCCACGCCGATCGAGGCTGGGCAGGTGACGGTGCCGGCTAGTGTGACGCTCACTTACGCGATTGAATGACGCACGCGAGACGGCAAAACTGGAACTCGTAATCTGATCATGCTGAGACCTGGAGATAGCGCACCGCCGTTCGACCTTCCGGCCGCGACCGGTGACCGCGTCGGTCGAGTCACCCTGTCGAAGCTCGGCGACGAATTGATCGTGCTGTTTTTCTATCCGCGCGATTTTTCCTTCATCTGTCCGACCGAGGTGACCAGCTTCAACCAGTCGCTCGGCCTGTTTCGCGCCGAAAAGACCGCCGTGATCGGCGCCAGCATCGATAACGCCGAAAGCCATCGCCAATGGTCTCATGAACTTGGCGGTCTGGAACTGCCGCTGGCCGCCGACGAGGATGGATCGGTCGCCACAGCGTACGGCGTCTTCGATGGACAGGAAAAGGTCGCGATGCGCGCGACGTTCATCATCGATCAAGCGCGCAAGATCGCTTTCTCGCAAGCGTGCCCCATCAATATCGGACGCGGCGTCGCCGAGATACTGCGCATCGTCCGGGCGCTCCGCACCAACCGCCTGTGCCCCGCGGATTGGACGCCGGGCGGCGGCTTCGGTCCAGCCGGCTGGAAATTCTGATCGCCCTTGGCCGCATCAAATCCAGGCGAAAAGCGTCGGCTGTTTGAGCGGCTCTCGAGCGTGCGTGAAATCGTCTTCGGCGCGCAGGATGGCGTACTAACCACCGCCGGCGTTCTGGCTGGACTTAGCGGCGCGGTCTCGAACCACACCCAGATCGTCCTTGCCGCGCTCGCTTCGACCGCGGCCGGCGCGCTATCGATGGGTGCGGGAGCGTATCTGGGCACGCGCGCCGAAAGCGAAGTGATGGCCAGCGAGATCGAGCGCACGCGGAGCGAGGCGGCACAGCGTCCGTACGCGATGCAGGAAGCGTTGCTCGCCGAGTTCGAGAAGCAGGGCCTCACGCGCGAGGCGGGTTACCGCGTCGTGCAGCTGCTCAGCAGCTCTCCGGAACTGCTGATGGAAACCGCGGAGGAAAAAGTTTATGGACTGGCGGGCGCAATGCGCTCGAACGCCGCGCTCGACGGAATCGTGATGGGAATCGCATTCGCGGTCGGCGCGGTTGTTCCGCTACTGCCTTATCTGCTGGTGCCGGGAACGAACGCCGCGCTGGGCTCCGCGCTTGGCGCAACCGCATCGGCGCTGTTCGGAGTCGGATATTTTGAGGGCTGGATGGCGCGGCGCACGCAGCGCTGGCGGTCGGGCGTGCGCTTTCTTGCGATCGCGGTGGCCGCCGCGATCGTGGGATACCTGATCGGACTGGCTATCTCTCCCCTTGGAGCAACCGCAGGATGAGCGCCGCTCCGCAACCGATCGCATACGCTTCGCTCGCTGCGTTTGTCGCGCATTACAGCGCACTGCGATCCTCGCCGGCGCTCTCCGACGCGGAGCGGCGGATCTTAGCGGAAATTCGCGCGCTGCTTGATTCACTTCCGTCCGAAGAACGGGCCGCTCTCGAATCGGACCCTGCGGATTCCGCGGCCGCGCGGCATCGCGACCGCGCGTTGCGCAGGCTGCATCGCGAGCTCTTCGGTCGCGGTATGATTTCCGGCTGACCGATGCTGACCTATCTTGCGCGGCGAATCGTGTTTGGCGCTGCGGTCATGGTCGGCACCACGCTAATCACATTCCTGATCGCATTCGTGATTCCTGCCGATCCCGCGGTGACGATGGCCGGCGCTAAGGCCGACCCGCAAACGCTCGCGGCGATCCGTCATCAGCTCGGCCTCGACCAGCCGCTGTATATACAATATGCACACTATCTCGATCGCGCCGCGCACGGCGACCTCGGACGCTCGTACGTCCGCCGCGAAAGCGTCTCCGCGCTGATCGCGAACCGCTTTCCCGCGACTGCGATCCTGGCACTCGCCGCGATGGCGCTATCGCTCATCCTGGGCATCGCGATGGGCTCGGTCGCGGCGGCGTATCGTGGACGCGCTGCCGACAACACTCTGCTGGTCGTCTCGCTCGCGCTCGTCTCGATGCCGGTGTTCTGGCTCGGCACGATGCTGCTGATCGCGGGTGGATTGTACCTGCGCGCGTTTCCACTCGGCGGATTTAGCGGACCCCTGAGTCTCGTGCTGCCGACGCTCACGCTCGCGCTCGGCTCGGCGGGCTATTACTCGCGAATCCTGCACACCAATCTGACCGACGCCATGGATCAGGATTACATCCGCACCGCGCGCAGCAAGGGTCTCTCGAGCGCGCGCGCGATGCTCACGCACGCGATGGCGAATGCGATGCTGCCGCTGGTGACGATCGCGGGGATCGACCTGGCCAGCATGTTTTCGGGCGTCGTCCTGACCGAGACGGTTTTCAACTGGCCGGGGATCGGGCGGCTCGCATACGAGGCCGTGTTCAACCTGGATATTCCGCTGATCATGGGAATCGTGCTGTTCAGCGCGCTCTTGATCGTCGCCGCGAATATCGCGGTCGATATCCTTTATGCCTGGCTGGATCCGCGCATCCGGCTGGAGCGATCGCGATGACCTTGCGGCGGCTCAACTGGCTCGAGCTCGTTGGCGGCGCGATGGTGCTGAGCCTCGTCTTCGTCGCGATTTTAGCCCCGCTGATCGCGCCCTACGATCCAACTCGCGCGGTTGCCGCAACCTTCGGCGATCCGGGCGCGCCATCGATACGATTTCCGCTCGGCACCGACCAACTCGGCCGCGACGTCCTGTCGCGAATTATTTTCGGCGCGCGCATCTCGCTGGTGGTCGGAGTCGCCGCGATGGCGCTGACGATGGCGATCGGCGTCACGATCGGGCTCGGCTCCGGTTTCTTCGGAGGCGCGGTCGATCTGATTCTTATGCGATTCACGGACGTGATGCTCTCGCTGCCTTTTCTGCTGCTCGCGATGGCACTGGTCGCCGTCCTGCGCCCGAGCCTGCTGAGCGTTCTGCTCGTGATCGGCGTGGTCTCGTGGACACAGGTCGCGCGCGTGGTCCGCGCCGAGGCGATGTCGATGACGGCGCGCGACTTCGTGCTCGCGGCGCGAACACTCGGCGCTCCGGCGCCGCGGTTGATCGCGCGCCACGTCCTGCCGAATTTGGTGCCGATCATCGTTGTCATGGCGATGCTCGGAACGTCGGGAACGCTGCTGCTCGAAGCCGCGCTGAGCTTCCTCGGACTCGGCGTGCCGCCGCCCGCGCCGAGCTGGGGGCGAATGGTCGCGGAAGGAACGATGTATTTCCGCACCGCGCCCTGGCTCGCGATCTCGCCGGGGCTCGCAATCTTTTACGCGGTGCTCGGTTTCAATTTGCTCGGCTACGGCGTGCTTGGGCGGCGCGCGCGATGACGTTCTGGCAGCGAAGCGCGCTCGTGGCCGCCGCGCTTGGGGCGCTCGTGATATGTGGATGCCGTTCCGGCGGCGGCGCGCCGGAATTTCCGCCGCGTGCGATGGTTCTGCGGCTGGCCGACGCGGATGATATTCCAACGCTCGATCCGGCGGCCGGTTACGACACGTTGTCATGGACCTTCGAGCAGGCGATCTTCGACACCCTGGTGCGCTACGGAGAGGACAACGTCGAACTCGAGCCGGATCTCGCCACGAGCTGGGAATCCGCGCCAGACGCGATGAGCTTCACGTTTCATCTTCGCCGCGACGCGCGCTTTTCTACCGGGCGCGCCGTCACCAGCGATGACGTGCGTTACGGGATCGAGCGCGTGATCGATCCGGCAACGCGTTCGAAGGGAATGGAATACTACCGCGGGATCGCGGGTGCCGATGATTTCGCGGCGCATCGCGCGATGCATGTCAGCGGAATCGAGACGCCCGACGCGTGGACGATCAGCTTTCATCTGAGCGCACCCGATCCGATTTTTCCGCACAAGCTCGCGATGCCGTTTGCGGCGGCGGTTGCGCGCGAAGCCGTCGCGCGCTGGGGCGAGGACTTCTCGCATCATCCCGTCGGCAGCGGCGCGTTCATGCTGCGCGAATGGAGAGGTGGCCAGCGAATCGTCATCGTGCGCAATCCTTTCTACTTCGACCAGGGATTGCCGCGGCTCGACGCGGTGGTCGATTCCCTCGGCGTCGATTCCGAGCTGCAATGGCTGCGTTTCGAGGCCGGCGATCTGGATCTGGTCGCGCAGATTCCGCCCGCGGAATTTCCGTACGTGATGAAGACTCCCTCGCTCGCGAAGCTGGTCTTGCGCAAAACCACCGTGACCACCGAGTACCTGGGCATGAATTGCCAGATGCCACCCTTCGACGACGTTCGCGTCCGCCGCGCAATGAGCTACGCGATCGATCGCCACAAGCTGGTCGCAATCTTAAATGGCCGCGGCGTCGTCGCGCACGAGCCGCTGCCGCCGAACATGCCCGGCTTCGTCCCTGACCTTGAAAGCTATTCGCACGACCCCGCGCGAGCGCGCGCGCTACTCGACGCCGTGCATATGAAAGAAGGTTTCAGCTTCGACATCTGGATGCGCGCCGACGCGACCGTGTTGATGCTCGGACAATCGATACAGCAGGACTTGGCCGACGTCGGCGTCAGCGCGATTCTCAAACCTGTGGCGTGGGGACCGTTTCTCGAAGCGATTCGCCAGCCGCATGCCGCGTCGGCATTTCTCTACGGATGGGAAGCCGACTTTCCCGATCCGGCCAATGTGCTCGGCACGCTGCTTTCGCGCACTCAATGGGGCTCGAACAACGACAGCTTCTACTACAACCCCGAATTCGAGGCGCTGCTCGATCGCGCCGCGCGCGCAACCGATTTCTCGCAGCGCTACGCGCTCTACGACCGCGCGCAACAGATCGCGATCGCGGACGCGCCGTGGGTGTTCCTCTACTATCCGGTAATCGACGTGATCCATCAGCCGTGGGTACACGACTATGTACTCAACCCGATGCGCCCAACCCGTTTCGAGCGCGTCTGGCTCTCCCCGCGCGGCAAATGAGCGTGCCGATTTAGCCAACTTGGCCAAGTCGTGCCGATCGGCTACATTAAACGCATGAAGAGTGCGAAAGTTGCGAAGATCGGCGAACTCCGGGACGGGCTCTCCCGCTATATCAAGCACGTGCGCTCAGGAGGCACCGTGGTCGTCTATGATCGCGGCACACCGGTCGCGGAAATTATCCCAATCCGCCAATCCAAATCAGGCGCGATAAAAGACGAGGAACGCATCGCGCGCCTCCAGGCACAGGGCAGTATCATCAGAGGCGCCGGAACCGGAAAATGGTTCCAGAAGCACGCGCCGCTAAAAATCCCCGGAGCCGGAAGCGTCCTTGAAGCACTCCTCGAAGAGCGTGAGTCAGGTTGGTGAGGTTCTGGGATTCGTCCGCGCTGATAGCGCGGTTTATTGACGAGCCCCAAAGTGCGCTCGCGCGAGAGTGGCACCGCGAAGATCCCGCCGTAACCGTATGGGTAATGAGCAGGGTCGAGATTGCCTCTGCCATTGCCAGGCGGCGGCGAGATCGGCCCGCGCTTGCCAATTTTTTTGACCGCGTCAGTCAGGACATCCTCAGAGCCTCCGAGGACTGGCTCGCGATTGCTGATGTTCTCGCGGTCCGCGACCACGCCGAGCGAATCGTCCGATCGCACCCATTGCGCGCGGCCGATGCTCTCCAGCTGGGCGCCGCGATCGTCGCCGCCGAGGCAGAACCCGCCTCGCTCGAATTCGCCACCCTCGATCGCAGGCTCGCCGACGCCGCCGCGCGCGAGGGCTTCCAAATTCTCAGCCCGCGCTAACCCGGAGCCCTTTTACTTCTCGCGCGCAAGAAAATCGCGCGCTCGGTAGAGCGCCGCGATCGTTTTCGCGTCGACAATTTCTCCGCGCTCGATCATCGCGAAGGTCTCTGTGAACGGCACTCGCCTGACCTTGATCACCTCATCGTGGTCGAGCGCCCCCTGCCCCGCCGAGAGCTCGCGAGCGAGGTAGAGCTCGATTCGCTCGTCGCAGAAACTCGGTATCGTGACTATCCCGCCCATATGATCCCACCGGGCCGCCGCCAGGCCCGCCTCTTCGCCCAGCTCGCGGCGCGCGCAGGTCGGAGCGTCCTCGCCCACGTTGCGGCATCCCGCGGGAATCTCCCAAATCCACGCGCCGATCGCGTGACGCCACTGACTGAGCATCGCGACCGCGCCGTCCGCGTCGAGTGCGACGATCGCGGCCGCGCCCGGATGCCGGATCACGGCGAGATCGACCGTCACTCCATTAGGCAGCGACGCGCTTTCGACGCCCAGATCGACCACGCCAAGTTTCAGGACCGAACGTCGCATGGTATCCATCGGGCAAGATTCTTCCGCGCGCGCCGCGTACGCAAGTAGCCGCCGATTTGCGCGGCGCGCCGAAACAGGCCGATAATTTCGGCTGGTTCATGATGCCGCGCGTGGTGATTCCAATTTTTTTCGATTACGCCTCGACGTTGTGCTATGTCGCGTGGCGAATCGTGCGCGAACTCGAGCCCGAGCTGGGCTTCGACTCGTTGTGGAAAGGCGTGCCGATCGCGCTGCGCGATCATCGCGCCAAAGCCGGAGGTGCGATCACCGATCTCGAACGCCGGAAGGTCCTCATGGTCGCCGCCGAAACCGGGATCGCGGTCGCGCCGCTCGAGCGCTGGATCGATTCATCCGCCGCACTGGAAGGCTCGGAACTCGCGCGCGACGCCGGAGTGTTTGCCGCGTATCACGAAGGGGTGTTTCGCGCCGCGTTTGAGGATCGCGCCGACATCTCCGCGTCGCCGATACTCGATGAAATCGCCGGGCGCGCCGGGATGGACCCGCTCAAGTTTCACGAAGATTTGGAGAGCCGCCGGATGGCGCCGCGGCTCGAACAGCATCGGCGCGAAGCCGATGAGCATTCGGCGCTCGGCTATCCGACCTTTGTGCTCGGCGACTTCCCGATGATCGGGATTCAACCTGCCGACTCGATGCGCCTGTTGCTCGCGCGTTTCATCCGCCAGCGCGAGACCGAGCCGCAAGCGTAGCCGCGCGTCAGACGCGGCGTACTGAGATCAGCAGAAACGGCGGACGCCGCCGCTCCTCGGCGAGGTCCGGCTGCAACCGCACGAACTCCGCCGTACCCTCCGGTTCAAGCACGCGCGCGATCGCGAATCCTGAATCAATCAGCGTGTTGAGATAAGTCTCCATCGTACGATGGTATTTGATTACGTCGTCAACGAACCATCGCGTGTGACGCACGCCCTCGTCGCGATAATTATCCACCGCCCAATGGCGTCTAGCGCCGGCGGCGTCAAGACACCATCCTTCGAGATTCGCGGGATTCGCGGTGATGATCGGATGCTCGACGGAAAAGACGAACCCGCCGCCCGGCTTGAGCCAGCGCGCGACGTTCGCACACACGCGCTCGAAGCGCTCGACGTAGTGCAGTGCGAGCGAGCTGGTCACCAGATCGAAGCTTTCAGGAGCGAACGCCGCGTCTTCGATTGGACAATTGATATACGTAACCCCGTCAACCGTGTTCTCGCCGCGCGCCCGCTCGAGCATCCGGGTCGAGATGTCGATTCCGATCACCGATGCGGCGCCCTGCTCGCGCATCAGGCGCGACCACTTGCCGAAGCCGCATCCAAGATCGAGCACCTGAAGCCCGCCGAGCGCCGGCAGCATCGAATGAAGCGCGGGCCATTCCAGCGCGGCATTGAGGCCACCTTCGTGGCGGCGCAATTGCGAGTAGCCCTCGAAGAATTGGGGATTGTCGTAGATGTTCTGTTTCATCGCGATTCACTGTCCCAGCGCGGCGATACACGCCTCGCGGATTTTCCACAGTTCATCGAAGCCGAGGCGGCGCGGCGCATCGGGCGACGCGATCCACTCGCGTATCCATCGCTGATGGAGCGCGACCTTGTAGTCGCCGATTTGCTCCGGCGAAATTTCCTCTTCATGAAGGAACCGCGCGATCGGCTCCGCCGAGACGCCCGCGATCTCGCGCGTGACGTCGATCCGATTGGCGCGATAGCGAAGGTAGCAATGCGCTTCAGGCAGGTACTCGAGTCCGTTCGCCGCGAGCACCCGGCCAACGCCCGGCGTGTTGCGTTCACTCATTCGATAAATTCCGATCACGAGCGCGATCTCGAACCGCTGCTCAACCGCAAGCCGAGCCAGCAGCGCATGCTTGGTGCTGCACGTGCCGCGACGTTCGCGCATCACGATTTGCGGATCGGTGCGAGAGCTATTGCGTCCATACGGCAGCGCGTGGACATAGCGAGCGGCCGCGCGAAAGTCGTTCGCTCCGGCAGATACGAACGCGCGAGTGATCTCGCCCGCGTCCGCGAGCGCGCGATCGGGGAGAGCGTCCCAGGATTTCACCAGCGTTGCTCCGGACGAGAATCGTAGCGCGCGCCGAGTGCCGAGTCATCGCCACGGCTGATTAATCCGATTTCCTCTTCCGATCAAAAAGCAGCGTGGCCGGATACAGAAGTTTAGCGACAAATTCAAAACTGAAATACGCGAAGCGAAGATTCAACCCTTCGCGGGAAACAATTTGGAGGCACAGAACTATGCACTCGTCGCAAATGAAGACGCCATTAGGACCGTTCACCATTTTACGAACGGCGGCGTGAGGTTTTCCGCAGAAACTGCAAATCACCTTGTCAGATTCGGCTTGTGAAGCGGCGTCCATCGCTGGCATAGCCTCACCTCAATCGTGGTCTGCCCGCTAGCGCGACAGGAACACCGGGCACGGGGAATTGCGCAAGACGAATTCGGTGGTCGAGCCGAGCACCATCTCGATTATCCTGCTGTGGCCGTATGCGCCAATAAACAGCAGGTCGGCGTCGCGCTCCTTCAGAAACTTGATTATCTCCTCGTTGGCGCGGCCCGCGAGCAGTTTGAATTCCGCCGGCGGCGTGTACGGCTCGAAATACTTGCGCGCCTCCTCGAGCGTGCGCTCGCCCAGCTTCGGGTCGCGCGCGACCGTCACCACCGTAAGGGCTACTCCCAGCCCGTTTGCGACTTCCGCCGCCGCGCGCATCGCGCGCGAGGCGCGCTCGCTGCCGTCGTAGGCAAGAACAGGGCGCTGGATTTCGCGGAATTTCATCGGCGCGATAAACAGCGGACGCGGACATTTGCGCGCCACCGCCTCAGCGGTCGAGCCTAGCAGTCCGCTCGAGAAGCGTTCGTTGACGCCGCGATGCCCGATCATCACCAGGTCGGCGCTCTTGGCGCGGTCGCAAATCTGGTTGGCAACAATCCCCATATCGAGCACGGTCTCGGCGGCGATATTCTCGCGCTGGGCGGCGGCTGCGAATTCGTCGAGCACCGTGCGTCCGCGCGCGGTCAGCACCTCGCGCATCTTCGAGGAAAAGTCCAGATATGGTTCAAGACCAAGCGAACCTGATATATCATGGAAGAATGAGCCTTCGATCGACACGATATCGACGACATGAACTCCAATCAGGGTCGCGCCGAGGCGACGAGCGATGTTAAAGGCATAGGCCTGCGCGTTGCGCGAATGTTCGGAGGTGTCGATGCCGACGAGAATTTTCTTGATCAACGGCCAGTCCTCCGTTTGGAGTTCCGCGATATCACGAGGCGCGGGTAAGCCTCAAGAGGCTGCGATACGAACGATGCCCGAAGGTGGTATGCGATGAGCGAGCAGAAGGAATCACGGCTCCTCAAGCTGGTTGAAGAACTGAGCGAGGCCGCCGGGCGCGTAGGCCTGGAAGTGCGCCGCGAGCGGATCTTGCGCGAGGTCGGCTACCGCGCGCGCGGAGGAGCCTGCCGCTTGCGCGAAAAGGACATGGTCATCATCGATCGCGAACAGCCCGCCGCCGAGCAGCTCGAAGTGCTGGCGGAGGCGCTGCGCTCGCACGACCTGGAAGCGCTGTACCTCTCGCCGGCGGCGCGCCGTGTCGTTCAGCCGGGAGCGGGGGCGCAGTAGGTGAAATCGATGCCGCGAGGAGAGCATCGCACCACCGAGCATACGCGCACGGTGGTCGGCCACATGCCTCACGCCAGCGCCGAAGAGCGGATGAGCACGTTTCATCTGCGGCTCAAGGATCGCGGGCTCAAATCGACTGGCCAGCGCGACGATATCGCTCGCGTGTTCTTCGGAATCGGCCGCCATATCAGCGCCGAAGAACTTTACGCCGAGGTCAAGAAGGTCAATCCGCACGTCGGCTACGCGACCATTTACCGCACGCTGCGGCTCCTGCGCGAGTGCGACCTGCTGCAAGAGCGCCATTTCGACGAAGGCCAGGCGCGCTACGAGGCGACGGGCGAGCGGCATCACGATCACTTCATCTGCGAGCGCTGCGGCAAGATTATCGAATTCGAGAACGACAGTATCGAGCGGCTGCAAGAAATGGTCGCGCGCGAGCTCAAGGCGCAGTTGCGCCGCCACAAAATGGAACTCTACGGCATTTGCGCCGATTGTCTGGCGCGCGGCGAACGCTAGCTCGCGGCGCCCGCGATCTGATTTCGGGAGAGCAAAATGGAACAACGCCCGCGGATGCTTGAAGGCTATCGCGTTCTTGATTTCACCCATTTCGTCGCCGGGCCGACCTGCACCCGGATTCTCGGTGAGATGGGCGCCGACGTGATTAAGGTCGAGCGCTCGCTCGAGGGCGACCACGTCCGCGTGCTCGGCCTGGTCCGCGACGGCATGAGCACCTATTACTTCCAGCACAACCATTCCAAGCGCAGTCTGGGAGTCAATCTGCGCGACCCGCGCGGACGTGATTTGCTGCTCAAGATGATCCCGAAGATCGATGTTGTCGTCGAGAATTTCGCACCCGGCGTGATCGGCGAGATGGGCTTCGGTTACGAGGCGCTAAAGAAAATCAACCCGAAGATCATCATGTGCTCGGTCTCGGTCGCCGGACAGACCGGACCGCTCAGCTACAAGCCGGGCTACGATTACCTGGGCGCTGCGCTGGCGGGAATCACCGATCAGCTCGGCGAGCCGGAGGGATCGCCGATCGTGCCGCCGATGGCGATCGGCGACGTATCGACCGGGGTCGCCGCCGCGATGGCGGTCGGCTTCGCGCTGCTGCATCGCGAGCGCACCGGCGAGGGGCAGATGCTCGACGCGTCGCTACTCGACACCTACTTTCATATGCACGAGCTCTCTGTGCCTGTGGTTTCGCTGCGGCCGGGAAAGTTCACGCCCAAGCGCGGAGGCGCGACCCATCCGACCGGAGCGCCCTGCGGCGTTTACAAGGCGAGCGACGGTTATGTTTTCCTGGTGGTGCAGCAGCATGAGATCGCACGGCTGTGGCGCGCGATGAAACGGCCCGAGCTGGCAGACGACCCGCGCTTCAAGACCAATCGTGACCGACTCAAGAACAACCTCGTGCTGCGCGAGACCATCGAAAGCTGGCTGCAGAGCTTTCCCGAGCGCGACGCCGCGATCGCCCTGCTCGACGCCGAGCGCGTGCCGTGCGCGCCGGTGTACAAGCTCGCGGAGTCGATGGCGCATCCTCATTTGCGCGGGCGCAAGACCGTGCGCCGCGTGAAGGATGAGGCTTTCGGCGAATTCGATATCCCGGGAATGCCGGTCAAGTTTTCGGCGTGGCCCGATCGTACCGAGGTCAAAGCCTCGCGCATGGGCGCCGACAACGCGGCGATCATGACCGAGGTCGCGGGGCTTTCCGCGAGCGAAGTTGACGAACTATCGCGCGCAGGAGTGTTGATCGCGGCGCCCGCATCGGCGCCGGCGGCGTCCTGATTGGCGCGAAGACGAAGCGTCGAAATCATCCAATCTCAGGAGGCGGTTCGACGATCAAATCGCGCGGACTGAGACATATCAATCTGAACGTGAGCGACATTTTGCGGTCGCTTAACTTCTATCAGCAGGCGTTCGGGCTTGAAGTTCAA